>NZ_JAMYMF010000026.1:0-112437 GCF_040318415.1 Mesorhizobium sp. M1163 | reverse complement strand
GGGGAGTAGGGGAGTAGGGGAGTAGGGGAGTAGGGGAGTAGGGGAGTAGGGGAGTAGGGGAGTAGGGGAGTAGGGGAGTAGGGGAGTAGGGGATGAGTGCATCTACACCACTCACATACTGCCTTACTCCCCTATTCCCTTACTGGTCTCAAATGCCTTCGCCGGCAAGCTCTTCGGAAAGTGCGGCGACCTGGTCCTGGGCGCTGCGCATCATCGGATAGATGCCGAGAACGCGCTGCCAGGCCTCGAGCGCCGACTGCTTGTGGCCGGTTTCGGCCATGATCTGGGCCAGGCCGGAAAGCGCGCCGAAATGGCGTGGTTCGAGCTGCAGGGTACGGTCGATGTCCGACATCGACTTCCCGTAGTTCTTCATCATGAAATGAACCGTGGCGCGCCGGTTCCAGCCTTCCGCATAGGTCGGCTGCAGGGTTACCACCTGATCGAGGAAATCGAGCGCAACATCGAATTTCTGGTTTTCAGTCGCCTTTTGCGACCATTGCATCATCAGGTCGATCGAGGCACTGCCCGACTGGGACCACTCGCTGCCGATGCGCCCGGCGATGCGCTCGGCCGCCTTTTCGTTGCGTTCGCGCTTGAGATCGGCAAACAGCTGATCGAGCCGCGCCTGTTTCGTCATCACAACCGGAGGTGCTGTCGGCCGATTTGCTGTCGGATCTTCAGCCCACGCCGGCAGCGAGACAGCGCTGGAAACGAAGAAAGCCGTGAAAAATGCAAAAAGAATCCGCATCGCGGGAATCTAGCCCCCGACGCCGGATCGTCAAACTGAATTTAGCGTGAGAGGCGTATCATGCGCACGGAGGCACGCAGCCTCCGGTCAAAAACTCAACCCTGGCGCGCCTTGTAGCGCGGAGCGGTCTTGTTGATGATGTAGACGCGGCCCTTGCGACGAACCAGCTGGTTGTCGCGGTGACGCGCCTTCAACGCCTTGAGCGAATTCTTGATCTTCATGGTCTTGCCCGTCGGTCTGGGCCCGGTCCCGGGCCGAACTATTAAGGCGCGCCCACAGACGCGCCTTTGAACTGTGCGTGGCTCATAGACGAGGAGCCTTGCCCGTGTCAACCGCAAGCGCGTTGCCTAAACGATACGGACCGTTTCGTATCATCGAAATACCCGCCAACGGCGCCTTGCGGCATTGCGCGGGCTTGAGACGGCTGGAATGATGCGGTTGCGAATTGGAGATCATCATGCGCCGAATTCTTGTGTCCGCCTGTCTTGCCGTCCTTGCGGCAGGTTCTGTTGCCCATGCGCAGGAATGCGACCGCAACGACGACAGCCAGCAGATGATGAACATCTGCGCCGACGCGGACTACAAATCCGCCGACGCCAAACTCAACAAGGCCTACCAGGAGCTCATCAGCGCAAGCGATGCAAAAGCCAGGAAGCTGTTGCAGACGGCGCAGCGCGCGTGGATCGCCTTTCGCGACGCGGAATGCAGCTATTCCGCCGCGGACAGCGAAGGCGGCTCGATCTATCCGATGCTGATATCGGAATGCCTGACGCGGCTGACCGACGACCGCACCAAACAGCTCACCGCCGATTCGACCTGCGCGGAAGGCGATGTGAGCTGCGCCAGCCCCGACGAGGACGAGAGCGGCGACATCCAGTAAGCGTAGGTTCTAACTTTTGTTTGAGCATGATCGTTCCCGAAAACCGGATTCCACTTTTCGGGATCATGCTCTAGCTGCGGCGGCTCACGCGCGTGAAATGGCCCATCTTGCGGCCGGGCCGCGCCTCGGCCTTGCCATAGAGGTGCAGCATCAGATCGGGCTCGGCGAGAAGTTCAGGAACGCGCCGGATGTCGTCGCCGATCAGGTTTTCCATGACGCAGTCGAACTGCCGTGCGGGATTTCCCAGCGGCAGGCCGGCGACGGCGCGGATGTGCTGCTCGAATTGCGAGATGGTGCAGGCGGCCTCCGTCCAGTGACCGGAATTGTGGACGCGCGGCGCAATCTCGTTGGCCAGCAGCGAACCGTCGGCCAGGACAAAGAATTCGACGCCGATGACGCCGACATAGTCGAGCGCTGCAAGTATCTCGGCCGCCGCCGTTTGAGCCGCAGCCGCCGTGTCGGACTTCACCCCGGCCGGCAGCGTCGAACTGTGAAGAATACCGTTGCGATGGACATTCCAGGCCGGATCGTAGGCGGCGAGCGAACCGTCGATGCCGCGCGCGGCGATCACCGAAATCTCGCGCTCGAAGGCGACGAATGATTCCAGGATCAACGGCACGTTGCCCATCGCCTCGCAAGTGCCGGCAAAGCCGCCTGTTTCCATGTTGCGGAAGACACGCTGGCCCTTGCCGTCATAGCCCATCCGGCGCGTCTTCAATATGCCGCTGCCGTTGAACTTTTTCAGCGCGGCCGTCAGTTCCTCGTCATTGTCGACGGGGCTGAAATCCGCGGTCGGTATGCCGATGCCGTTGAGGAATTTCTTTTCCGCCAGCCGGTCCTGAGCCACTTCCAGTGCGCGTGCCGGCGGATAGACCGGGACCGTGGTGGCAAGTGCCGCGGCGGCCGCAACCGGAACGTTCTCGAATTCGTAAGTAACGACGGCACTGGCCGCAGCCAACTCGCCGAGCGCGGCCGCGTCGTCATAGGCGGCGACGATCTGCCGGTTGGCGACCTGTGCCGCCGGGCAGTCCGGCTGCGGCTCCAGCACGACGATGCGGTAGCCGAGGCGGGCCGCGGCCATCGCCAGCATGCGGCCGAGCTGGCCGCCGCCAATGATGCCGATGGTCGATCCGGCGGGCCGGCTCACGGCGTGTCCGTCGGCTCGGCGGCCACCTTGGCGGTCTGCGCGGCGCGCCAGCTGTCCAGCCGGGCGGCAAGCTTTTCGTCGCTCAGCGCCAGCACCGCGGCGGCCAGAAGGGCGGCGTTGGCAGCGCCGGCCTTGCCGATGGCCAAAGTGCCGACCGGAATGCCGGCCGGCATCTGCACGATCGAAAGCAGCGAATCCTGGCCGGACAGCGTCTTCGATTCCACCGGCACGCCGAACACCGGCAGTGGCGTCATCGCTGCCGTCATGCCCGGCAGATGCGCCGCACCGCCGGCACCGGCGATGATCACCTTGTAGCCGGCGCCCTTGGCGCCCTTGGCGAAGTCATAGAGCCGGTCGGGAGTGCGGTGGGCCGAGACGATCAGCCGCTTGTGCGGAATGCCAAGCGCCTCAAGCGTTTCGGCGGCGTGGCGCATCGTCGCCCAGTCGGACTGGCTGCCCATGATGATGGCGACGTCGGCGCGGTGATTGTCCAAGCTTCTGCTCCCCGGCGGCAAACGCGCGCATTAGCGGAAATCGAGGGGAGCCGCAAGGATAGGAGCGTCCCGCACTCGGGCGAATGGCGCCATCGCTACCTAATCCGGCCAGCGCAAAGCCCCGGCAGACTGCTTGCGAGCGGACTTCATCGCATCCGCGGGCCGCTCAGCAGCGCTCAACACCGCCCGCAGGCGCTCGGCGACGATCTCCGCCTCGCCGTGGTGCAGATTGCACGGATCAAGGAAGAAGTGGCCGCGCTCGACCTCGTGGTTGCGAACGATAATGGGGGGCGAACCCGCCGCCAGTGCCGAGGCCAGCCCGGCGGCGGTGAACCGGCTTTCGGGCGCAACAAACACCTGCAGGCGCTCGAGAGGATTTCCGGTCGGATCGGGAATGATGTTTGCTGCGATGCCGGGCAGGCCCTGCAATGCGGTTTGCCACAGATGCAGTGCGGCTTCTTCCCGCTGGCGGATGCCGGCATGGTCGCGCCGTTCCCAGGCTTCCAGGGCCCCCATGGTGCCGGCAATGCTCTCCTTGCCGACCTTCATGGCGCGCGCAACGCCGCGGTTCTGGAGATAGGCGGCCCGCACCAGATCCTTGCGGCCGGCAACGATGCCGCTTGTCGGCCCTGAGAGAAATTTGTGCCCGCTATAGACGACAATGTCGGCGCCGCGCGCCAGAAAGCCGCGCAAATCGTATTCCGAGGCGGCGTCGACGATCACCGGCACGCCCTTGGCGTGGCAGATCTCGCAGAACTCTTCGAGCGAGAGCATGCCGTATTGCACGGTGTGGTGCGCGACGACGTAGAGGGCTGCCGCCGTCCGGTCCTGGATCGCCTCGCCTACATGATAGTCCTGCGTAACGCTGACCGTGCCGGCGGGCACTGCCTTGGCTCCGGCAAGCCGGATCGACTGGTCGATCGGCGCGCCATAATTGACGATGTGGCCAAGCTGGACGATGACCTCCGATTTGAGGCCCTCGGTGTCGTCCGGCAGCCGCTCGATCGCAAGAAGGCTGGTTCCGGTCATCGCGCCGGCAATCGCCATGGTTATGCCGCTGGCGCAGCATGCGGTGATAAAGCCGGCCTCGCCGCCGGTGAGGCGTGCAATCACCGTGCTTGCGGCGCGCTGCAGATCGTCCATCTCGACCCATTGCGAGGCGATTTCCGACATTGCGGCAATCGCTTCCGGCACGATGATCGAAGCGCCGAGCGCCGTCATCGTTCCGGAAACATTAATGATCGGGCGAAGGCCGAGCCGTTCGCGGATTGTCGTATTGGAACGGTCAGCGGAATAGGTCGTCATCTCTGTAGATCCTGTTTTCAGGCGGCGATCTCGACGACCGCCTCGATTTCAACTGTGATGTTGCCCGGCAGCGAGCCGACACCGATCGCGGAACGGGCGTGTCCGCCAAGCGTATCAAAGACGGCCGCGAAAAGATCGGAACAGCCATTCACCACCTTGGGGTGCTCGCTGAATGTCGGCGTTGCATTGACAAAGCCAAGCAGCTTGACGACGCGCACGATGCGGCCGAGGTCGCCGGCCGCGGCATGCATGACGGCGAGCAGGTTCAGGCCGGTGAGACGGGCATGCCCATAGGCCTCCTCCACGGAGACATCCTCGCCAACCTTGCCGGTGCAGAGCGCGCCATCAGCGCGCAACGGCCCCTGGCCGGAGAGGAAGATCAGCCGTCCGCTCTCGGCATAGGTGACGAAGTTGGCGATGGGCTTCGGCGGCTCGGGCAGCGTCAGGCCCAATTCCGCGAGCCGGATGTAAGGCGTCATAAAAGCTCCTTGCGACAGCTTTCGCCGTCCGGTGTCAAAAATGCGAGGCGCGAAACCGCGCCAGGAAGCTGCGAAGGCGTTCATTGTCGAAGTCCGCAGCCAGGATCTCGGCGGGAGGTCCGACGGCACTGACGCCGCCATCCGCCATGAAAACGATGCGGCTCGATGCATCGCGTGCAAAAGCCATCTCGTGCGTGACCATCAGCATCGTCATGCCGTCTTCGGCGAGGCTGCGTACGACCTCGAGCACCTCGCCAACCAGTTCGGGGTCGAGCGCCGAGGTTATCTCGTCGAGGAGCAGGATCTTCGGCTCCATCGCCACAGCGCGGGCGATGCCGACGCGCTGCTGCTGGCCGCCGGAAAGCTCGGCCGGCAGACTGTCGGCCTTGTGGGCGAGCCCGACCCGGCCGAGCCAGTGCTCGGCAATGGTGCGGGCCTCGGCATTGCTCTTGCCGCGCACCTTGCGCAGGCCGAGCATGATGTTGCCGGCCGCAGTCAAATGCGGAAACAGATTGAAGCTCTGGAACACCATTCCGGTCTCGGCGCGCATCGCCGCCAGGTCGCGCTCGCTGCGTCGCTGGCGTGTTCCCGCCTCGCGGTAGCCGACCTCTTTACCGTCGATACGGATCGAGCCGTTATCATAGCTCTCCAGGAAATTGACGCAGCGCAGCAGGGTGGTCTTGCCGCTGCCGGATGGGCCGATGACCGTCACCACCTCGCCGCGCGTCACCTTGAGGCTGACCGAGCGCAGGACCTCGACGGATCCAAAGGCTTTGGAGACCTCGGAGATATCGAGAAGCGCCGGATTTGCGTGCGAGGCTTTGGACATCTTGTTATTCCCGGATGAAGGAGAAACGCCGCTCCAGCCGCCGGCTGGCCAAGGAGAGGGCGTAGTTGACGGCGAAGTAGACGAGCGCGCCGAGGATGTAGAGCGGCATCGCCTCATAGGTGCGGCCGATGACCTGGTTGATCGCTTGCATCAGGTCGGTGATGCCGAGCAGCGAGACCAGCGCGCTGCCTTTCACCGCGTCGGTGACGCCGTTGATCCAGGGCGGCAGGAAGCGCCTGAACGCTTGCGGAAAAATGACGTAGGCCAGCCGCTGGCGGAAGGTCAGCCCGATCGCCATCGCCGCCTCCGACTGACCCTTGGGAATCGAGCCGACGGCGCCCCTGAGATACTCGACGACTTGTGCGGTCTTGAAGAGGGTGAGGGCGAGTACGGCCGCCCAAAAGGACTCAAGATGCAGTCCCACCGCGGGCAGGCCGTAATAGACGAAGAAGATCAGCACCAGGATCGGAATGCCGCGTATGGTGTCGCTGAAGACGCGCACTGCCCAGCGCAGCGGAGCCGGACCATAGACGAGGCCGACACCCATCAGCACGCCGGCGATAAGCGATAGCACCACAACCAGCAGCGACACCCACAAGGTTACGGCAAAGCCTTCGGCGAGGAACGGCAAGGCATAGATGATCTGGCTCAGCATGTCAGCGCGCCGCCTTGAACCGGCGCTCGACCAGCCGCAGCGCGAAAAGCAGCGCGTAGCCGGTCAACAGGTACATCGCAGTCACCACCAGATAGACCTCGACAATGCGGAAGGTGTTGAAGTTGATCCACTGGGCGCCATAGGTGAGCTCGGGTACCGAGATGACCGACGCCACCGACGTGTCCTTGAAGAGCGATATGAAAGTGTTGGAAAGCGCCGGCAGCGTTATGCGCAGCATCGTCGGCAAGCGTACATGGAGCAGTCTCTGCCAAGGGGTCAGGCCAATCGCCTTGCCGGCGTCGAGTTGTCCGCGCGGCACCGCCTCGAGCCCGGAGCGAAATACCTCGACCAGATAGGCGCCGCTGTAGAGCGACAGCGTGGCAATGAACGAGGTTTGCGCGCTGTAGGCGATATCGACCACGGTCGGCAGGCCGTAGAAGACCAGGTAGACGAGCAGGATCAGCGGCACGTTGCGGATGAACTCGACATAGCCCGCGATGACGGTCCGCACCGCTCGCCCGGCCGACACGTACCAGACCGCCAGAAGCAGCCCGATGACGATGCCGATCGCGATGGAGATGACAGCCAGCTCAAGGCTGAGCAGCAGCCCCCCCCAGAGCTTGTCGAAATGCCGCCAGATCAGGTTGAAGTTGAGGGTATAGCCCATGCGTCCTGCTTAGTGCCGACAGTCCGGGAACGAGGCGGAAGGGCGCCGGAGGCATCCTTCCGCCTGATGGATCAGATAACCGGGAATCCAGGATGGCGGGCCGGCGGCTCCTGTCCGAAATAATCCTTGAACGCAGCGTCGTAGAGTGCCGTTTCATGGCCGAACATGGCGATGGTGAAGGTCTGGTTGACGAAGGTCAGCCAGTCGAGGTCGCCCTGCCGCAGTGCGGCACCATAAAGCATCGAGAACCAACTCTTGCCGGCATCGAAGTATTTGTCCGGATTGCGCGAGGCGAGCCAGCGGACCGTCGACAGATCGACGGCCGCGGCGTCGGATCGCTTCGATTCCAGTGCCTGCAGCACGTTGGCCTGCGTATCTATCTGCATCACCTGCGCCTCCGGCAGGACGATGCGCACGTTTGCCTCGGCATCGACGTTTTGCAGGATGGAAATCCGGGTCGCCGAACCGGCGGCAAGCAGCTTGTCGAAGGTCTTATTCTCGGCGTTCGGAAGGGTCAGCAAGGCGATGCCTTCGACATAGTAGGGCCTGGAGAAGTGGATCAGCTGCGAGCGCTGGGCGGTCATGGTCATGAACTGGATGGTGATGTCGACCTTGTTGGTGGTCACGTTCGGAATGCGCTGGGCCGGATCCTGCATTACGAATTCGACTTTGGTCGGATCGTCGAAAAGCCCCTTGGCGAGAATGCGACCCATGGTGATGTCCATGCCCACCAGTTCGCCGGCATCGTTCTCGAAGTGCCAGGGCGCGTTGGTGCTGCCGGTGCCGACGATCACCTTGCCGCGCTCGAGAACGGTGCGCAGCAGGCTGTCAGGCGCTGCCTGGGCCGCAGCTTTCTGGACATCGACCGCAGTGGCGGCACTCATCACTCCGGCCGTTGCAAGCCCGGCCATTCCCAGTTTCAGAAATTCACGCCTTTTGGATGTGTCGTTCACGGCGACCTCCTTCGTGTTGTGTTCCCCGTTGGACCAGCAGCGCAGGCATCGGTTGCAACTGACGTCATTGTCCCTTACAAGGGACGCCTGTACTCTGTACAAGACAGATTAACATCAGGAATCGATAATGCAAGAAGGCAATGCCTTGGCCGCTCGACCGGACGCCGGTCTGGACGAAGACAAGAATTCGGGCTCGCGGGAGAAGGGCCTCAACCGGGTCCTCCAGATTCTGGAGTTTCTCCACGCGACCCAGCGCGCGATCGGCATTGGCGATCTTGCCAGAGGGGTGAACGCACCGCGGTCGACGACCTATACGCTGGTGCGCTCGCTGGTCGACGCAGGCCTGCTGGAGATGGCCGGAGACGGCAATCGGGTCTATTTTGGAAAGAAGCTCTATCTCTACGGAATGGACTATGTGCGGGGCAACGACCTGCTCAGGCGAGGGCGGCAGGAAGTCGACCATCTGTCACGCGAGTCCGGCGAGACCTCGGAGCTGTGCATGCTGCAAAGCGGCCGCTACACCATCGTCCATTCAAGCCCGGGAACCAGGCCATTCAGGATCAGCTCGGCGACGGGTCTGCAAATACCGCTTCCCTGGACAGCTTCCGGGCGGCTGCTCCTCGCCGGCTTCGACAGGGCAGCGATCGAGGATATGGTCTCGGAAGACGACCTCGTACTGCCGGACGGCCGCAGGTTGCAGCTCGACGAGTTCATAGCCGATATCGCGGTGGCCAAGTCGGCCGGCTACTGCGTCACCTCCGGCCTTGTCGATGCCTACACGAAATGCCTGGCCGCGCCGGTCTTTTCAGCGCCGGGCAGGGTCGAGGCGACGATGTGCCTGGTGGTTCCCATCGATACCTCGACCGAAAAGACCGATGACCTGATAGAGCTGTTGCTCGAGCGCGCCGCGCGGCTTTCGATCGCGGCATAGGCCGCCTTTTCAGCAGGCCAGCGCCGGCGTCCATTCAAGCGATAATGTCTGGAATGATCTTGTCTTCCAGCGCCATCAGCCTGTCCTTCAGGAAAAGCTTCTTTTTCTTCATGCGCTGGATCTGCAGCGGGTCGCAATTCATGGCGATCATCGCATTGATGGCCGCGTCGAAATCGGCGTGTTCCTGCTTCAGCCGGGAATATTCGAGGCGGATATCTGCCTGTTCCTGATCGGACATTTTTACCGTCTGCACGTCTGCGGCGCCCAAACTATGGGCCTGATTGGGCGGGACCGGGGGTCTTCTTGCACCGGCGCGCAGCCCATACCACATTTCATATTGTCGTGGAATGCTACCACGCAGCATTCGACATCGGTGCGCGATGGTGGCACACTGTCATTATGCCGTCACAGAAGCGAGCCTGCGGTGGACGTGCCATGACGGCTGCAATCCGAGGAAACCATGAAAGGGAGAACCAATCATGTCTCTTGCATCCCATCTTGATGAGCTGCAGCGGAAACACGGCGACATCGAACGCGAAATCGACGATGCGATGACCCATCCGTCGGTAGACGACCTCGAAATCGTGAATCTCAAGCGGCGCAAGCTGGCGCTCAAGGACGAGATTGAAAAACTGAAGGCGAAACCGACGACGCACTGACGCCCATCCAGGACTAGCTGCGCCGCCTGGCGCGCGATTTCTTTCCGGTGGCATGTCTCTATGCTGCCGGAAACGCTTATGGATTTGCGGCAAGCTGCCGTCTTGTCATTTCCGATTTGCTAGGTCTGCGCGCCAGTCGCCATTGACAAGCCATCTTTGCTCCTCCACCTCATGCCCGGACCTTCAAGATTAAAGGCAGCCGGCATGACCGGATATTTTTCCTCACCCTTCCCGCGCCGCAGGTCGGTCGGTGTCGACGTCGGCGGCGTGATGGTCGGCGGCGGCGCCCCAGTCGTCGTCCAGTCGATGACCAACACCGACACGGCCGATGTCGACCAGACGGTGGCGCAAGTGGCGGCACTGCATCGCGCCGGCTCCGAGATCGTGCGCATAACGGTCGATCGCGACGAAAGCGCTGCCGCTGTGCCGGCCATCCGCGAGCGACTGGAGCGGCTCGGGATCGACGTGCCGCTGGTCGGCGATTTCCATTACATCGGCCACAAGCTCCTGGCCGATCATCCGGCCTGCGCTGAGGCCTTGGCCAAGTACCGCATCAACCCCGGCAATGTCGGTTTCAAGGACAAGAGGGATCGGCAGTTCGCGGCGATCGTCGAGATGGCGATCCGATACGACAAGCCGGTGCGCATCGGCGTCAACTGGGGTTCGCTCGACCAGGAGCTGCTGACCCGGCTGATGGATGACAACCAGGCCCAAGGCTTTCCGCTGACCGCGCAGGAAGTGACGCGCGAAGCGATCGTGCAGTCGGCGATCCTGTCGGCCGAAATGGCCGAAGAGATTGGCCTTGCGCGCGAGAAAATCATCCTCTCGGCCAAGGTCAGCGGCGTGCAGGATCTGATCGCCGTCTACACCGAGCTCGCCACCCGTTCCAACCATGCGCTGCACCTCGGCCTGACAGAGGCCGGCATGGGCTCGAAAGGCATTGTCGCATCATCGGCTGCGATGGGCATCCTGCTCCAGCAAGGCATCGGCGACACCATCCGCATCTCGCTGACGCCGGAGCCGAACGGCGACCGCACACGCGAAGTGCAGGTGTCGCAGGAGCTGTTGCAGACCATGGGCTTCCGGCAGTTCGTGCCGATCGTCGCCGCCTGCCCGGGCTGCGGCCGCACGACCTCGACCGTGTTCCAGGAGCTTGCCCAGAACATCCAGGCCGACCTGCGCAAGAACATGCCGGTGTGGCGCGAACAATATCCCGGCGTCGAGAACCTCAAGGTCGCGGTGATGGGTTGCATCGTCAACGGTCCGGGTGAATCCAAACATGCCGATATCGGCATTTCGCTGCCCGGAACCGGTGAGACGCCGACCGCCCCGGTGTTCGTCGACGGCAAGAAGGCGGCGACCCTGCGCGGCCCGTCGATCGCCGCGGATTTCGAGAAAATGGTTTCCGACTACATCGAACGGCGGTTTGGCCAACACGGCAAAGCCGCGGCGGAGTAGTTCGATGCGGCGTTTGCTTGGGGCGACGCTGGTTGTCATTTGCTGGCTGGGCTGGGCGACAGCCGTCCAGGCCGATCCGCCGCGGCCCGCCAAGCAGAAGCTGATCGATCGAGTTTGCGATCTTATCGAGACGCATGCCGACCAGAACGGCCTGCCCCGGGATTTCTTTGCCCGGCTGATCTGGAAGGAGAGTCGCTTCGATCCCAATGCGGTCAGCCCCGTCGGTGCGGAGGGTATCGCCCAATTCATGCCGGGTACCGCCAAGATGCGCGGGCTCGCCAATTCGTTCGATATCGAGCAGGCTATCCCGGCCTCGGCAAAATACCTCGCCGAAATGAAGACCGGCTTTGGCAATCTGGGCCTCGCCGCAGCCGCATACAATGCCGGCGAGAGCCGGGTGACGCGCTGGCTGAATTCCGGCGGCTTCTTGCCGATGGAGACCGAAAGCTACGTTTTGGACGTCATGGGCGAGCCGGCCGACAGGTTCACCGATGCCGCGTATGCCGGCGTCATCCGGCCGCTCGACAAGAAGGCGAGCTTCGCTGCCGCCTGCCGCACGCTGCCGGTGATCATGTCCAGAACCGTGCCGATGTCGTCGATCAACATCAAGCCATGGGGCGTGCAGGTGGCCGGCAATTTCCGCCGCGCCGCGGCGCTCAATCAGTGGAGCAATGTGAAACGGCGGTTTCCAGCCTTGCTCAGCGGTCGCAATCCGGTGGTCAGCCGGGTGCGCACACCGATCGGCAGGCGCGGCATCTATGCGGTGCGGATCGGCGCCGACACCAAAGCCAAGGCCGACGATATTTGCCAGAAGCTGCACAGCGTCGGCGGCGCATGCATTGTGGTGCGCAACCGGTAAAGCCATATGTCGGCGCGTTTCGCGCCATTGCTGCCCATCTCGCTCCCGCTGGGCGCTTCATCTTCGACACGCGATCACATTTTCCGTGAACCCTTAAGCAGAACCGTCAGGCAGGTCTTGCATCGTCGTTGATGCGGGGTAAGGTCCCCGCGATTTTTCGCGAAAGGGATCAGCATGGCCGACTTCAAGACACTGGACGACATCGGCAATATCAGCGGCAAGCGTGTGCTGGTGCGTGTCGACCTCAACGTTCCCGTCACTGAGGGCAAGGTCACCGACGCCACCCGCATCGAGCGCATTGTACCGACCATCGCCGAGCTGTCCGGCAAGGGCGCCAAGGTCATCCTGCTTGCACATTTCGGTCGTCCCAAAGATGGACCGGCGCCGGAATTCTCGCTCGAGCCGATCGCCAAGGCGACGGCGGACGTGCTCGGCCGTCCGGTTGGCTTTGCCACCGACTGCATCGGCGACAAGGCCGCGAGCGCCGTCGCCGCCATGGAAAGCGGCGATGTGCTGCTGCTCGAGAACACCCGCTTCTACAAAGCCGAGGAGAAGAACGACCCGGCCTTCACCGAAAAGCTCGCCGCCAACGGCGACATCTTCGTCAACGACGCCTTCTCCGCTGCGCACCGCGCCCATTCGTCGACGGAAGGGCTGGCGCACGTGCTGCCGGCCTTCGCCGGGCGCACCATGCAGGCCGAGCTCGATGCGCTGGAAAAGGGCCTCGGCAATCCCGTCCGCCCGGTTGTCGCCATTGTCGGCGGGGCCAAGGTCTCGACCAAGATCGACTTGTTGATGAACCTGGTGAAGAAGGTCGACGCGCTGGTCATCGGCGGCGGCATGGCCAACACGTTTCTCGCGGCACGCGGCACCGACGTCGGGAAATCCTTGTGCGAGCACGATCTCGCGACCACCGCCAAGCAGATCATGATCGAGGCGGCCGAGGCCGGCTGCGCCATCATCCTGCCCGCCGACGCCGTTGTCGCCAGGGAGTTCAAGGCCGGTGCCGCAAGCGAGACCGTCGCCATTGCAGACGTACCAGCCGACGGCATGATCCTCGATGTCGGCGCGAAAACCGTGAAAACCATTGCCGAATGGATCGACCGTGCCGCGACGTTGGTCTGGAACGGGCCGCTCGGCGCCTTCGAGATCGAGCCGTTCGACCATGCGACGGTGGCGACGGCCAGGCACGCGGCAGCGCGCACCAAGGCCGGCAGGCTGGTCTCGGTGGCCGGCGGCGGCGATACGGTGGCCGCCCTCAACCATGCCGGCGTCAGCGATGATTTCACCTATGTCTCGACGGCCGGCGGCGCTTTCCTCGAATGGATGGAAGGCAAGCCCTTGCCCGGCGTCGACGTCTTGAAGCGCTGAGCGCGGCGTTAATAACAGCGCGAAGCAGTGCGCTCGCGATTTTCAATCGATTCGCGCTTCTCCGACGAAAGGGTTCGACTTGAACCTGCGTTGCTCTGGTGGTCTGCTGGGTACGGGTCAATTCTTTCAGGAGAAGCACGATGAGCGAACGTCTCGAGGACATTGCCGCCGCGATGGTGGCCAACGGCAAGGGCCTGCTGGCTGCCGACGAGAGCTCCGGCACTATCAAGAAGCGCTTCGACGTCATCGGCGTCGAGTCGACCGCCGACAGCCGCCGCGACTATCGCGAGATGATGTTCCGCGCCAGCGATGCAATGACCAAGTACATTTCCGGCGTTATCCTCTATGACGAGACCATCCACCAGAAGGCCGCCGACGGCACGCCGCTGGCCGACATCATCAAGGCATCAGGCGCCATTCCCGGCATCAAGGTCGACGCCGGCGCCAAGCCTCTGGCAAGATTTCCCGGCGATACCATCACCGAAGGCCTGGACGGCCTGCGCGAACGCCTCGCCGACTATTACAAGCTTGGCGCCCGCTTTGCCAAATGGCGCGCGGTAATCGACATCGATGTTGCCAAGGGGGTGCCTTCCGCCACCTCGATCGGCTCGAATGCCCATGCGCTCGCCCGTTACGCCGCGCTTTGCCAGGAAGCCGGCATCGTGCCGATCGTCGAGCCGGAGGTGCTGATGGACGGCGCTCATGACATCGACACTTGCTACGAGATCAGCAAGGCGACACTGACAAAGCTATACACCGAGCTCTATGCGGCCCGCGTCGTCCTCGAAGGCACCATCCTGAAGCCAAACATGGTTCTCGCCGGCAAGAAATCGCGCAAGGTCAGCAGCCCCGACGAGGTCGCCGAAAGGACGATAAAACTGTTCCGCGAGACGGTGCCAGCCGCGATCGGAGGCATCGCCTTCCTTTCGGGCGGACAATCGGACGAGCAAGCGACCGCCAACCTCAACGCCATCAACGCCATCGGCCCGCATCCGTGGAAGCTGACCTTCTCCTACGGCCGCGCCTTGCAGGCCGCTCCGCAGAAGGCCTGGAGCGGCAAGGCGGCGAACGTCGCCGCCGCGCAGGCCGCCTTCGCCCATCGCGCTCACATGAACCATCTGGCAGCGCTTGGACAATGGCAGCCGTCGCTGGAGCAAGCCGCTTAACCCAATCCATCTTGCGTTTCTCCCGACCCGGGCCACGTGCCCGGGTTTTGCTTGAAAGCAGCAAGGGCTGCAATTTTCTTGCAACTGAAATGCAGCTCGGTGTCGGCATTCCTCGCTGCCGAACGTCCTCCGTGAAAAGAGGAGCAGACCTATGCCAAACAACAAGACCGTTTCGCAGGAAGACTGGTTTCAAGCGCACAAGGCGCATCTGGCGCGCGAAAAGGAATTGACGCGCTTTCGCGACCGCGTCGCCGCCGAACGCCGCGAATTGCCATGGCTGAAGATCCGCAAGGACTACGTCTTCGAGACCGAGCAAGGGCCAAAGAAACTGCCCGACCTGTTTGGCGGCAACAGCCAGTTGATCGTCTACCATTTCATGTTCGGGCCGGGCGCCGATTATCGTTGCGAGGGCTGCTCGTTCCTTGCCGACCACATCGACGGCGCCAACCAGCATCTCAGGCACCACGATGTTTCGCTTGTCGTGGTGGCGCGGGCGCCGCTGGCCGAGCTTCTGCCCTACAAGCAGCGCATGGGCTGGAAATTCGACTGGGTGTCGTCTTACGCCTCGGACTTCAACTTCGATATGCAGGTATCATTTACCGACAAGCAGATCGCGGCCGGCGACACGACCTACAATTTCGAGCGGCGCGCGCGGAGATCGAAGGACCTTCCCGGCACCAGCGTGTTCTATCGCGACGAGAAAGGCGACATCTTCCTGACTTTCATCTCGCGCTCCAGAGGCGGCGATCCGCTGATCGGCGCCTATCACTATCTCGACCTGACGCCGAAAGGCCGCAACGAAACCGGGCCGCATCATAGCCTCGCCGACTGGGTGCGGCTGCATGACGAGTATGAAGACCAATCCGGGACGCATGACTGCTGCCATTGAGGCGACAGGCTGTCGCTGCAAGGTCGTTCACCTTCAGTGCAACATGCGCTAAGTGCTGTTCGCTGTGCCCTAAAAGGGATTTGCCATGCGGCGCTTTCCGACCCTTCTCACCTGGCTCGCCTTTCCGGTCTATGTCTGGCAAGGACTTGGCGTGCGTCGCCGCACCACCCGCATGCTGCCGGCACAAGGTCCGGTCATGCACGAGATATCAGGCCAGGCGCCGGCAATCTCGCTGCTGGTGCTCGGCGATTCCTCTGCCGCCTCAGTCGGCATCGGCAATTCCGAAAACGGATTGGCCGCGCAACTGGCCGTTCTGATTGCGCAACGCAGCGGCCGCACCGTGCGCTGGCGGGCAGCCGGCTTCAACTCGGCAACCTCTGGCCAGATCCGCGATCATGTGCTGCCCAATCTGTCGGCCGATCCGTGGACGCATATCGTGCTCGCCATCGGCACCAACGACACCAAGAATTTTCATTCGGTACCGCGCTTCAAGCGCGATTTTGGCGGCCTGCTCTACGCGCTGCGCGCCAAATGGCCGGAGGCGCGCGTGGTGTGGTCGCCGGTGCTGGAGTTCACCCGGGCGCCGGCAATGCCGCCGCTGCTCGGCAAGATCCTCGAGATCCGCGCCGGCGAGATGAACCGGATGGGCGAGCGCCTTTGCCTCGAGCGCGGCGCCATACCGGCGCCCCGCCTGCCGATCACTGACGCCGAGGCCGGCTTTGCGTCGGATGGATTTCATGCTTCGGAAGCCGGCTACCGCGCCTGGGCGGAACATCTGGCCGGCTTGGTGCTCGCCAACGAACCGGGCGTCGCGTAGCGGCTGCCGGCACTAAAGCGCGTCGCGTTCGATTGGCCTCATGCGACGCTACTTTAGGTTCTTTGTTTTATGTATGTCGTTGGCGCAAAACCGCTGCACACTTTTGCGCGACATGCATTACGTCCCGTGTCCGAGCACCGCCGTAATCGAAATCGCCGCCATAGCCAACAGCGCCAGCTTCCAGAAATCGCTGCGCCGCTTCAGCCCCGGCCAGCCGAGCGGCTTGATGAGCTGGATGACCATCATGGCGATGATGACGAGCGCGAGAAGTTTCGACATGCAGCCTTTGATCAGCATCGCGGCTGGCTGTCAAAGCGGCTCCGCGATCGCGGTCTTTCCACCGCGGCACGCCTCTTTTCAGTACTGTTCGATCACTTCGGTGGACAAATAGGAACGCCGGTCATGAGAGCCGCACCCTCCTGACAGACTGCTGTCAGTAGGGGTGTGCGATAGTGCCTGCATCGAAAGAGAGGAGACCAGCCATGAACGGTTTTACCATTCTGCGTAGCGTGCAGCACTATGTCGGCAAGATCCGGACGATGCGCAATGAGATCCGCACCCAGCGTTTCATGAACACCCTGCCGGCGGACATCCGCAAGGATATTGGCTGGCCGGACATGTATGGCGACCGCCACAATGGCGGCAACTGAGGCAATCTTTCTGCCCGGCGTTTGGATGCGGCCCGGCGATGAGCTTAAACAGGCATGCTGAAGCCTCCTGACAGTATGGTGTCAGGAGGCTCGTGCCATAGTGGGATGGCCGTCAGAGACGGACGGCCGAGAGGACGATCGATGAGCTGGACCGACAGGCTGAACACGCCTGGCATCAACGGCATAACACCGTCGCCACGCACCATCGCTGATGTCGTCGAAGGCCAGCCGATGCTGGTTCCTACAGCTCGCCAGGTCGATGCATTCATCCCCGCCATCCCCGAAGGCATGGACATGGATATCCGGGCTTTGCGCATGGCGCTCGCCATCGAGCACAGTGCCGAGGTGACATGTCCGGTCACCATCGGCTATCATCTGCGTACCGTCGCCGAGGCCGCCAACGAGGATCTTGAGCGTGGCATGGCGCTGGGCGACATTGCGCCGTTCTGGCGGGTGCTCGACGCAAGCACGCCGACAACGAGGAAACTGTCCTTCGGCGCGGCCTCCGTCGCCGCGCAGCGCAAGCGCGAAGGGCTGGAGCAATAGACGCCGAGGGACCATACGATGCGCCGCGCCGACAGGCTCTTCCAGATCGTGCAGCACCTGCGCGGTGGCCGTCTGGTCACCGCCCAGAAGCTGGGCACGTGGCTCGAGGTTTCCGAGCGGACCATCTATCGCGACATCGCCGACCTGCAGTCGACCGGCGTGCCGATCGACGGCGAGGCCGGTGTCGGCTACATGATGAGGGAGGGTTTCGACCTTCCGCCGCTGATGTTCACGCGTGACGAGATCGTCGCGCTGGTCGCCGGCGCCCGCATGGTGCGCGCCTTTGGCGGCGCGGCCATGGCGCGAGCCGCCGACGAGGCGCTGGTCAAGATCGGCGCCGTGCTGCCCGACGCCGAAAAGGACCGCATCGCCCGCACCGAGATCCACACGCCGATGTGGGTGGTAAGCGACGCCGCCCGCGAAGCCATCGACCTGATTGAGCGGTCCATCGAGAAACGTCAGGTGCTGACCATCGACTATTCGGATGAGGCCGGCCGCAGCACCGCGCGCGACATCCGCCCGCTCGGCCTGTGGTTCTGGGGCAAGGTGTGGACCTTGGTCGCCTGGTGCGAGATGCGCGGCGATTTCCGCGCCTTCCGCATCGACCGCATCGCCTCGGTGGTCATCGCCGGCCGCACCTTCAAGCCGGAGCGCGGCAAGCAGCTCGCCGATTTCTACCGCGCGGTGGAACGCAGCGAGGACTACGGCATGGCACCGGACCGGGCGGCGCGAAGCTGACACGGAAGATCGCAAAAAAGCCCGCTTGAAAGCGGGCTTTTTGTTTTGGATGCGAGACCTCTATTCCTCTTCGTCCGTATCCTTGTCCTTCGACTTCAGCGCCGAAAGCTTGGCGAAGACGGCGTTGGCGTCGAGTTCGCGGTCCTCGTCCTTCGGCTTTTCCGGCGCCGGCACCAGCCGTTCGGTCAAGGCGGCCGGCAGCAGCGTATCGCCGACCGGCTGCGCCTGCTCGCGGCCGCGCGAGGCGCGGTTGATTTCCATGTCGAGGTCGATCTGCGACGTCAGGCCGAGCGTCACTGGATCCATCGGCTGGAGATTGGCGGAGTTCCAGTGTTTTCTGTCGCGGATCTGGTCGATCGTCGACTTCGTCGTGCCGACAAGGCGGGAAATCTGCGCATCCTTGAGCTCGGGATGGTTGCGCACCAGCCAGAGGATGGCGTTGGGCCGGTCCTGGCGCTTGGACAGCGGAGTGTAGCGCGGACCCTTGCGCTTGGATTCCGGCACCCGCACCTTGGGGTCGGAGAGCTTCAGCCGGTGGTTCGGGTCCTTCTCGGCGCGCGCGATCTCGTCGCGAGTGAGCTGGCCGGTCATGATCGGGTCCATACCCTTGATGCCTTGCGCAGATTCGCCGTCGGCGATCGCCTTGACCTCAAGCGGATGCAGTCCGCAGAACTGCGCGATCTGCTCGAAGGAAAGCGCTGTGTTGTCAACCAGCCAGACGGCGGTCGCTTTTGGCATCAGCAGCGTATTGGCCATTACAAAAATCCTTCTCGTTCGCCCGCGTTCCCGCGCGGGCGGTGGTTTACAGCCACCAAAATGGGAAAATCGCGGTCTATATAACTGCTCACTCGCCATTTCGCAATGTTTTTGGCAGGCGCGCGTCAAGGACGGCATGGCGGCGCGACCAGCAGACCGCGAAGGGTCGGCACATGAAGCCATGCAGTCGAAAGCTTCAAAAAGACAAAGCCCGCCAGACCAAGGTCGGGCGGGCTCGGAACCGGCGACGGAAATCCGTCTGCTACGGCTCTGGCTTCTAAGGCTTGATCCCGAACCGCGGCTCGGCGTTGCGGAAAAGCAGCGCCCGGTCTTCGGACAGGATCGTGCTCAAGATCAAAGCCCTTGGCGGGCGATTCTCTCTATGTCGCCGCGGTTGATGCCGAGATCATTGAGCTGACGAGCGTTCAGCCGGTTCAGTTCGCGCACGGTTTCGTTGTACATGCGCCAGTTACGGAAAGCGCGGATCGGGTTCATGGTAGTCCTCCATCGTTTCGATGCCGCGTAAATAGGCATCGGCGATGAAAAATTGAACAGACGCTTTTGCATGGCGGCAATGCGTTTGTTGCATTGCACCATTAAGCTTTCGTTCAGCCTGTTTACCGGCCGTCAGGCGACATCGAGCACGATCTTGCCAATGTGCTCACCCTCCTCCATCCGCTCATGCGCCCGCCAGGCTTCCTTGAGCGGGAAGATCGTGTCCATCACCGGTGCAACCTTGCGCGTGCCGAGCAGCGGCCAAACCTGCGCCTCCAGCGCAGCCGCGACTGCCGCCTTGAACTCCACCGTGCGTGGCCTGAGCAGCGAACCCGTGTGCACGAGCCGCTTGGCCATGATTTTGAAGAAATCGGCGCTCGCCACCGCTCCGCCCTGCGTCGCGATCTGGACGATGCGGCCCTCCACGGCCGCAGCCTCGTAGTTTCGCGCGACATAATCGCCGCCGACCATGTCGAGGATGACGTTGGCGCCCTTGCCGCCGGTTGCCTCCTTGACCGCGGCGACGAAGTCCTCCTCGCGGTAGTTGACCGTCCGGTCGGCGCCGAGCTTGAGGCAGGCGTCGCATTTCTCCTTGCTGCCGGCGGTGGTGACGACATAAGCGCCGAAAGCGGCAGCAAGCTGGATCGCCGTCGTTCCGATACCCGATGAGCCGCCATGCACGAGCAGCGTCTCGCCGCTCTTCAGGCCGCCGCGCTCGAAGACATTGTGCCAAACAGTGAAGTAGTTTTCCGGCAGCGCCGCCGCTTCGGTGTAGGTAAAGCCGGCGGGCAGCGGCAGCACGCTGCCGGCATGAACCTTGACATATTCGGCATAGCCGCCGCCCGCCGTCAGCGCGCAGACCCGGTCGCCGACGCGCCAGCGCGATATCTCGTCGCCGAGGGCGGCGACTTCGCCCGCCGCTTCCAGGCCCGGCAGATCCGACGCACCCGGCGGCGGCGGATAGGCGCCCTTGCGCTGCTGCACGTCGGGCCGGTTGACGCCGGCGGCACGCACCCGGATCAGGATCTCGCCAGGGCCGGGTACCGGCACGTCGCGGGTTTCCGGTTTCAGCACCCGCGGCCCGCCCGGCTCCGAGATGGCGATCGCCATCATCCTGGTCGGAATTTTCTGTGCGTTCGCCATGAATTTTCCCGTCGTGTTTCGCCGGTTTCTAGCGCCAGCTGTTGCCGGCCATTTGCATCCATACCCCTGCCCTATGTATGCTCATTGGCAAATCAGGCAAATGGGCAATCACGGAGGAGCGACGATGGCGGTCTTCGACGACGAACCCAAGAAGAAAGCGCGCCCGCACGAGATCGGGCAGGATCTGTCGCTGCTTTCTGTCGATGAATTGTCCGAGCGGATCGGCATCCTGCGCGGCGAGATCGCCCGGCTGGAAGCCGAGCTCATGACCAAGGGCTCCACCAAGTCGGCGGCAGAGGCGCTGTTTCGCCGCGGATAGTACTGCGGGCAATTCCAAAAGCTCGGGCACGCCGCCGAAAAGCCCGAATGCCGCTGTCTCCAGACCTGTGCCCCGAACCCCAGCCGGATTGAACAATGTTCGCAAGCTACAGACCGATCCTCTCGCTGCTGCGCGGCACCGCGTTCCTGCTGGCGGCATCCGGGCTGCACGGGCTGCTGTTGCCGCTGCGCGGCCAGGTGGAGGGCTTCTCGACCGCATCGCTCGGCCTGATGGGCACGGCTTGGGCCGGCGGCTTCGTCACCGGCTGCTTCTTTGCGCCACGCATCGTGCGCCGCGCCGGTCATGTCAGGGCTTTCGGCGCCTTTGCCGCATCGGGAGCGATCGTCGCACTGCTCACCGGCCTGATCATTGATGAATATACCTGGATCCTGCTGCGCGCCTTCACCGGCTTCACCATGGCCGGTGCTTTCATGGTCATCGAAAGCTGGCTGAACGAGAAGGCCACCAACGAAAACCGCGGCACCGTCTTCGGCCTCTACATGATGGTCACCTATGCCTCGATCATGGGCGGTCAGATGATCGTTGCCGGCGGCGATGTGAAATCGGCGTCGCTATTCATGATCACCGGCATTCTGTTTTGCCTATCACTGATCCCGACGGCGGTCTCGACGGCGTCGCACCCCAAGCCGCTGCAGGACGTGTCGCTTGACGTCAAAGGGCTCTACGTCAATTCGCCGGTGTCGGCGATCGCCTGCGTGCTGATCGGCATCGCCAACGGCGCCTGGGGCACGCTTGGTGCCGTTTATGGAGCTCGCATCGGCATCTCGACGGCCGAGATCGCGCTCATGATGAGCCTGGTGGTCATCGCCGGCGCCGCCATGCAGCTTCCGGCCGGGCGGCTCTCCGACACGACGGACCGTCGTTTCGTGCTGGCGGGCGCGGCTTTCGGCGCTGCGCTGTTCGCCATCGCCATCTTCCTGTTCGAACCGCGCTCCGGCGTCTTCGTTATCGTCTGCACCGCCGCCTACGGCGCCTTCGCCTACACGCTCTATTCGATCGCGGTGGCGCATGCCAACGACCATGCCCGATCGGAAGACTTCGTCAAAGTGTCGGGCGGCCTGCTGCTGCTTTATGGCTTCGGCACGATGATCGGCCCGCTGCTGGCCGCCGGCCTGATGGGCTGGATGCGTCCCGAGGGGCTGTTCCTGGCTACTGCGTTGGCGCATCTCTGCCTGGCCGCCTATACGCTGCTGCGCATCAGCCGTCGCGCGCCGGTGCCAATCGAAGGCCGCGATGCCTTCAAGACCCAGCCGGCCGACCGCTCGGTGACGCCGGAAGCGTTGCGGCTCGACCCGCGCAGAAAAGCTGAAACCGACGGTTGAGATTCGAGACGCTTTGCCCCACAAATAAGGCATGATGCTTTCCGACGCCTTCATGGCGATTGCCGATCCCAACCGGCGCTATCTCTTGGAAGAGCTCCGGCGCGGACCGAAGACCGTCAACGAACTGGCCTCTGGCTTGCCGGTGTCCCGCCCGGCCGTTTCGCAGCATCTGAAGGTGCTGCTTGATGCCGGGCTGGTCAACGCCAAGCCGGAAGGCACCAGGCGCGTCTATACGGTCAGCAATGCCGGCTTCCTAAAGCTCAACATCTGGCTCGACCAGTTCTGGGATGCAGAGCAGCTCGGTTCACCCGGAAGCTGAGAGGCGTCGTCCGCGCGTCGGGCAGCTCGTGCAGCCTCGGGCCTGGAGCAATTCCAGGAAAAGTGTGAAACGGTTTTCCGTCCGGAATTGCGCAAAAAACAAAAGGATAGAGCGGTTCGGCGTTTCCGTGAAACGATGAACCACTCTCTAGCCGTTGTTGTAGGGGAAGAGCTTGAAATAGGGCTGCGCTTCCTCGATCACACGGGCAACCGACGGGCGCCGCAGCAGCCGGTCGTGATAGCGCCTCACCGCAGGATATTTGTCGCCGAACGGCTCGACCTTGTTAGCGTAGAACAGCGCGGGGGCGGCGGCGCAGTCGGCCATGGTGAAGCTCCCGCCCACCGCCCATGTCCTCGACTGCATGTCCTGTTCGATGACGGCGTAGGAGCTGCGCAGCTGGGCGCGCGCCTGCTCGACGCCGAACGGATCGGTCTTGCCCTCCGGCCGCAGCCGGTCGCCGACGATCTTCTGCATCGGTTCCTGGACGTAGAAGTCATAGAAGCGGTCGGCGAGCCGGGTCTGGCGAGCGAGATCGACATCGGCGGGGATCAGTTCGGCCGGCCCAGGATAATACGCGTTGAGATATTCGATGACGATTGTCGATTCCGGCACGGTCCGATCCAGCGCTTCATCACGCAGTACCGGCATCTTGCCGAGCGGCCACAATTTCAGAAACGCCGCGCGCGACTGTTCATTGCCGAGATCGACGACAACGGATGTGAATGGCGTGCCGTTCTCATAGAGCGCGATCAGCGGCTTCCAGCAGAAGGAGGCCAGTGGATGAAGATGCATAGTCAGGGACATTGGTTGTCGTTCCTTGGGTGGTTCGTCTCGCGGAAATTCGGTGTTGAGGTCAGGCTTGGTACTATTTGGCTTGGCTGTGGGTGACGATGGCATCGATGATCGCGGCCCAGTCGTCGGGATGCAGCTCGTGGCCGCCGCTCTCGATCCGGACCAGCCTTGCGCCGGCGACCGCGTCGGCAAGAGCGGCGCCATGCTCGACTGGAAAGATCGGATCGTCGGTGCCGTGGATAACGAGGAGCGGGATCTTCATCTCGTGCAGCCGCCCCGTCCAGTGCTGGCCGCTCCGATCTTCGCCGCTCCCATCTTCGCCGCTCTTGAGCATGAAATGATTGGTGGCGCTTAGAAAGCCGCCGGACCGGTCGTAATCCTGTTCGACGAAAGCCCGCGTGCGCTGCTCGTCGAATGAGCGTGCGGTGCCGGTGAGCGCATACGCGTCCTTGACGATGAAATCCACCGCCTGGCCACGGTCAGACCAGTCGACCTTCGCGCCTTCGTCCGAATGTTTCCTGTAGGCCTCGGTGGTTCCGGGCAGATGCGACGTATCAATGCCCAAGGGCGAGCTGCTGATCACCGTAAGCGAAGTGACACGCGACGGGTATTTCAACGCAACGAGCTGCGCAATCACGCCGCCCATCGACATGCCGACCACGTGCGCCTTTCGGATTCCCTGGTCGTCAAGGACGCGGATGGCATCGTCCGCCATGTCGTCGAATGTATAAGGCGGCTCGCCCGGCGCGTATTTCGTCGAACGGCCGGTATCGCGATTGTCATAGCGGACCACGAAGCGACCCTCGCCGGCCAGCTTCCGGCAAAACGCTTCCGGCCACCAGAGCATGGAAGCCATGGCGCCCATGATCAACAATACCGCCGGATGTGCCGGATCGCCGAACGTCTGGGATACGATTTCGGGGTGTTCGGCGTTTCTCATGGCTTTCCTCCTCGGGTCGCGAATCTGATTGCAATTTGCAATCGGTTGCACGATATTAAAACCGATACGATAATGCAACCGGTTTTTGGAGATTCGCATGAACATCGATCGCCGGTCCGGATGTCCGATCAATCTGTCGCTCGAAGTGTTCGGCGATCGGTGGAGCCTGATCATCCTTCGCGACATCATCTTCGGCGGCAGACGCCACTTTCGCGAGCTGCTCAATGGCTCGATGGAGGGCATCGCCTCCAACATCCTCGCCGACCGGCTGAAACGGCTGATGGAGCTCAGCATGCTGACCAAGGCGGACGATCCCTCCCACAAGCAGAAGGCGATCTACAGCCTGACCGAAATGGCTATTACGCTGGTGCCGATCCTGGCGCATCTCGGCGCCTGGGGCCGCGTCTGGCTCCCGGTCAGCGAAGAGCTCTCTATCCGTGCCGAGCTTCTGGAAAAAGGCGGCCCGCCGATGTGGGATAAGTTCATGAACGAGTTGCGCCACGAGCATCTAGGTGCGTCTCCCGCCCCATCTGGACCCACCGTGCGCGCGACCTTGCAGGCCGCATACGATGCGGTGATCGCCCGCAATGCGGAGCGAGTCGGGTGCGATCCGGCGCCATGACCAACTTATTTTCCCAATTGCGGGCTGGCTCTGCTATCAAGGGACTGAAGATAATTTACCGGATTGGATAACGCTCTTGGTCGAGAACTCTAAGGACACTGCCCGTGCGCGGGCCGATTTGCGTTTCAAGAAACAGGAAGAGGCAGCCACGGTGCGCCAGAAGGCCATGGCGGAATATGTCGCCGAGAGCGACGCTCGCCAGGCCAAAACCAACAAGCTGCGGGCGCTGCGCCTCGCCAAGGAAGCGGAAGACCTGGCCAATGCGCCTCCGGCGCCGGTGAAGAAGTCCCGCGCCAAGAAGAAATAAGCCGGCGCTCCTTGGATCGCATTGCTTCGTTTCGTACGCGGAACAGTTTTCACCGCGATCTGTTCTGCCGGTTGATAACTGGCGCGTTTAGGAGGCGGCCATGACCGCACTGACGCTCGACAAAGCCCTTGAGATCATCGCCGCCGCCTTTGCCAAGGGTGCCGAGCTCAAGCTCAGGCCGCTTGGCGTCTCGGTGCTCGATGCCGGCGCCCATCTGGTCTCGTTCCAGCGTCAGGACGGCGCCTCGTTCCTGCGTCCGCAAATGTCGGCCGGCAAGGCCTATGGCGCGCTCGCTATCGGCATGGGCTCGCGCCGGGTGGAGGCTTTCGCCAAGGAGCGCCCGCATCTGATAGCCGGCGTCTCCGACGTGTCGGGCGGACGCGTCCTGCCGGTCGTCGGCGGCGTGCTGATCCGCGATAAGGCTGGCACGATCATCGGCGCCGTCGGCATTTCCGGCGATACGTCGGACAATGATGAAACGGCAGCCATCGCTGGCATCGAGGCGGCTGGCTTCACCGCCGACCCGGGCTGAGCCGGAATCCTTAATTCATGTTGATGTCGCGGCTGGCCGACCGCATCGACACCGAAAAGCCGGCCAGCACGTCGATCAGTGCTATGACCATCAGTGTGAAGAAAACGGAATGGGCGGCGCCCTTCACCAGCAGGAATTCGACCAGATAGGCCACAAAGACGAAGGTCGACAAAAGGTGGTCCATGATCGAGGCATTTGTCGTTCGCGTCGACTTCACCACTTCGACGAACAAGAAGATCAATGCGATCAGCACGATGAGATCGCCGAGGGTCATCGAGAACACCCCGCCCGACATCATCCGGACCGAAAACATTTCGGTCGCCCACGGGTCGTCGCCGCTGCCGAATATTCCCAGAAGCCCGAGATTGTAGAGAATGAAAGGCACGATCAGCAGCGGAATGGCACCGAACATGTGGCGGCTCCGGTTGGACTGATCTTTGTAGAGTGCGCCCGGCGTTCGCCGTCAAGAATTTTCGTGCGGCCCATAAACACGGACAAAGACGGCGTGAAACAACAATGTCAGCCCCGGTCGACACGATCAGTTGTCGACGAACGCAAAAAGACCGGCCAGTGGCCGGTCTTTTGCAATAATAAACCGTCGAAAGCTGTCTCAGCTTTCCTTCGGCTCCAGCACCTGGCGACCGCGATACATGCCGGTCTTCAGGTCGATATGGTGCGGACGGCGCATCTCGCCGGAGTTCTTGTCCTCGACATAGGTCGGGGCCTTCAGTGCGTCGGCGGAACGGCGCATGCCGCGCTTCGACGGAGAGGTTTTTCGTTTCGGAACGGCCATGGATATGCTCCACTACATGGTCAAAACGCCCCGGCGGCCCTCGTGAAAGGGCCACGTCAGGGGCCGGAATCTGAGAAAGTCGGCTGCCTATACACGCCCGATGGCGTTTTGGCCAGCGTCGCGGTGTTTTTTTTTGACACTATCGCAGGCAGCCGACATAGGCGCCGGCGCGGCCCGCGCGCCGTTCGATCAACGCGGCAAGCCGCCTCAGTCCCGGCCCGGGCTTCGCCGGATTGCGCACGATCGGGTTCGGCAAGGTGACGGCAAGCAGCGCTGCCTGTCGGCGCGACAGCTGTTTTGCCGAGACGCCGAAATGATGTTGGGCGGCGGCCTCGATGCCGTAGATGCCCGGTCCCCATTCGGCGATGTTGAGGTAGATCTCCATGATCCGCCGTTTCGACAGCACCGCATCGAAATAGACGGCCAGCGGCAGTTCGACGACCTTACGGACCGAGCCCAACGGCCGCGACCATAGATAAAGGTTCTTTACCGTCTGCATGGTGATGGTCGAGGCGCCACGCGTCATCTCGCCGGCGAGCGCATCGTCGACGACGCCGCGCAACTCGCCTAGATCGACGCCGCGATGGAAACAGAACTGCCCGTCCTCCGACATGATGACCGAATATGCCAGCACCGGCGCCACATCGTCGATAGAAACCCAGCGCCGATCGTAGCCGGAAAACGTCGCCAGGTCCTTCAGCATCAATGTCGAAACCGGGTGCACGAATGACGGCAGGTACAGAAAGGTCAGCACCACCGGCATCAGCGCCAGCACGATGGCGACAGCGATGCCGCGCCGGACCCAGCGTTGAAGACCGATGCGGCTGCCGCGTCTCGGTCTCGCCATGTCCAACCCTTCGGTTTCGTGATCGACGATCGGTTCCGCCAAGCCACCCAATCCGCGCTACTCCCTGCCCCCGGCATAATGGCGCTTGGCTTCTTGCGCAATGTCTGAGTGTCGGCTACCGCTCCCGACCATGACGAAAGACGACCAAATGGCGTTCGAGGCTGCACTTATTGCCCGGGCAGTTCCACTCGAGGCGCTGCTGAGGCGGTTGCTCGACGGGCGCACGCTTTCAGGCGAGATCGCGCGGCCGGAACGCCTGATGGCCGCGATGCGACATGGCGTGCTGAACGGCGGCAAACGACTGCGCCCCTTCCTGGTCATGGAAAGTTCTGCACTGTTTTCAGCCGACGTCGAGCCGGCGCTGCGCGTCGCGGCGGCGCTCGAATGCGTGCACTGCTATTCGCTCATCCATGACGATCTGCCGGCCATGGACGATGATGATTTGCGCCGTGGCCAGCCGACCGTGCACAGGGCTTTCGATGAAGCGACCGCCATTCTTGCCGGCGACGCTTTGCTGACGCTTGCCTTCGACATCCTTGCCGACGAGGCGACAATGCTGCCGGCCGAGCGCAGGGCAGCGCTGGTGCTGGCGCTGGCCCGCGCCGCAGGGGCCGGCAGCATGGTCGGCGGCCAGATGCTCGATCTCGAGGCCGAACAAAGCCGGCCGGACGAGGCTGGCATCATCCGGCTTCAGGCGATGAAAACCGGTGCGCTGATCCGCTTTGCCTGCGAAGCGGGCGCCATCCTTGCCGGCGCGCCGTCGCGCGACCGCGAAAGGCTGGCCGAATTCGGCTCGGCGATCGGGCTTGCCTTTCAGCTTGCCGACGATCTGCTCGACCTGACCGCCGACGCGCATCAGATGGGCAAGGCAACCGGCAAGGATGCCGCGGCCGGCAAGGCGACGCTGGTCGCGCTGCACGGACCGGACTGGGCGCGGGACCAGCTCCATGGCCTCGTCGACCAAGCTCATGCGCTGCTCGAGCCCTATGGCGAACAAGCCGCGCTTCTGAAACAAGCGGCGCAGTTCGTTGCGGCCCGCAACAATTAAGCTGCCCCCTATGGCGCACCGTACAGCCACGGAGGATTGGCGACTGTTCGGCCAGATGCCCTCGCAGCCGGCCGATCGGGATGATTTCCGGCGATGTCGGACCACATGGACTCGCCACGCCAGTTGCCGAACCATTCTTCAGCCTCGCGGCAGGGCTCCGCGGCTCGGGTCGACGCGGTCAGCCTTCGCCAGTTGTCTTTTCCACCACGGGCTGCGGAACCGGTTCCATTTCGGCCACCGCCTCGACCGCTCGCGCTTCGGCCGGCTTGCGCCGGTTGCGGATAAAGGCGGCGATACGGTCGCGGATTTCGCCGGCGCTGAGGAACACCGGAACGCGTGCCACTGGCGCGGTCGGCTCGAAGGATAGGCCAAGGCCGGTGATCCTGCCCTTGTCGTCGACGTCGCGGACGATCAGCTCGATCGGACCGAGCAGCACGCGGTCGGCATATTCGGCGTGGCCGCCGAGCCGCGCCGTGACCAGATCGCCAATGGTGAGCTTGCGTTCCGCTTCGGTCAGGCCCGGCGCGTAGGCGGTCTCCAGTTCCTCGGCGGAGCGTGACGGATCGACGGCAAAGGCGCCGAAGAAATCCGCATCCTCGGGATCGACCACGGCACGGCTGGCGAACAGCTTGTCGAGCAGGCGCGGATAGCGGTCCGGCACGAAGATGTAGACATGATCGCCGGCCGCCAGCCGGCCCATATCCTGGAAGCGCATCGAGCGTCCGTCTCGCAGCACAAGCGACGGCCGCGCCCAGCGCGGAATGCGTTCGCCGCGCGCCACCGGGCTGCCGGGTGCCACGCGGTAGGCAAGAAGCTCATGATGGGCGGAGCCCGGCAGTTCCAATTCGACCTTGTCGAGCGGTCCCAGGCGGGCCGGCACGATAAGGCCGAGGCGGCGCGCCAGCGGCCCGACGGTCCATCCCTGGATGACCAGAGAGACCAGCACGATGATGAAGGCGGTGTTGAAGATGAGGCGGCCGTTCTCAAGACCGCCGAGCAGCGGCGTGATAGCAAGCAGGATCGACACGGCGCCACGCAGGCCAACCCATGAGACAAAGGCGACTTCCGGGCGTGGCAGACGGAACGGCACCAGGCATAGCCAGACGGCGACTGGCCGTGCGACAAATATCAGGAACAGTCCGAGCAGCACCGCCGGCACCAGGATCGCCGGAAATTGCGAAGGCGTCGCGAACAGGCCGAGGATCAGGAACATGATGATCTGCGCCAACCACGACATGCCGTCCTGAAAGCGCTTGAGGATGGTGACAGCCCGGATATCGGAATTGCCGGCGATCAGGCCCGCGAGATAGACCGCCAGGAAGCCGGAGCCGCCGACGGCGCCGGCGGCGGCAAACACCATCAGCGACAGCGTCAGCACGAAGATCGGCAGCAGGCCGTGATCTAGATTGAGGCGATCGACAAGGCGCACGATGGCCATGCCGCCGAGAATACCGATGACCGCACCGAGCCCCATGTTGACAAGGAAACCGACGGCAAGATCGGTAACCAGCACCTTGGCCTCGGGGTGGGTGTTGGCGGCGATGACCTCGACCAGCGTGATGGTCAGGAAGATGGCGATCGGGTCATTGGTGCCGGATTCCACCTCGAGCGTCGAACGCACGCGCTCGCGCAAATTGATCTCGCCGGCGCGCAGCAGGAAGAACACCGCCGCGGCGTCGGTCGAGGCGACGGCGGCACCGAGCAGGAAGGATTCCAGCCATGTCAGGTCGAGCAAATAATAGGCGGCGGCGCCGAACAGGCCAGTGGTCAAAAGGACGCCGAAGGTCGCCAGCGACAGCGCCGGCCCGGCCGCCTGCCGCAAGGCATTGAGCGGCGTGCCGAAGCCGGAATCGAAAAGGATCACCGCCAGCGCCAATGAGCCGGCAAAATAGGCAAATCGGGCATTGTCGAAATGGATTCCGAGACCGTCGGTTCCGGTGGCAAGGCCGATGCAGAGAAACAGCAGCAGGAGGGGGGCGCCGAAACGGAAGGCGATCAGGCTCGAAAACGCGGCGGCAACGACAAGTGCTGCGCCAACGAGCGTCACCAGATAGATACCATGCTCCATTCGTTGGTCGCCCCTAGTCGATATGCTCCGGCATCACGGGAGAGTGGGGCGAAGACATGGCCGCTGCAAGGCAGCAGCGCGGCTTTTCGCCCTACGCTGCCGATAGTCGAATGTTTTGGCACCTCCGAGCAGCGGAGGCTGCCTCGGGGGGGCGTGCTGCAACGAAAAACGCCCGGACTGAGCCGGGCGTTGTCCAAGTCGAGAAGATGGTTCTGCGATCAGGCGATGGTCTTGCCGAAGGCGACAGCGGTGTCGCCCATGCGGTTGGAGAAGCCCCACTCATTGTCGTACCAGGCCAGCACCGAAACGAAATTGCCGTCCATGACCTTGGTCTGGTCGAGCGCCACGATCGAGGAGTGCGGATCGTGGTTGAAGTCGATAGAAACATTGGGATGACGAGTGACGGCAAGGATGTCCTTCAGCTTGCCGTTCGAAGCCGCGATTACCGCGTCGTTGATTTCCTGGACGGTGGTCGACCGCTTGGCGATGAACTTGAAATCGACCAGCGAGACGTTCGGGGTCGGCACGCGGATGGAGATGCCGTCGAGCTTGCCCTTGAGCTCGGGCAGTACCAGGCCGATGGCCTTGGCGGCACCGGTCGAGGTCGGAATCTGCGAAAGCGCGGCGGCGCGGGCGCGGTAGAGGTCCTTGTGCATGGTGTCCAGCGTCGGCTGGTCGCCAGTATAGGAGTGGATCGTCGTCATCATGCCCTTCTCGATGCCGACGGCCTCATTCAGCACGGCCGCCAGCGGCGCCAAGCAGTTGGTGGTGCAGGAGGCGTTCGAGATGACGATGTGGTCCTTGGTCAGCTTGTCGTGATTGATGCCATAGACGACGGTGAGGTCGGCCCCCTCCGCCGGAGCGGAGACGAGAACGCGCTTGGCACCGGCGGTCAGATGGGCGGCGGCCTTGTCGCGGGCGGTGAAGATGCCGGTGCATTCGAGCGCGATGTCGATGCCGAGTTCCTTCCACGGCAGTTGCGTCGGATCCTTGATCGCGGTGACCTTGAATTTTTCCTTGCCGACGATGATCTGATCGCCGTCAACCGTCACCTCATGCGGAAAGCGGCCATGCACGCTGTCGAAGCGCAGCAGATGCGCGTTGGTCTCGACCGGGCCGAGATCGTTGACGGCGGCGACGTCGATATCCTTGCGGCCGGATTCGTGGATGGCGCGCAGGATGTTGCGGCCGATGCGGCCGAATCCATTGATGGCAACTCTGACGGTCATTGTTCTCTCCCTGGGAGTTGGGGGCCGAAGATCAAGTCCGCAGCTTCATAACGGCGGACGGGCAAAGAATCCAGCCGCCGAGGCTCGGATTTAAATCGATTAGTGCTCCGCCGGCCGGCAAAACCGCTATGCCAGCCTTTGCGGATCGGGGCTTAATTTCATTTGCCGTGCAGACGGGCTTCCGCCGCCTTCACCGTTGCTTCGGCGGTGATGCCGAAATGCGGATAGAGCTGTTCGATCGTGCCGGAGGCGCCGAAGCCGGTCATACCGATAAAGATGCCTTCGGTGCCGATGAAATAATCCCAGCCCTGACGGATGCCGGCTTCGATGGCAATCTTGAGCGGCGCATTGCCGATCATCCTGCTGCGATAGTCGGCGCTCTGCTTGTCGAACAATTCGAAGCACGGCACCGAGACGACGCGGGTAGCATGGCCGTGCTTTTCCAGCGCCTCGCGCGCGGCCAGGGCGATCTCGACCTCGGAGCCCGAAGCGAAGATTGTCACCGCCGCCTCGCCACTTGCGGCGGCAAGTTCATAGGCGCCGCGGCTGGAGAGGTTTTCCGCAACGAAGTCGTTGCGTACCGTCGGCAGGTTCTGCCGGGTCAGCGCCAAAGTCGAAGGCGTCTTTTCCGATTCAATGGCCAGCTGCCAGCATTCCGCGGTTTCCACCGCGTCGGCCGGGCGGAAGACATTGTGGTTCGGGATGGCGCGAAGTGCTGCCAGATGCTCGACCGGCTGATGGGTCGGGCCGTCTTCGCCAAGGCCGATGGAATCATGGGTCATGACGAAGATCGAGCGGATGCCCATCAACGAGGCAAGCCGCATCGCCGGACGGGCATAATCGGAAAAGCACATGAAGGTGCCGCCATAGGCGACAATGCCGCCATGCAGCGTCAGCCCGTTGAGCGCGGCCGCCATGCCGTGCTCGCGAATGCCGTAGTGGACATAGCGCTGGCCGTAATCGTCGGCAGTGATGTTCTTGGTCTGGCTGGTCTTGGTGTTGTTGGAGCCGGTCAAATCGGCCGAGCCGCCGATGGTTTCGGGCACGGCGCCGTTGATGACCTCCAGCGCCATTTCCGACGATTTGCGGGTGGCGACCTTCGGCTTGTCGGCGGCGAGCTTCTTCTTGTAATCGCCAATGACAGCATCGAAGTTGGCCGGCAGCGTGCCACCGATGCGGCGTTCGAATTCGCCGCGCAATTTGGTGTCGGCCTTGGCAAGGCGGCTTTCCCAGTCGGTGCGCGCCTTGACGCCGGCCCGGCCGGCGGTACGCCATGCGTCGAGGATATCGGCCGGAACCTCGAACGGCGGATAATCCCAGCCGAAGAATTTTCTGGCGCCGGCGATTTCCTCGGCGCCGAGCGGCGAGCCATGCGCCTTGTTGGTACCGGCCTTGGTCGGCGCGCCGAAGCCGATCGTCGTCTTGCAGGCAATCATCGTCGGCTTGTCGGAGTGGCGGGCCGCTTCAATGGCATAGGCGATCGCTTCCGGGTCCTGGCCGTCGATATGGCTGGCGTTCCAGCCGGACGCCTGGAAGCGGGCGACCTGATCGGTGTTGTCGGCCAGCGACACCGGGCCGTCGATGGAGATGTTGTTGTTGTCCCAGAAGACGATCAGCTTGTTCAGCTTCAGATGTCCGGCAAGCGCGATGGCTTCCTGGGACACGCCTTCCATCAGGCAGCCGTCACCGGCCAGCACATAGGTGTAGTGGTCGACGAGATCGTTGCCGAAAGCGGCATTCATGATGCGCTCGCCGAGCGCGAAACCGACCGAATTGGCAAGGCCCTGGCCGAGTGGGCCCGTCGTCGTCTCGATGCCGGCGGCATGGCCGTATTCCGGGTGGCCCGCGGTCCTCGACCCCAATTGGCGGAACTGCTTGATCTGGTCGATGGTGATGTCTTCGTAGCCGGTCAGATAGAGCAGCGAGTAAAGCAGCATCGAGCCGTGGCCGGCCGACAGGATAAAGCGGTCGCGATCCGGCCAATGCGGGTTCTTCGGATCGTATTTGAGAAAGCGGGTGAACAGCACGGTGGCGATGTCGGCACAGCCCATGGGCAGCCCGGGGTGGCCGGAGTTTGCCTTCTCGACGGCGTCCATGGCGAGAAAACGGATCGCATTGGCCATCCGGTCATGTTGTTCGCGCGAGGTCATGCTTCCTCCAAAATGGGGGTTTGGGCCTTGGGAAAGCCCTTGAAAAGGGTGCGCGACACATAGCAGGCGCGGCCTTTTAGTCAACAAATCGGTGTGCTTTTGCCGGTCTTGTGATGGCCATGCACCACTTACATTAGCGTTAGCAGGGGACAGTCGCGATCGCTTTATTGACGTGCGGTTCACACGGCGCGTAATGTTTCAGGGATAACGCGTTCTGAACGTGGATGATTCGGTGATGGGCAGGGCGCAGGACGAAAGCCATGACCGGGGAAACGACCCTCAAGGAAGTCATTGCCAGGCTGGGTAAGGCCATCGAAGGGCTGGAAAACGCCGTCGCGGCCAAGCTCGAGCACGAGCGGGACTATTCGGAAGCCGAGGCCGAAGTGCAGCGGATGAACGCCGACCGCTCGCGGCTGGCGCAGGAACTCGACAATTCCGAGGCCCGCGCCGAACGGCTGGAAGATGCCAACAAGGAAGTGTCGCGAAGGCTGGTGACAGCCATGGAGACCATCCGCGCGGTACTGGACAGGTAGGCCAATGGCACAAGTCACGGTTTCCATCGACGGCAAGCAGTATCGGATGGCCTGCGACGAGGGCCAGGAAGAGCATCTGATCGATCTTGCCGAGCGCTTCGACCGCTATGTCTCGCATCTGAAGGATTCTTTTGGCGAGATCGGCGACCAGAGGCTGACCGTGATGGCCGGCATCATGGTCATGGACGAGCTTTCAGAACTGCAAAAGCGGGTCAAGGGCATGGAAAGCGAAGTGCTGACGCTGCGCAAGACGCGCGACGACGCACTGACCAAGGCCGACAAGAACGATTCCGTGCTGACCGGGGCGCTCGGCGCGTTGGCCCAGCGCATGGAAGACCTGACGACGACGTTAGCAGTGAGCAAGGCCTGAGCCAGCGCAGCGAAAATTCCTGCTGCATTTGCCGAGAAGCAATGAAAATATTTCGCCGCCGGCCTCGATGCCGGCGCAACAGCCGTTTGAAGGATGACGCCGGAGTGGTAGAAAGGCAAAAGCAGCGCCGGTCAACGCCGGCTGCGATCTGCACTCACAAGGTAGGGACATGTCATGAGCCTCCGCATCAACGATATCGCGCCGGACTTCACCGCTGAGACCACGCAAGGACCGATCAGCTTCCATGAATGGATCGGCGACGGCTGGGCGGTATTGTTCAGCCATCCGAAGAACTTTACGCCGGTTTGCACAACCGAACTCGGCACGATGGCCGGGCTCGAAGGTGAGTTCAGGAAGCGCAACGTTAAGATCATCGGCATCTCGGTCGATCCCGTCGAAAGCCATGGAAAGTGGCAGAACGACATCAAGACGGCGACCGGCCATTCGGTGAACTACCCGCTGATCGGCGACAAGGATCTCAAGGTCGCCAAGCTTTACGAGATGCTGCCGGCGGGTGCCGGCGAGAGCTCGGAGGGCCGCACGCCCGCCGACAATGCCACGGTGCGTTCGGTCTACGTCATCGGGCCCGACAAGAAGATCAAGCTGGTCCTCACCTATCCGATGACGACGGGCCGCAACTTCGACGAAATCCTGCGCGCCATCGATTCCATGCAACTGACCGCCAAGCACCAGGTGGCGACGCCGGCGAACTGGAAGCAGGGCGAGGACGTCATCATCACCGCTGCTGTCTCGAATGAGGATGCCATCAAGCGCTTCGGCGCCTACGAGACAATCCTGCCATATCTCAGGAAAACCAAGCAGCCTTCCGCCTGAGCAGGCAGAGGCGGCACGGAGAAATTTTTGGTTTTCCTAGCCGTGTGAGCACGGGGTGCTTGACGACGCCTGGTTGACGGACAACCATGCCTTTCATTTGCCGTGGCTGAGAAAATCATTCCTGCCACGGTGAGAGATCAAGGGGGCTGGGATTGGACGCATTATCGGCTAGGTCGCAGGTCACCGGCTTCTATGACAAGCCGAGCGGGTCCGTCCAGTATGTGGTCGCCGACATGGCGACCCGCAAATGCGCCATCATCGATCCGGTGCTCGACTTCGACGAAAGGTCCGGTGCAACGGCAACGAAAAACGCCGACGCCCTGCTCGACTTCGTCAGGGAAAGCGGGCTGGAGGTCGAGTGGATCCTCGACACGCATCCGCATGCCGACCATTTGTCCGCCGTCCATTATCTGAGGGGGAGAACCGGAGCGCCGACGGCAATCGGCGAGAGGATCATCGACGTCCAGAAATTGTGGAAGGTGATCTACAACTGGCCGGAATTCCCCGCCGACGGTTCGCAATGGGACAGGCTGTTCGCCGACGGCGCGACTTTTTCGGTCGGCGGCCTTCCGGCAAGAGTGCTGTTTTCGCCGGGCCACACCCTGGCCTCGATTACTTACGTCATCGGCGACGCCGCCTTCATCCACGACACGCTGTTCATGCCGGACAGCGGCACCGCAAGGGCAGACTTTCCCGGCGGCAGCGCCGAGCGGCTCTGGCGTTCGATCGAGGACATCCTGGCACTGCCGGACGAGACACGTCTGTTCGTCGGTCACGACTACCAGCCGGGTGACCGCGAAGCGCGCTGGGAAAGCACGGTCGCGGAACAGAAAGGCGGCAACATCCATGTTGCCGGCTGCAAGACGGAAGCCGACTTCGTCGCGCTCCGCCAAGCCCGCGACAGGACGTTGCCGATGCCGCGGCTGATCCTGCACGCGCTGCAGGTCAATATGAATGGCGGACGCCTGCCGGAACCGGAATCCAACGGGCGGCGCTATCTGAAATTTCCGCTCGATTGCCTGTGAGGAGATGGGTCGTTGGCACTACAATGCCATTCAAACTCTGCGATGGTCATCCAAGTTATTGATCCAGATTCGATTTTTGCGATGTTTGAATCCGAGAGGTCCATGCGGGAAGACGGTGGCGGCAGCCGGATGAGGAGCGGCGCAGACGCCAGCTAAGTGTTTAGTCCAGCGTCAGGGTTTTGTTCGGCGGGCTAAATGTTCATACGTGATTTGCCAAGGATCGCTCTCGGAAGATCTTTCCTCGCCGATCCAATGGAAGCTGTTGGCAGTGATCTCAGTGAAACGCCATCGAGTTTTCAGACCGCGCGAGTCATTGCCGAGCTGGACAATGTCCTTACCCTCGGCCCGGCCGATCTGGCGCGAGTGATCCCGGTTGAGCGTGTCGTTCCATATGATATGCCAGCCATCGATCCCAGGGTCGAAGATGCGCAAGGTTGTGCCATACATCGCGGACGGAGCAGGGCGCTTGGGCCTGATCCAAACGTCCTGAACCGCGCGGCCTTCGAGCACCCAGCCAAAATGGCATTCTCCATTCCATTTCTGGATTGTCCCGTCATCGAGGTAGTGGACCGTGTCCATTTCCCAGCTTCCAATTAGCCATCCATACAGGTCCATGTCTTTCGCTCGGTCGGCTGGGGGACCTTCGGATCCGAGAGCGGTCAGAAACGGAGAAATCGTCATCGTCATACTGCCTTTCGTTTCCGAACAGACGAGTTCAACTGCCCGGCGCGGCCCGGCGGCCCGTTGTCGCCCGCCTGCCGCAAGCGCCGCCTTGTGGAATTTTGCAACGGAAGCCCGTGTCGGCGCCGGAACATTGCCGCCACAGCTTGCAGCGTTGCGGTTTCCAGGGCTTGGGGAAAATTGCGGTAATGCCGCTATCGATGAGATCGTCTGCGGACACGATGGCGAGGCTACTGAGCAGTTTGTGGCAGTGGATCGGACATCCGCGAAGGCGCCGCGGAACTGGCAACCCTCTAAAATACAGGCGGCGCCAGTTACGTGGCGCCGCCGTTATTTGTTTCTATCGGGAGGCTTTACGCCGCCGGCTGCGCCTCGATGGTGCGAAGCGCCTGCATCTGGCGCTTGGCCGCGGCCTTGACCGCGTCCTGCACCTTCTCGAATGCGCGCACCTCGATCTGGCGCACGCGCTCGCGGCTGATATCGAACTCGGCCGACAGCTCTTCCAGCGTCAACGGCTCATCGGCGAGGCGGCGCGCCTCGAAGATGCGGCGTTCGCGGTCGTTGAGCACGGCAAGAGCGCCCGACAGCATGCCGCGCCGGTTTTCCAGCTCGTCCTGCTCGATCAGCATCTCTTCCTGGCTTTCGTGGTCGTCGACCAGCCAGTCCTGCCATTCGCCGGATTCGCCTTCGCTTGCCCGGATGGGCGCATTGAGCGAGGCGTCGCCCGACAGACGACGGTTCATCGACACGACTTCCGCTTCCGAGACGTTCAGCCGGGTGGCGATCTCGGTGATCTGGTCGGGCTTCAAATCGCCTTCGTCGAGCGCCTGGATCTTGCCCTTCACCTTGCGCAGGTTGAAGAACAGGCGCTTCTGGTTGGCGGTGGTGCCCATCTTAACCAGGCTCCACGAGCGCAGGATGTATTCCTGGATCGAGGCCTTGATCCACCACATCGCATAGGTGGCGAGACGGAAGCCGCGCTCCGGTTCGAATTTCTTGACGGCCTGCATCAGGCCGACATTGCCTTCCGAGATCACCTCGCCGATCGGCAGGCCGTAGCCGCGATAGCCCATGGCGATCTTGGCGACGAGCCGAAGGTGGCTGGTGACGAGCTTGTGCGCAGCCGTGGTGTCCTCATGCTCGGCGTAGCGCTTGGCGAGCATGTACTCTTCCTGCGGCTGAAGCATCGGAAAACGGCGGATTTCTTCCAGGTAGCGGCTGAGGCCGCCTTCGCCGGAAACGATACTGGGTAGTGACTGGGCCATTATAGCGCCCCCTCTCTATTGGAGTGATGCCCCCGAAACGCGGCAGGCATGTGGCGCGAATGCCAAAGGCACATTCGCGCCAACCGACATATATAGGAACAAAACCAGAAAGACAGGCATTTGTTCAACACGAAACAGTGTGTCACGCTGAAGTGAACAACGCCGGTCAGGTTTTCAGGTGGTTGGTTCAAAGCTTGCGGAAGCCGTCGACGAGGTTCTCCATGTCCCACGGTATCGGTGCTTCGAACCTCATCGTTAAATGGGTATCCGGATGCCGAAATGCAAGGAGGCGGGCGTGCAACGCTTGTCGCGGAAATGCTTTCACTTTGCTGGTTAGCGGCGCAGGCAACCGGTTGGCCTTGGTGCGGAAAGCCTGGCCGTATTCGGGGTCGCCAATCACCGGATGGCCGATATGGGCCATGTGGACGCGTATCTGGTGGGTGCGACCGGTTTCCAGCCGGCATTCGACCAGGCTCGCCGTGGCGAATTCCTGCTGCTGCTCGCCAAAGCGCTCAATGACGGTGAAATGCGTTATGGCGTGGCGGGCATCGTCGCGGCCTTGCGGCACCACGGCGCGGCGTACCCGGTCGGCGGCGCGGCCGAGCGGCGCGTCGACCATCCCCGTCGGCCTTGCCGGTATGCCCCAGACCAACGCCAGATAGGCGCGCTCGAGATCGCCGGTCAGGCCGTGGTCGGCAAAGGCCTCCGACAACGCCTTGTGGGCGCGATCGGTCTTGGCGACGACCATGACGCCACTGGTCTCCTTGTCGAGGCGATGGACGATGCCCGGCCGTCTCACCCCGCCGATGCCCGACAGGCTGTTGCCGCAATGATGGATCAGCGCGTTGACCAGCGTGCCGGTCCAGTTGCCGGCGCCGGGATGCACGACCAACCCGGCCGGCTTGTTGATGACGATCAGCTCGCTGTCCTCGTAGAGGACATCCAGCGCAATATCTTCGCCTTGCGGCTCCGCCGGTTCCGGCTCCGGCATGTCGACCGACACGCTGTCACCTTGTGCCATCTTGCGCTTCGTCTCGCTGGCTGGCCTGCCGCCGATCCTGACCGCGCCCTGCTTTATCAGCATCTGCACCCGGCTGCGCGACATGTCGGGGCCGAGCCTGGCCGCCAGCCATTGGTCGAGCCGTTGGCCGGCCGCATCGGCGCCGGCCTCCAGCACGATCTGTCTGGCCCCTATTAATTGTCTGACCTCTTCGTTATGAGCGCTCATCGAAAACAGTTCCGGAATCTGCTGCCATGGCCCAGCCGCTTGCCGACGAAGACGAGGAAAAGCCGCTCGACCCCGAGGTCGAAAAGGTGCGGAGGAAGCTCGTCCGCTTCGTCGCCATCAATCTCGGCCTGCTGTTCCTCGCCCTTATGGTGGTGATCGCGGCGCTTGTCTACAAAGCGCGCAATGCACCGCCTGCCGCCCCGCCGTTGACGAGCGACATCCAGGTGTCGGCAGGCGAGCCGGTCAGTGGCGACATCGTGCTGCCGGTCGGCGCCAGGGTGGTCAGCCAATCGCTCTCGGGCAATCGCCTGTCGATCGACGCCGAGTTGGCCGACGGCAGCCGCGCCATTTTCGTCTACGACACCACTGAGCGCCGCATCGTCGGCCGCTTTTCGATCAGGAACAAATGACCGGTTTTGCCGAACACCGCAGCATTGCCACGGTCGCGCTCGTCGTCGCAAATTATGACGAGGCGATCTCCTGGTATGTCGACCGGCTGGGTTTTGTCCTCACCGAAGATGTCGATCTCGGCGGCGGCAAACGCTGGGTCACGATCACGCCGGGCAACGGGCAGGGCGCGCGGCTGCTTCTCGCCGAGGCATCCGGCGATGCGCAAAGGCACGCCGTCGGCAACCAGACCGGCGGGCGGGTTTTTTTGTTCCTCGAAACCGACGAGTTTGCCCGTGACTATGCGCTGATGTTCCAAAAGGGCGTCGAGTTCCGCGAGGCGCCGCGCCATGAAGCCTATGGCACGGTCGCGGTTTTCGCCGATCTCCATGGAAATCTCTGGGACCTGATCGAGCCAAAACGCTAGGCTTGCAGCGGATATTTCACCGGCGCGACAGGCAGCCTTAAGCCTAGTTGCTTTTTCCCAGCCGTCAGCCTATATCGCCGGTTCTTGAACGCGCCCATCGTCTAGCGGTCAGGACACCGCCCTCTCACGGCGGGAACAGGGGTTCGATTCCCCTTGGGCGTACCAATCGTTTCAACTACTTAGCGGGCCGGCAGGTAAAACCGTCAAATAACGGTCAAATAAGCCATTCGTAGGATCCATTTTTGAGGTGCCTAGAGCGCCGTGAGCCGCGCCGCTTGGCAAGCAGTTGAGCAAAACCGTTGAGCAAGGATGGGGACCATCACTATGTGCCGCAGTTTCACCTCCGGCGGTGGGCCGACACTGCTGGCTATGTGACACAATGGGGCAGAATCAAGCACAATGGAAAACTGACTAGAAAGGGGGTAGCTCCTGCTGCCACCGGATACGTCCCAGGTCTTTACGCTTTGGAGCACGTCCCCGCGGACATGGTCCACCTTGTGGAAGAACGGGTTTTCGGTTTCGTAGACGACAAAGCAGCACCCATCCTCGAGAAGATGGTCGTTCGAGGGGCAAAATCGCTCTCCATTGAAGAACGATACTGGTGGGCGATCTATCTGAACGCGGCGCTGCTGCGTGTCCCTCATGTTGTCGCGTCGATATCAAAGCGCATTGAAGAGATGCAGCAAAAAATACTTTCGGAACCCGATGCAGACTTCGACGCTGCAAAAGGGTCCGCACCCGAACGAAACCTACTCGAATGGGCTCAGAATCACGCACCTAGTGCATTGGCCAATTCTGGCATGGAAACCTTGTCCAAGATGATCGGCGAGAGCCGGCCAATTGAGCGCCTGCTTTCCTTCTGGTGGACAGTACGCGACGTCAGCAATTCAAGTCGGCCTCTCATGCTCGGCGACGACCCACTTGAACGCATTGGAGACCTCTACCGTCCGAAATGTCTCATAAATCTCCCCATCTCCCCTGGTCACGCCTTTTTCGCAACAAACGCGCGGTCAATCGCAGAAAACATCGCTAAGATGCCCGATAGGCGCGTGGTAGACGCCACGAACATCTCCACCATCTCCACAGCGAAGAAATTTGTGTATGGCGACGCAGAGCCCAGCTTCGTCGATCGTTACCTAACAAGAACGGAGTCGTCCTCACACTTGGTCTAACTCCCTTCGCGGGGAGGCGGCAAACCGTTGAGGGGCGCTTGCGCGCCCGGCAGAGCTGCGTCACTTTCAGCCGAAAGGCAGCGAGGAAGGAGACCCGATGGCCGCAACGAAAGACCAGTGGAAGGCTTTCCGCGAAGAACTTAGCCAGCAGCTCGAAGAGGAGCGCCGGTTCATCACCAATGCCGAAGCAGGGAAAACGGGCATTTGGACTGTTCAGCCAGGCAAGGGAAAAGTCGATACCACGGCTGCTCATGTTGAGATATCGAGGCGCGCAGTCCAGGCTCTTGAGGGGGTAATTGCCAAGATCGATCAGGACCATCTGGCAGAATAACTCTTGCGGTCGATTTAGGAATATGGTCCTCATTTGCGCCGGTGCGGCGATCCACTTAACGGAGATCGCAAAATGGCCAGAACCAAACCATCCAAGCAACTTGCACAGGCCGAGATCGACCGCTTCATGGCGGCTGCGGAAGAGCTTGAGGCCGTAGCGTTGGAAGTACGCTAAACAACAGCAAGACGTCGTTGGCAACTTAGTACAGATTGAAACAGGTAAGATGCGGTTTTCGGAGGAATTGATGCATTACACACTTCATGCTGCGCCAGGCTCTTGCTCTTTTGCACCTCACATCGTCATGGAGGAGATTGGAAGGCCCTATTCGCTGGCGTTGATGTCGCCAGGTCATCCCGAAGCCAAGACCGACGAATTTCACCGCTTAAACCCGAAAGGGCGAATCCCTGTTCTCATTGCCGACAATTTCACTCTCACTGAAGCGCCGGCAATCTTATTTCACCTGGGCCTGACGAATCCAGACGCGCGGCTCCTGGGAGCGAATGCAGAAAACATCATCCGTTCCATCGAATGGTTTAACTGGCTATCGAGTGCGGTTCACGCGGTCGCCGTCCGAATGATCTGGCGCGCCGACTTTTTCTTACCGGATCAATCGATGTACGAGCCCTTGGTTCATAAAGGAAAGGAGCACTTGGCTTCCGCGTTTGCGCTTATAGAATCCAAGTTGACGGATCGAGATTGGGCCGTAGGAGAGTCCTATTCAATCGTTGATCCGTATTTGCTCGTATTCTACAGGTGGGGAAATCGCATGGCCGTAGACATGCGAAATACCTACCCCGCTTGGACCTCTCATGCACGTCGGTTGGAGGAGCGAGCGGCTGTGCAACGAGCCTTAACGCAAGAGGGAATATCCCTCTGGGAGTAGCTGTCGCGTTGCCGAATCCAAAAATTCGCAAGACCATCGATCCTACGCGGTCGTACTTAAATGTCTGGTAGCGTTGTTTAGCGGGAAACCAACGCTACGGCCTCAGCTTCACAAGAGCATTGTCCGGCCGCTGCTATCGCCTACCTGCGACCATTATCGGGCGCTTCGAGCGGTCCATGAACCCTGTTGAAATCGGTGAAGGACATTACCGGCAAGGATGCAGCTTTCATCCGATGGCACGGCTCGGGGCCAGCGATAGCGGCAGCGGGGAAGCGCCTCATTGCCACCTTAACGCCACCCATGTTGTTCTCCTTCCCTGAAATATAGCTCAAGTATCCCGGCCCCGAAACGGGGGCGACATATGTGAGTATTGGGTCCTCAGGAAACAAGATGGCGTCGTCCGTGTCGACTATCCGTTCCGTGACGCTGCCCGCCGCATGTCCGATGCCTGATTGGCGAGGATTCGGGCTTCCGTCCGTTTGAAGCTGTCCGGCTGATTTGACTCAGCGCACTATCCACGGCCCCGGCGACGCGATCGGCAAGCATGCCGACGGCATGGCTGGGCTCTAAACGCGCCATACTCCAGTTGCAGTATCGTAGCTTCTTTGCCGTTCGAATTTCTCTCAGTCATGGCTTCGCACGATACCAAGATATGCTGCGAACGACACATCCACGGCGGGCTCAACCATTCGATCTATTCCGGCAAGCCGAAAAGTGTTTGCGCGCCTGCTATTCCTCCGAGCGGATGACTGCCCATGGCGATCATCGGCTCGGTAGTTTCTGCCTCGAACACTGTCGACGCGAGCACCGTCCGTCCCAACGGCTTGCACAGCCCTTCGATGCGGCTGACAAGATTTACAGCCTTGCCGATCGCGGTGAAGTCCAACCTGCCGGCAGTGCCGATATTCCCCCAGAGTATCTCGCCGACATGCAGGCCAATGCCATATCCGAGCTCAGGGCCGCCATTGCGGCGCCGAGTTTGGTTGAGATGATCTATCCCGGCGCGCGTGGCCTTCACGGCGCGTACCGCAGCGTCACATGCGGCATTTGCATCGCGCTCGCCAATCGGGAAAATCGCGAGGACGCCATCACCTATAAACTTGAGAACCTCACCACCAAATGCGTGCACCGCGCCGGCGACGCAATCGAACCAGGCATCAAGTACCAATACGATCTCGTCTGCATCATGAACCTCGGATAGATCGGTGAAACCTCGAAGGTCCGCGCACAGAAGCGCAGCCCGTATCGTCTCTCCCTTTACTCGACGAGAATGACCGTTGAGCACATGTGCTGCACTGCGCTTTCCCAAATATGCTTCGAGCAATGCGCGTTTCGCGGCCCGTTCTGCGAGTGCGGTCATCGGAGCCGCAGCAAACCGGGAGATTTGCCGCAGCAGCTCTGACTGCGCCTCATCCGGAGTATGATCGAACGCCCACACCAAAGTCGGTGCGACACCGCCCGCTCGCTCGTCGAACACCATCGCCCGCGTCGTGCCAAGCCACTCCCGCAGCACGAGCCGGGGATCGGCATTCTGGCGGTCGGCGCCTATGCCCAAAGCCTCGACCACTTCATTCCCAGGCGCTCGCCAGAGCCAGATGCGGCGTGAAATGATCGGGTCGGGAGCATCCTGCGCCAGCGCGCCGGCGATGATCGGTAAGCCGTCTTCCATCAAATGCGTTGAGAGCTGCAATAGAAGTCGCCCACCGTCGCCAATATGCGCGGCGTCGTCCAGAAGGAATGAAAGCGAGTTTGCGAGAAGCATCGGTAGAAGGTCACTCGGCACAGGCTTATGCTTACGCCTCGAACATCTTCTTGCAACTCCCCACATTCGCTTCAATCATGCACGGCATTCGATGCGGATGTGACCTGGAGTGAGCGATGGCGGAATCGGTTTACACAGAGATTGAGGTCGCGGCGCCACAAGCGACCGTGTTCGCGCTTTTGACGGATCCGGACCAGATCGTGCGATGGATCGGGACCGAAGCGAATTTGGATGCATCGCCGGGCGGTCTGTTCCTCGTCAATGTCGGTGGTCGCCATATGGCCCGCGGTGAGTTCACCGAGGTGATCCCGGTCCACCGTCTTGCCTACAGTTTTGGCTGGGAAGACAACGAGACTGTGCCGCCCGGCTCCAGCCATGTCGAGATCGACCTGATCGCGAGGGATGCGGGGACACTGATCCGCTTCACGCACAGCGGACTGCCGAACGCAAAGGAGCGTGACAGCCACCGAAGGGGATGGGAGCACTACCTCTCACGGCTGAAGATCACTGCCGATGGGGGACATGTCGATCCCGACGTGCCGATGAAGAATATGTGATTTTCATCTAAGGGCCGCGGATGCCCGTAATCCGAACCAGGCGCGGCATGCGTCAACGAGGCCCCTTTGACCTGCCGTCGCCAAACCGGCCGCTCGGGAAACCCAGCGACCTGCGGGCTGCCGCACCATTACAGCTGCCGGCGACGGATCGTTTCGGCGAGCTCGGCGAAGGCGTCCGCGATCCCGGTGCCGCTCTTGGCGCCTGCGTGGAGTTCTTGAAACTCAGCGCTTCTGGCGCAACGCCTCGGATTGAATTAGCATCCGTTCATCAAAGCTCCGGCCGCACTCCTGCAGGATGCGGAATGCGGAGCGCAGGCGAGCGAGGCCGGGCGCGGTCACATGCCGGGCGCTGATCCAAGCGCGACTGGGCATCCGAACTTCCGTTCGGCGGCAAGACGGCGTGGCCGGGAGGAGTCAGATGCAGAAGCTGCAATCACAAGGCGTCCATCACATCACGCTGGTCGGCGCCGATCGCCAGAGCTCCATCGATTTCTGGGAAGGCGTGCTCGGCATGCCTTTCATCTTCGAGCAGCCCAACCTCGACAAAGCCAGCGAAAGCCATCTTTATTTCGATCCGGGCGACGGCCGGCTGATCACCGTCTTCACCGACGAGAGCCGCACGCCGGTCAAGCGGCGCACGCCAACCGATACGGGCTGCGTCCATCACATCGCTTTCGCGGTGTCGCGCGTCACCTTTTTGCAGGCGGTCGGCCGGCTCGACGAGCGCGCCATCAAGCACAGCGGCGTCAAGGATCGCGGCTTCATGGACTCGATCTACTTCGAGGATCCGCTCGGCCTGCTGATCGAGCTCGCCTCCTACCGTTTCGAGCCGCCGGCGGGCTTCACCCATGCCGACGTGTTGATGCAGGCGCACAAGATCCGCGTCGCGCGCGGCGACTACGCAATAGCCGAGGTGCATCTCGCCGACGCGATCCAGGCGCTTGTCGAGCGCTCCCGCGCGACCTTGTCGGAAGACCGCGCTCCGAAAGATCCATACTGACGACAGGCCAAACAAAGGGAGGACACAATGGCAAAGACGACAACGAAGAGTGCGAAGAAGCCGGCCGCCAAGGCCGCTCCGAAACCAGCTGCCAAGGCCGCGACAAAGCCTGCTGCCAAGGCGTCGAAAGCGTCCGCCAAGTCGGCAACGAAAGCCGCCGCAAAACCTGCAGCCAAGGCATCCGCGAAGTCCGCGCGGAAGGCCGTAGCGAAATCAGCGAAAAAACCCGCGCTGATGCTCAGCATGCTGAAGCCGAGCGTCAACAATATGAGCGTACGGGTGTTTGCGCGCGCGGCCGGGCTCGACCATTCCGAGACCGACGTATGGGGCCACACGCGCTCGCCTGAATATATGGCGCGAAACCCGGCCCACCTGACCCCGATGATCGAGGACAAGGGCCTGCCGAGAGGTGTCTTGTGGGAAAGCTGCGCCATCATGCAGTACCTCGCCAACAAGCACGGGCTGGAAAAATTGTACCCTAAGGAACCCGCCAAGCGGGCAATGATCGACAGTGCCATGTTCTACCTGATCGGCACGCTCTACCCCTATGTGGCGCGCGCCACCTATCCAGCACTGAATTTCCCGCAATATGCCGGCGAGGTCGGCCACAGCGACGCTCATCCCGACAGGAAATCGGAAGCCCAGAAGGCCGCGGCGGCCGCAATTGCCGAGCCGCTGGAGGTCTTTCACAGCTTCTTCAGGAACGGCAAGCCGTTCATCGGCGGCAAGAACCCGTCGATCGCCGACATCCGTCTGGCGGCGACGCTCGAGTTCCTCGCCGTCATCGACTATGCGCTGCCCCAATGGGCAAAAGACTATATGACGGCGATCGAGAAGAAGCTCGGCAAGGCCTATGCCGAGCCGGCCGGCGATGTGCGCGGCTATATCGCCTATGTGCGGTCGCAGGCCAACGCCTGAGGCACGTGCAGGCCGGCGATCGTCCGTACGTTCTGCAGGAGCCGGTAACGATCTGGGGTAATTCTTTTTACTCTCCCCTGTTTGCACGATGTGGGGAGCTTAAGGTTTCGTTAACCGAAACCCTTTCTACTGTATCCACCTCCAGCCCGCGACCACGGATGTACTGGCGCGGATGGAAAGCAAAGGTCGGCTGCTCGCCGGCCTTTTGCTTGTTGCAGCCCTGCCGAAGTTGCGGTCGACGGCGCTTCCCGACGCCTGCATGGCTGATGAAGCGCGTTGCTGGCACCTTGTCATCGCCGATGTCGGCCCTACCATCGAAGTTAGTCACGTCCTCGAGGGCGGTTCAAGGACAGAGGCCCTGTCATGAAAAGCATTGCTGGAATGGTGGTGATTGCAGGCGCCATGCTGGCGGGTGCAGCCGGTCAATCGAATGCAGCGACGCTCAACACCATGCCCGAGGTCGGGGCTGCCATCCAGGCGTGCTGGACCCCCCCAGCGAATGCCGGGAATTCCACCGTCACCCTGAGCTTCAGCTTCAGGCGCAATGGCACGCTGATCGGCCGGCCCAAGCCGACCGCCATCCGCGTGGCCGGCGACGACAAGGCGCGGCAAGCTTTTGTCGACGCGGCGATTGCGGCCGTGGACCACTGCCTGCCGTTGAGCCTTTCACCGGCGCTGGCTGAAGGCATCCCGGGCAAGGTGTTCACTCTGCAATTCAACTCGCCCAAACAAAAACAGCCTGCAACGCGAGTGCAGGCTTCGCCTTGATCTTTTCCGACAACCGGATTCTACTTTTCGGGATCTAGCGCATGTCGAGCAAAAGTGTGCAGCGGTTTTGCGACAACGACATGCATAAAACAAGAACCTAAGCGCGTCGCATGAGGCCGGGTCGACCGCGATGCGCTTTAGTGGCGGCTTCGTCTGGCCTCGACATGTCGCGCCAGTTCCGGCATTTCGAAGACATAGTCGCTCCAGGCCGATTCCGGAATCTGGCCGGCGAGATAGCACTCCAGCAAAAGCCTCTGCTCGTGGTCGAGCGGCCTCGGTGTGCGTTCATGGTCCAGCCCAAGTGAATGGAACAGATTCCTGGTCAGGCCCGCGACAGTGAAATGAATCGACATTTGCGGTCTCCTCCTTGGCCGCTCAACGCCGAACGTGGGGCTAAGGTTTCAGCAACGGCCGGCCGGTAACGCCGGATTGATCGCGGTGCGGATCCGGCCGGGTGCTTCAAACTTCGCCGTGGCGCGAGTTCGCCGGCGTTGCTGCCGGTTCGTCTCAATCTTGAAATAAAAATGTAATATTGAATTTACGCCAGCGGATATAATACACTAGAACTAAAGTCTCTGGTGGCGGTGCGGTCTACTTCAATTAGGTAAAACTGATTTAGCCAGTACTTATCCATAGTCGACAAAGAAATCCTGTTCTCGGCGCAACAAGGACAATGGTCGCTCCAATGACACGCTTCTGGCTTCTCACGATTCTGATGCTGGTGTCGGCAATAGCCGTTGCGCTCGGCACGTCCTCCTCCTATGCGGATAGCTGCGGCGCGATCAGGAGCCAATTGCTTTCGGCGGGGCGTGGCGCCGGGACCAGCCCCGAGCTTGCCCAACTACGCCGGCAACTCGCCGCGATTCAAAGGCTGGAGAGACAGCGCCGATGCACGGCGAAAACGGCCGGGTTCTTCTTCAACCCCTGCGCCGACCTCGTAAGCAGCAAGGCGGAGGTGCAACGGCAGATCGCCAGACTGTCGAATTCGGGCAGGGACACCTCCGGCCTGAAGGCCAGGTTCGTCGCGCTAGGCTGCGCCGCCCCCGCTGCCAAGAAGCAGCAGGCGCAGCAGAACCAGCCGCAGGCACAGCAGCGCACAGCACCAAAACCTCAGTCCGCAGGCGCAATAATGGGTGGCAATCGGATGCTGTTTTGCGTTCGCTTGTCGGACGGATATTTCTTCCCCGCGCCAAAATCGCAGTTCGCCAAGAACGACGATCTGAAGGAAACGGTCGATCAGTGCCGCTATATCTGCGACGATGCCGGCGTCGAACTCTATACGCTGAGCGATGCCACCCGCGAGACCGAAGAGATGATCGCGCTCGAGACGCAAAAGCCCTATGTGGAGCTTGCGACCGCCTTCAGGTACCGCGACGACGCGAACTTCAAGGCCTGCGATGTCAAGCGCTATTACCAGCGCGTCGCCGAACTCAGGGCACGAACCGTGACACCGGCCAACATGAGCAACGCCATCATTCCGTTGCCGACGGCAAAGCCGGATTTTGGCATCGTCGCGGAAATTCCTGAATCCGGGATCCAAACCGCCGGTACCGCTCTCGCAGGGGAAAAAACGCTGGTTGCCGAGGTACCAGGGGCTGCCCAGCATCAGTCGGTCGAAAGAGCGATCGGCGCGCGGCCGGTGAGAGTGGTCGGGCCGGCCTTTTTCCCGGCGGACTGACCAAGGCAGGCGATGTCCCGAGACGGCGAACGGCTGGCCGGATAGCCGCTTCAAGGCCTACAGCCGCACGCATCGACCGACGGCCGGTTGGTTATTCGCAGACCATGCGGGCCCGTTTGCCGGGCTGGCTGACATTCCTGCAGGTGAGCGGCTTCGCCGGCTCCGATGACAGCATGGGCGGATTGGCGACCTTCCTTCGTGGCGCTGCAACGGAAGCTGCGCTCCGGCGCACCGCCGGCCTTTTCGGCGTTTGAGGCGCCACAGGAAAGACATCGGTCTCCAGCTGCGACTGTTCGGCTTGCGCCTGCGGAGAAGGCCGGTCCCAGAAACGGCGAACATCGAGCGGCTTGGGAATGATCACGGTGCCGTCATAGCTGCGCGCACAGCCGGTTCCCAGAAGCAGCGCCAGGCACAGGAAGACAGGCAGAATCCGTCGAAACATCAGCAACACCCCTGCAAGCTTATAACGCTGCTTCGGCCCAACCGACAACCGGCGGAATAGTGCAGAGGGAGTAGGTAAGGTGAAGTAGAAATCGTCGCACTTCCAGTCGAAGGCCCCGCTCGAAAGATCGAGCGCCGGGTCGGGCGCGGATGGAGGTCCAGCGCGAGGCGAGTTAAAACCTTGCGATTCGTCACCGCTTCCAGCGTAAGGCCATGGTGCGATCGCACCATACCCAATGGCGCGCTCAGTCGCGACAATGGGATATTCGAAGTTCGCTCCTCCAGTTACGGGCGGGAGCAGCGACCGCCGGCAAGAAACAGGGTCAGATTTACCCCAACGGACCTGTTTCGGCGATGGTGCGGCCATGACACGTTCTGGCTGCATGCAACGCGCTCCCGTCCGGCTTTTTTCTTCTCAAGGTCAGTGGCTGCTATCGTCGAGCGGACAAAGCCGGCCGGAATTCACGCAAGCTGCTGATTCCAGCGGCAAACCGCGGCCCATGCCGACAAAGCCCGCGGCCGTTCCTTCTTACCCGGCTGGACGACGTTACCGGAGCGACATGAAACTGTCATGCGACTGTAATAATCGGGGGCTATTGGCCTCAGCGGGCGCCGGAGGAATGGCGCCGAGAGACCATATTCCGAACAGGAGCAGGCCACATGAGACATTTCATCCGCTCGGCGGCCGTTGCGATTGCAATGGCTGCGGCGACGACTACCCTCACCCTGTCCGCCGCGCTCGCCGCGGACATCTCTGGCGCCGGCGCCACCTTCCCCTACCCGATCTATGCGAAGTGGGCCGACACCTACAAGAAAGACACCGGCATTGGGCTTAACTATCAGTCGATCGGTTCCGGCGGCGGCATCAAGCAGATCAAAGCCAAGACCGTTACCTTCGGCGCTTCTGATGCGCCGCTGAAAGGCGAAGAGCTTGAATCGTCCGGATTGGCTCAGTTCCCGATGGTGATGGGCGGCATCGTTCCTGTCGTCAACCTCGAAGGCATCAAGCCGGGCGAGTTGGTTCTCGACGGCCCGACGCTGGCCGACATCTTCCTCGGCAAGATCACGAGCTGGGATGACGAGGCGATCAAGAAGCTCAATCCCGACGTCAAGCTGCCTTCGCAGGCGATCGCGGTCGTTCACCGTTCTGATGGGTCGGGCACGACGTTCAACTTCACATACTACCTCGGCGACGTCAGCGCGGACTGGAAAGAAAGGGTCGGCGTCGACAAGGCCGTGGAATGGCCCGTGGGCATCGGCGCCAAGGGCAATGAGGGCGTTGCCAACAACGTCTCCCAGACCGGCGGCGCGATCGGCTATGTCGAATACGCCTATGCCAAGCAGAACAAGCTCACCCACACCGACATGATCAACAAGGACGGCAAGAAGGTCGAACCCACCGCGGCGGCATTCTCGGCGGCAGCGGCCAATGCCGACTGGAGCTCGCAGCCGGGCTATGGCGTCATCCTCGCCAACGAGCCGGGCGCCGAGTCCTGGCCGATGACGGCGGCAACGTGGATCCTCCTGTACAAGAAGCCGGACGATGCCGCGACCACCGGCGAAGCGCTCAAATTCTTCGCCTGGGCATATGACAGGGGCGACGAGATGGCCGGCGAGCTGGACTACGTTCCGATGCCCGACAAGGTGGTCGAGAGCGTCAAGGCCATGTGGGCCAAGGAAGTCGTCGGCAGCGACGGCAAGCCGCTCTACTCGGCTATGTAATCTTCTCCAGGGAGGGCGTCGACGGCGCCCTCCCTGTTGCCTTCAATCGCGAGGACCCAATGACCATCGCTTCCGATGCCATGCCATCATCTGCAGCAGCCCGGGCCAGGGAAGCTACGGTGCGGCGCTTCGCGCTCACAGACGCCATATTCCGTGGACTCACCCGCGCTTCCGCAATTCTTGTGCTGGTCATCCTCGGTGGTGTCGCAATCTCGCTGTTTGCCGGCTCATGGCAGGCGCTGTCGGCCTTCGGGTTCTCTTTCCTGACGACTGAAAGCTGGAATCCGGTTACGGAAAAATTTGGCGCGCTGGCGCCGATCTACGGCACGCTGGTCACGGCGGCCATCGCCATCCTGATCGCGGTTCCGATCGGCATCGGCATTGCCGTGTTTCTCACCGAACTCTGCCCGCGCCCGCTCAGGCGCCCGATCGGCATAGCGGTCGAGCTGTTGGCCGGCATTCCCTCGATCATCTACGGCATCTGGGGCCTGTTCGTGTTCGCGCCGTTCCTGCAGACGACGATACAGCCCTTCATCATCAACATCTTCCACGGCGTGCCGGGACTATCCAGCCTTTTCGCCGGCCCTCCTTACGGCATCGGCCTTCTGACCTCGGCGCTGATCCTCGCCATCATGGTGCTGCCCTTCATCACCTCGATCACCAAGGACGTCTTCGATACGGTGCCGGCGGTGCTGAAGGAATCGGCCTACGGCATCGGTTGCACGACCTGGGAAGTGACCCGGCGCGTGGTCATTCCCTATACCCGCATCGGTATCATGGGCGGCGTCATGCTTGGCCTCGGCCGCGCGCTCGGCGAAACCATGGCGGTGACCTTCGTCATTGGCAACGCTCACCGCATCAGCGCCTCTCTGTTCGCGCCGGGCACGACGATCTCGGCGACCATCGCCAATGAATTCACCGAGGCCGACGGCGATCTCTACACCTCCTCTCTGGTTTCGCTCGGCCTGATCCTGTTCGTCATCACTTTCCTGATCCTTGCCGCCGCCCGCTATATGCTGATGCGGATCGACGCCCGTACGGGAGCCTGACCGATGTCGACATCCTCATCGCTCCACAGCCGCCGCAAAGCCAGGAATTCGGTGATGATGGCGCTTTGCGTCGTCGCCGCCGGCATCGGGCTTGCCTGGCTGGCGCTCATTCTCGGTGCACTGGTCTATAAGGGCACAGCCGGGCTTTCGTTCGCGGTCTTCACCGAGATGACGCCACCGCCAGGCGAGGCCGGCGGCCTGCTCAATGCAATCGCGGGCAGCCTGGTGATGACGATCATCGCCGTTGTCGTCGGCACGCCGATCGGCGTGCTGGCGGGAACCTACATGGCCGAATATGGGCGTTTCTCGCGCATCACCACCGTCGTGCGCTTCATCAACGACATCCTGTTGTCGGCGCCCTCGATCATCATCGGCTTGTTCGTCTATGAGTTGATGGTGCGGCCAATGGGGCATTTCTCGGCCATAGCCGGCGCCGTTGCGCTTGCCATCCTGGTCATTCCGGTGGTCGTGCGCACCACTGAAGACATGCTCAACCTGGTGCCGAACGCGTTGCGTGAAGCCGGTGCCGCGATCGGCGCGCCGCGTTGGGTGGTGATCCGTTCGGTCGCCTACCGCGCCGCATTGTCCGGCATCGTCACCGGCATATTGCTGGCGATAGCACGCATTTCCGGCGAGACGGCGCCGCTGCTCTTCACCGCGCTCAACAACCAGTTCTGGAGCAGCAATATCAACGCGCCGATGGCCAGCCTGCCGGTGACCATCTTCCAGTTCGCTCTCAGCCCTTACGAGGAATGGCAGCAACTGGCGTGGACCGGCGCACTCATAATCACCCTGACGGTTCTGGGCTTGAGCATCCTCGCCCGCAGCCTTACCGGACGCAGAGAGGACAGATGACACAGATGTTGTCCCCGGACATGACGATGACCGAAACGGTCGCCGAGAAGACGAAGATCGAGGTCAAGAACCTCAACTTCTACTACGGCCAGAGCAAGGCGTTGAAGGACATCACCTTGTCGCTGCCCGAGCGCAGCGTCACTGCCTTCATCGGCCCTTCGGGCTGCGGGAAATCGACGCTGCTGCGTGTGTTCAACCGCATCTACGAACTCTACCCGAAGCAGACAGCCGAGGGCCAGGTGCTGCTCGACGGCAAGAACATTCTCGACCGCTCGCAGGATCTCAATCTCCTGAGGACCAAGATCGGCATGGTGTTCCAGAAGCCGACGCCGTTCCCTATGTCGATCTACGAGAACATCGCCTTCGGGGTCAGGCTCTATGAGAATCTCGGCAAGTCCGAAATGGACGGCCGCGTCGAACAAGCGTTGAAGCGGGCCGCGCTGTGGGGCGAGGTCAAGGACAAGCTCAACGCCAGCGGCTTGAGCCTGTCAGGCGGCCAGCAGCAGCGGCTTTGCATTGCCCGCACCGTGGCGGTGAAGCCGGAAGTCATTCTGCTCGATGAGCCGGCTTCGGCACTCGACCCGCTGTCGACCGCCAAGATCGAGGAGCTGATAGACGAGTTGCAAGCCGATTACACGATCGTCATCGTCACCCACAACATGCAGCAGGCGGCGCGCGTGTCGCGCCAGACCGCCTTCATGTATCTGGGTGAACTGGTCGAGTTCGACCGGACCGAGAAGATCTTTACGTCGCCCCGCGAGAAGCGCACGCAGGATTACATCACCGGCCGCTTCGGCTGAGCCGTTCCGATCATGCATATAAGGACAGGACCATGGGCGAACACACAGTCGCTTCTTTCGACGAGGATCTCGAGCAGATCAGCAAGCTGATCCGCGACATGGCCGACCTCGCCGGTTCGATGGTCGGCGGGGCGACCAAGGCCCTGTTGAATTCTGACAACGTGCTGGCGCAACGCGTCGTTTCCGACGATGCCATCATGGATGCGCGTCAACGCGAACTGGACGACCGCGCCATCACCCTGATCGCCAAGCGCCAGCCGATGGCCCACGATCTGCGCCATGTCGTCGGGGCGATCCGCATGGCCGGCGATCTCGAACGCATCGGCGACCTTGCCAAGAATATCGCCAAGCGTGTGAGTGCGGTCGGCCTTAGCGTCACACCGCGCGACCTATCGCATTCCATCGATGCGATGGCGCAGCTGGTGCTCATCCAGGTGCAGGGCGTCATCGAGGAGTATGCTGCAGGCGATGCGGCCGCGTTGGCCAAGCTACGCGCCGCCGACGAGCGCATCGACGTCAAATATACGTCGGTGTTCCGCGAACTGTTGACCTACATGATGGAAGACCCGCGCAACATCACCGCTTGCACGCATCTGCTGTTCTGCGCCAAGAATCTGGAGCGGATCGGCGACCATGTCACCAACATCGCCGAAAATGCGTATTATGTGCTGACCGGCGAGCAATTGCCGGTCAATCGTCCGAAGCAAGACGAAACGACAATGTCCGCACCGGCGACATGATGGGGGTGCCCAGCCGATGATCGCACCACGCATAATGGTGGTGGAGGACGAGGAGCCGTTGGGTGTGCTGCTCCGCTACAATCTCGAATCCGAAGGCTACCAGGTCGAGGTGGTGACACGCGGCGACGAAGCCGAGATCCGTTTGCAGGAGAATGTGCCCGATCTTCTGGTGCTCGACTGGATGATACCAGCGGTTTCCGGCATCGAGCTCTGCCGCCGGTTGCGGGTGCGCCCCGAAACCGAACGGCTGCCGATCATCATGCTGACCGCGCGCGGCGAGGAGAGCGACCGGGTACGCGGTCTTTCGACCGGCGCCGACGACTATCTGGTCAAACCGTTTTCGACACCGGAATTCATGGCCAGGGTCAAGGCGCTGCTGCGCCGCGCCAAGCCGGAAGTGCTGTCCAGCGTGCTGAAGGTCGGCGACATCGTGCTCGATCGCGAATCGCACAGGGTGTATCGCAAGAAGACCGAGATCCGGCTCGGGCCGACCGAATTCCGGTTGCTCGAATTCATGATGCGGCATCCGGGCCGCGTCTTCTCGCGCAGCCAGTTACTCGATAATGTCTGGGGCGAGACGATCTATATCGACGAACGCACCGTCGACGTGCATGTCGGGCGGCTGCGCAAAGCCGTCAACAACGGCCGCATGCCTGATGTCATCCGCACCATCCGCGGTGCCGGCTACGCGATCAGGGAAGATTGACCCGCCCAGTCAGGCTACGTTCTTTCTGACGCCGGGCCTCATTTGCGCGCCCGGCGCGAAAATCTGCTGGTCGACGAAGCTTAACGCCCGCATTGCACAGCCTTCGCGGATCAGCGGCAATTCGTTCGGCTCGGTATCGAAGGAGATCGAGCCCGAATGCTGGCCGCCGGCGGTCTGGGCGATGGCCTTCCGCAAGGCCGGCTCGATCAGATCAAAGGCGGCGGCACTGGCGCCGACCATTGCGACCGGTGCCGGATCGATCAGCGCGAACAGCGAGCCGAGACCGAAACCCAGCGCTTCGCCGGCCTTGCGGTAGGCTTCGCGTTCCGGCCCGTCCTTCTCGCGCGCCCGAACCGCCAGCGCGCGCATGTCGGCGTCGCTGACGTCGGCGACCGGTTGGCTGTCTTCGCTCATCTGCGTGGCGTTGCGCCAGATGGCGTAATTGCCGGCATAGGCCTCGATGCAGCCGCGCCGCCCGCAACGGCAGAGCGCGCCGCCCGGACGATGGATCATGTGGCCAAACTCGCCGCCCGAGGAATGCGTGCCGGTGAACAGCTCGCCCTTCAACACCAGCCCCATGCCGATGCCGTGCGAAAGCAGGATGGCGATGAAGTCGTCGCGATAGCGATCCGGATCGCGCCAGCGCAAAGCCACCGCCATCATATTGCAGTCGTTCTCCACCGTGGCCGGGATGCCGAATTCATCTTCCAGCATGTCGGCAAAGGCGATGTCCGTCTGGGGCGTGATCGGCGACCACAGCATGGCGCGTGCAGGGGAGTCGGTAATTCCCTGAATCGCCAGGGCGATGCGGGCGACACTGCGGACGTCAAGATCTGGATCGTCCAGCCGGCGCCGGACGATGGCCATGCATTCGCGGATCAGTTCGTCGCGCGGCATGGTCAGCGTGTCCAGCCGGCGCTGTTCCTCGGCGACCACCTGCCCCGCATAGTCGATGATGGCGGCCGACAGGAAATTCAGCGACAACACCACGGTCAGCACCGCCGCCGCTTCCGGATTGAGGGCGAGGCCGACCTGCGGACGACCGCGTTTCAACGAAACGGGTTCGCTTGCCTTGCTCTCGGCGAGGATGCCTTCCCGTATCAGGTCGGAGGAGATCGCCGATATGGTCGAATGGCTGAGGCCGGTGGTTGCGGCGATCTCCGTACGCGATGGCTGGCCGGCCCGGCGCACGGCCGAGATCACCATCGCCCGGTTGCGCCGGCGCAAATCGTCATGGCGGATTCCGACCGACATCGTTTTGCTTTCCTCCCGGTTTGCCGCGGCCGCTCATGAACCGGAAGCCGTCGGTAATGCCGACAAATAGTGTCGGATGAGGCAAATAGTGTCAGATGCAGGTGGCGCTGTCATCGTTTATTCCGAAGCTCGAAAAAAGTCGCAGCAACATCAAAATCCATCAGAATCGATGTTGACAGCAGCGGGAGATCGGGCCAGTATTTTTTCGAGGCTCGAAAAAATTAGCGCCTCTAAGCTGGCCTTTGGGGCCAATTGGTCACGCCGTACGCGGCGCAGGGAGGATATGATGAAGAAATTCACGACCGCCATTCTGGCGGGTGTCGCCATGACGCTGGCGCTTGCGTCGGTGGCGCAGGCTAAGGACAAGGTCATCGGCGTTTCCTGGTCGAACTTCCAGGAAGAGCGCTGGAAGACCGACGAAGCCGCAATGAAGGCGGCCATCGAGGCTGCCGGCGACAAGTATATCTCCGCCGACGCACAGTCCAATCCGGGCAAGCAGCTCACCGACGTCGAGAGCCTGATCTCGCAGGGCGCCAACGCACTGATCATCCTGGCGCAGGACGCCTCGGCGATAGGGCCGGCCGTGCAAAAGGCGCTGGACGAAGGTATTCCGGTTGTCGGCTACGACCGGCTGATCGAGAACAAGGACGTCTTTTACCTGACCTTCGACAACAAGGAAGTCGGCCGCATGCAGGCCCGCGACGTGTTCAAGGTGAAGCCGGAAGGCAACTATGTCTTCATCAAGGGCTCGGGCGCCGATCCGAATGCCGATTTCCTTTTTGCCGGTTCGATGGAAGTGCTGAAGGACGCCATCGACAGCGGCAAGATCAAGAATGTCGGCGAGGCCTATACCGACGGCTGGCTGCCGGCCAACGCCCAGAAGAACATGGAACAGTTCCTGACCGCGAACGACAACAAGGTCGATGCGGTGGTCGCCGCTAACGACGGCACTGCCGGCGGCGTCGTCGCCGCACTGACGGCGCAAGGGTTGGCTGGATCGGTTCCGGTCTCGGGCCAGGACGGCGACCACGCCGCGCTGAACCGCATCGCGCTCGGCACACAGACGGTCTCGGTGTGGAAGGACGCGCGCGAGCTCGGCAAGAACGCCGCCGAGATCGCCTCGCAATTGGCCGACGGCAAGCAGATGACCGACATTGCCGGCGTGAAGGATTTCACCACGCCCGGCGGCAACACCGTAAAGTCCCTGTTCCTGACCCCGGTCGCCATCACCAAGGACAACCTCAACGTCGTCATCGACGCCGGCTGGATCAAGAAAGAAGAGGTCTGCGCGGGCGTGGCGGCGGGCGCTGTTCCGGTCTGCAACTGATCCGAGTTTCCGAGAAGTCCGAACGCCGCGGCCGCTTGCCGCGGCGTTTTTTCAAGAAAGAATTGTTTTTCCGCTTCCGGCGGATAACTTCTAGGCTGCTTCCGGCATCCGCGGCAGACGGCAACCCGGCGGGAGAAACATCATGACCGACACGACTTCCAACACGCCGGTCGACAGCTCGACGGCAGACCGGGCGCGGGAATCGGAGGCCGGCGTCGTTGCCCGATTTCTCAAGGCAACCGAACTCGACACGCGCATGCTCGGCATGGTCGGCGCGCTGCTGGTCATCTGGGTCGGGATCCACATACTGTCGGGCGGGCTCTTCCTGACGCCGCGCAATCTCTGGAACCTTTCGGTGCAGACCTCGTCGGTGGCGATCATGGCGACCGGCATGGTGCTGGTCATCGTGATGCGTAACATCGATCTTTCCGTCGGCTCCGTGGAAGGCGTGATCGGCATGGTGATGGGCGTGGCGCAGGCCGAATTCCTCGTCCGCATCATGGGATTTCAGCTTGGCAGCCCCTGGCTGTGGGTCATCGCACTGGCCGCCGGCCTGGTGCTCGGCCTGGCTATCGGAGCGTTTCAGGGTTTCATCATCGCCTATCTCCAGGTTCCTGCCTTTATCGTGACGCTCGGCGGATTGCTGGTCTGGCGCGGCATGGCATGGCTGATCACCAGCGGGCGCACCGTTGCGCCGCTGGACAGGACCTTCCAGCTGATGGGCGGCGGACCACGGGGCTCGATCGGCGCCACCTGGAGCTGGATCGTCGGTGTCCTCGCCTGCGCGGCCGTTGCCTTCATGCTCTTCAACGGCCGCTCGCAGCGCAAGCGCTTCAACTTTCCGCTGCGCCCTGTCTGGGCGGAAAGCTTGCTCGGCGTGATAGCCTGCGCCGCCATCCTCGGCGCCGTGTGGATCGCCAATTCCTATCCTTGGCCGGTCGGCATCGTACGCCAATATGCCCAGCAGAACGGCATCACCGTTCCCGAGGGCGGGTTGTTCATCGCCCACGGCATCGCCATACCTGTGCTGATGGCCGTGGCCGCGGGCATCGTCATGACCTTCATCACCAGACGCACCCGTTTCGGCCGCTATGTCTTTGCCATAGGCGGCAATCCGGAAGCGGCCGAACTCGCCGGCATCAACACACGCTGGGTCACCATGAAGGTGTTCATGATCATGGGCGTGCTGGCCGCGATCAGTGCGGCGATCGCATCGGCGCGCCTCAACGCGTCGACTAATGCGCTGGGGACCCTGGACGAGCTGCTGGTCATCGCGGCGGCCGTGATCGGCGGCACGTCGCTCGCCGGCGGCTCCGGCACGGTGCTCGGCGCCATGCTCGGCGCGCTTTTGATGCAGTCGCTGCAATCCGGCATGGTGCTGCTCGGCATCGATTCGCCGCTGCAGAGCATCGTTGTCGGCGCCGTGCTGGTGGTCGCGGTGTGGCTCGATACCGTCTATCGCAAACGGGTCTAGTGAGGAGAACGAGCATGGCAGACAGGACCGCTCCCACGGGCACGCCGCTGATCGACATGCGCAACATCTCGATCGCCTTCGGCGGCATTCGCGCCGTCGACGATGCCTCGGTCGATCTTTTTCCGGGCGAGGTGATGGCTTTGCTCGGCCATAACGGTGCCGGCAAATCGACGTTGATAAAAATCCTGTCCGGCGCCTACAAGCGCGATGCGGGCCAGATTTTCGTCAACGGCGAGGAGGCTTCGATCTCCAATCCCCGCGACGCCAAGAAGTACGGTATCGAGACGATCTACCAGACGCTGGCGCTGGCCGATAATGTCGACGCGGCTGCCAACCTGTTTCTCGGCCGTGAGCTGATGACCGGCTGGGGTACGCTCGACGACGTCGCCATGGAGGCTGAGGCGCGCAAGGTGATGGGCAGGCTCAATCCGCGCTTCCAACGCTTCAAGGAGCCGGTGGTAAAGCTTTCGGGCGGCCAGCGGCAGTCGGTTGCGATCGCCCGCGCCATCCTGTTCAACGCCCGCATCCTGATCATGGACGAGCCGACAGCGGCACTCGGGCCGCAGGAGACGGCACAGGTCGGCGAACTGGTCAGGCAGCTCAAGGCCGACGGCATCGGCATCTTCCTGATCAGCCATGACATCCATGACGTGTTCGAGCTTGCCGACCGCGTCTGCGTCATGAAGAACGGTCGGGTTGTCGGCACGGCGCGCACGACCGATGTCACCCAGGACGAGGTGCTCGGCATGATCATCCTCGGCAAGTGCCCGCCCGGCGCCATCCCAGGGCCGGGCGCCCTGAAGATCGCGGCCTGAACGAGAATTAGCCGGCTAATCACAAGTCGCCAAAATGTGCCAGCAGTCACCATGCTTTGGCCTCCCCATTGTGTTGGCGTCGGGAGTTGCCCATAAAGATGCCGAACCGTCCACGGGACGTATCGGCAATTGAAGAAACTCTTTCCGACCGTAGCTTTCATCGCCGTCGCGCTGATCAGCCTGACGATGGCGGGTTTTGCCTATTTTGCCACCCAGGAAGCCGCCCGTATAAAATTCGAGGCGACGGCGGACGACGCGCTTAACCGGATCGAAAGCCGCATCGACCTGGACCTGTCGCTGCTGCGCTCAACCCGGGCATTGTTCGATGCGCGCAATGGCGGTATCTCGCAAGGCGAGTTCAAGGCTTTCTTCAACGCGCTCGACATCGACAATAATTTCGCCGGCCTGCGCGGCATCGGCTTCCTCCGCCTGGCGAAAACTGAAAACGAGGCGGCGGTCGAGCGCGATATCCTGCACGATCACGGCGCAAGCCATCCGATCTATCCCGACACGAACTTGCCGTGGCGTACGCCCATCGTGCTGTTCGAGCCGCTGGACCCGTCCAATAAATCCAGCATCGGTTATGATATGTTCGCCGGGCCGGTGCGGCGCGAGGCGATCGAAAAGGCGATGGTCGACGACCAGCTGCACGCCAGCGGGCTCGTGCAGCTCGGCAAGGATACGGGTGCCGCGCAGACCTTCACCGGGTTCCTCGTCTTCGTCCGGCTCAATGTCGAAACCGCGCCGGACGCCGTCAACGCATCGAGATCTTCGACTGCCGGCTTCCTCTATGCGGCCTTCCGCTCCCGGGACCTGTTCCAGGCTGCGCTCAGCCGGGCACCTCTGTTGCCGGTCAACACCGAAATCTATGACGGCGCTGTGAACAGTGACAACCTGCTGTTCCAGTCGGAAACGCCGCCTGTTTCAGCCCTTGGCGACAGGCTGCTGATCACCCGCAAGATCACCGTTGCCGGTCGGCCGTGGGTCGTCCTGTTCAGGCCGACAAGTGCTTTCTCGCAACCTTCCTCGCGTGCCATTCCGGTGATGCTCGGATTGTTCGGGCTACTGCTTGCGGGCGCCATCGCGCTGGTGGCCCGCTATCAGGAGCGGGCCTATGAGGCGGTCTCGCTGCTTCACGAAACGACCGAAAAGAGCCTGCTGGAAAAAGACCTGATGCTGCAGGAGATGAAGCATCGCATCAAGAACTCGATCACGCGGGTGCTGGCAATCGCGCGCCAGACAGCATCGCACACCGCCGACGTCCAAGAGTTCTCGGCATCATTTTCGGCTCGGCTGCAGGCGATGGCGGCTTCCCAGGACATGCTGACGCGCTCACGCTGGCAGAAAGCCGATCTCGGCGACCTGCTGCGCATCGAGCTTGGCCAGGTGTTCGGAAGCGAGCTTCCTGAAGGGCTGTTGTCGGGACCGGAGGTTCTTCTCGACGAAAAGACGACGCAGGCACTCGGCCTCGTCTTTCACGAACTGGCGACGAATGCGCTGAAGCATGGCGAAACCGGCAATTCAGTCGGTGCGCTCAAGGTCGACTGGTCGCTCGAAGGCCGCGGCGGAGCCCGGACATTGGCTCTCAACTGGCGCGAGGCCGGGCAGAGGAAGCTCGAGACACCGGCGAAGAGCGGTTTCGGCACCAGACTGATCGATCTCAACGTCACACGCGAGTTGCGTGGCACAATCAGGCGCGATTTTCACGAAAACGGCTTGAACGTGGAAATCAAGGTTCCGCTGCCGGCTTGAAACGCCGTCTCGTGAGCCGCATCGCGACAGCGCTTTGGAAGTGCAAACGCGGAGACAGGTGGTCTGCCTCCGCGTTTGCTGTTCGCCTGGAACTCGAAACTAGTTGCAGCGAGCTGTGTAGATCCGGCCGTGACGATCTCTGTATTGGCAGTAGCCATTTTGCAGGCGGCGAACCAGCAGACCGCCAATCGCACCAGCGCCAGCGCCGATCAAAGCGCCCTTGCCGCCGCCGACAGCGCCACCAATAAGCGCGCCGCCCACAGTGCCGATACCCACGTTCTCTTCCGTGGTGGTGCAGCCGCTGACCGCAACCACGGCAACCATGGCAATAATCATCTTCCGCATGGAGTCATCCTCACTTTGTCCTCACTTTAACAAGCTCCAGCCGCCATCTAGCATGAAAGTGCGGCCTCTGCGCGCACGATTTCATTGTTGATTAAGATAGTCTTTTCGGACGTGCGCCGTTCGATGCTACCACGAACTCGGAAATCTCCAAGGACGCATCGAGCGTGGCGTCGGGATGCACATTCCAGACAATCCTGTCATAGCCGTCCTCGAGCGCAGGATCGACGGCAAGACATTTGGCGCCGACATGTTGGGCTTGGCCCTGCCGGTCGATGACCGCGAACGGGGGCGCGCCGCCGTGCACTCGGCCGCGGTTTCAAAGGAATCAAGCAGAGGCGAGCTCGATCAGATCAACTGGGACGCGGCGGTCAGGACGATCGCGGCCATAAGCGCAAAGGCGGCGAAGCGAAGGGGCAAAGCACGAGGCGCGGGCGCTGCGGACACGTCGGGATCCTGAAAACCGCCCATCGAGACGCGAGCGGCCTGTTCCAGTCTGTTCAAGTCGGCAGCCGTCAAGGCCCATTCCTTTCATATTGTGCCAAACTCAATCAATGTCCGCTGAATCGGCACGTTCGGACAGGATCGGACTTTATGGTGAACAGTCGGTTAAGGCGGGGTGATGCAGCCAGCCTTCTTCCTGCGGCCGCCGTTCGTTCAATCCGTCTCGAAATTGCCGTGAGGAACGACAAGACGGTATTCGAGGCGGTTCCCGGTGATCTCAAGTGTCGCCGTTCCATTCAACGAAGTGGGCACGACGCGTTCAAGTGCGACGCTGCCAAAACGCTTCTCGCTGCGTTGATTGTCGTTGGCTCCGATCACTTCGGCCCATGTCAGCGACAGCGCAGGCTCGCCAGCGGAAGCGGCCGTCAGATCGGCCGTCACCTCGACGAAACCATCGCTGCGCGACAGCGCGCCATAGCTGACCGAATTGACGGCGAGCTCATGCATGGCCAAGCCGATGTGCAAGGCAGCATTGGGATTGAGATATGGATTTGCGCCGCGGAAACGCAGGCTGTGCATGGGGTCCGCGCCGTACCTTCCGACCTGACCGGAAACCAGCTCGCGCAACGCCGCTCCCCGCCAGTTGGATGACGTAACTAGGTCCTGCGAGGAGGCCAGCGACTGCAATCGGCCCCGGAAACGCGTCAGGAAATCGTCAATGCTGCCGGAATAACGCCCCGTCTGGGTGGCGATGCTCTGGATGATGGCCAAAAGGTTCTTGGAGCGGTGACTGACCTCGCGCAGCAGCGCCTTCAGCGTCTGCTCCCGGCGTTTCTGCTCGGTTGTTTCGACCATGGTGGTCACGACGCCCTGCACCGCGCCGGTCTCGCTGCGGTCGGCGTCGATCCATACCTGAAACCAGCGGGCGCCATCATCGGCCGGCACGCTGAGTTCGAGATGTTGAGGATTGCCGGAGACGATGACGTCGTGCTTGGCGGCGCCGATACGCTCTGCCTGCGCCGGCGGCAAGATGCCGTTGTTGTCGGAGGCATCAGAGGTCCATGGTGCGCGCATGTTGCGCGCCCACACCGTCTTCATCTCGCGATCCTGGTATAGAACGGAAATCCCGGCATTGTGCAAGGCGTGGAGAAGGGCTCGGCCAAGCTGCATTCCGCTTTCGGCGGGATGCAGAGCGATGATCTCATCCCTCTGGCCGCGGTCTTTCATTTTTCCGACTCTGGAACGCATCGGTAATTTGCTCAACCCACGTCGGGGTGAACGGCTCACGGAAAAATGGGTTCCAAAAGGAGGAGCTTCGGATCGAGCCCTAAAAAGCGGTCCGCCGAGCGGCATCCCGTTGGAGGACACTGCCCGGCGGTGGCTGGAAACCGTTTGAGGGGTGCGGCTTCCAGTGTTCGCTTGAATGGCCGCTTGGCATTCACGCCCGTCTGATCAGGCCGGCAATAAGCGATATGATCAGGAAGGCGAGAAAGATGAAGAACAATATCTGCGCTATGCCGGCCGAAGTGCCAGCGATGCCGCCGAAACCAAGCGCACCGGCGATGATCGCCACGACGAGAAATACGAGCGCCCAGTAAAGCATGATCCATCTCCTTCCAATGCTGCGGTGAAAACGTGATTCGCCTCCGTTTGTTCCACCATTTCCCGAAAAAGACGATGCTGAAAATCGTTACGGCCCGAATTGCTGCGGTGTGTGCGAAAAGGTTCTCGTCAGGTTCGGCAGCAGTTGGCTGTCGTGTGTTAAGTCGGCGTCACGCCCCCATCCGGTCCAAGGGGAGTGGCTATCCCACACCCTGGCGGCCGCAACTCGGTCGCCAGCTGTTTTATGCCGCGGCCTTCGCGTGCCGGTCAAAGAACAGGGCCTGGCTGATAAGAGCCTTGACCATATCCGGGTTGAATGGCTTGGTGACGAGGAAAGCCGGTTCCGGCCGCTCGCCGGTGAGCAACCGCTCGGGAAAGGCGGTGATGAAGATCACCGGCACCGAGGTGGACGACAGGATTTCATTGACGGCCGCGATGCCCGAACTGCCGTCGGCGAGCTGAATATCGGCAAGCACCATCTTTGGCCGCGCCTTGCCGAACATCGCCACCGCCTCCGCGTGGGTGCGCGCTGTTCCGACGACGCGGTGGCCGAGGCTTTCGACCATTTCCTCGATATCCATGGCGATCAGCGGCTCATCCTCGATGATCAGCACGTCGGTTGCCACCTGACGGGAGATCTCGTTGCTCGCCTGAGCGAGAAGTTCGGAGAATTCCTGTTCGTCGACGTCGAGAATCTCCGCCGCCTCGTCTTCGCTGAAGCCTTCGACGGCGACCAGCAGAAAGGCCTGGCGGGGACGAGGCGCGATTGCATTCAGATTGGCCGCGGCGCGCTGCTCCCATGCCGATTGGGCATGCTCCTGCGGAACGCGAATGGCCACCGAGGTGAAGAGCTTGGCAAAGACCTTGTAGAGTGCGATGCGGTCGTTCGATGCGTCCGGAAAGATATCGACATCGGCAATGATGGCCTCGAGCATTGCGGCGACCAACGCGTCGCCGCTCTCCTGCGATCCGGATACCGCGCGCGAGAAGCGGCGCAGGAACGGCAGGTGCGGAGCGATGGTTGCTGATAGGCTCATATCGGACGTCTCCCTCATATGACGTGATTACATGTTACAGCTAAAAACGGTTCGCAAGCCCAAAGTTAAAAACGCGGGTTGTGCGAAAAAGTTCCGGTCATGCGGAACTAAGTATGCGGGCTGGCGTTTAGGGCGGGGTTGGGCAACCAGACGAGGCTGCCGCTTGCCTTGCGTTATGTGTTGAAGGGCGGCTTAAGGCTGGGACAAAGGGCGAAATGAAGAACATGACGAAAGCTACCACGGCTGGCGTTGGCAACGGGCGCCGGGCTGCTTCCCGCGACCCGCTTGGGCCGAACTCGGAAATCGGCCGCAAACTCAAACAATATTACGACGAGCTGGTCTCCGACAATGTGCCGGATCGCTTCGCACAACTGCTCAGCCAGTTGGAAAAGGCCGAACCTGTACAGAAGAAGGACTGAGGCATGGCGGCCGTCTCCCAGGGCTTCAAGACCGACTTGCTCGGCTCGATCCCGAGCCTGCGGGCTTTTGCCGTGTCGCTGACGCAAAATGCCGACAAGGCCGACGACCTGGTGCAGGAAACATTAGTCAAGGCCTGGGACAAGCATGAAAGCTTCCAGCCCGGCACCAATCTGAAGGCATGGCTGTTCACGATCTTGCGCAACGAATTCTATTCGCAGATGCGCAAGCGCGGCCGCGAGGTGCAGGACAGCGATGGCGTCATGACGGCCAGACTTGCCGTTCATCCGGCCCAGCACGGCCAGCTTGACCTCGAAGACTTTCGCGGCGCGCTCGAGTTGCTGCCCGAAGACCAGCGCGAAGCCATTATCCTCATCGGCGCATCGGGCTTCTCCTACGAGGAAGCGGCCGAGATCTGCGGCTGCGCCGTCGGAACGATCAAGAGCCGCGTCAGCCGCGCCCGCACGCGGCTGCAGGAAATCTTGAAGATCTCCGGTGAAGACGAGTATGGCCCGGACGCAATTTCGGCTCAGGTAACGGGGTCGACGGCAGCGTGAAGCGTGGGCGTGTTCGAGCCGCTCCGCGCCCTCAGCGCCTGCAGGCCGCTGCCACTGCCTCGACGAGATCGTCTCCCGAATAGGGCTTGGTGACCAGTCTGACGCCGGGAAAGGATTTCTTGATCTCGTCCATATCCGACTGGCCCGAGGCGAAGACGAACGGGATGCCAGCTTCACGCAGCCGTGAAGCAAATTGAAGCGTCGAAACGCCGCTCAGCATGAGGTCGACGATGGCCACGTCGAACTGCGCGGCAACGTCTTGCTGTTCGATCTCAGTCAGATCACGGGCGATGACCACATCGAGCGCGCCGTAGTCGCGACAAAGCTGCTCGATATCCATGGCAATCAGGAACTCATCTTCCAGGATAAGAATCCGCAAACCGTCAAGCGATGGGCCCACGCAGCAATATCTCCTTAAATGCGCCTCTATCTTCAAACCGGGGAAGTCATGATCGCTATTTGGCATGCTGTCATTTAAAAAAGACATGCCGGCGGATGCGTCGGCCGCGGCCCTTGCAAGGCATTTGCAACGAGCGCTGCCGGAGATAGGGTTAGAAGAGGTTCGTGCCGGAACCTTGGGGTCTGTTGGGCGTTTTCGACCGAGCAAAAGCAAGGAGAGTGAAGCAATGGCGACTGCCGCAGGAAAGGCCGCGAACGAAGCCCGCACGAATTCCGATATTGAGGCCGACATCGCACAACTGAAGGCCGACATCGACCAACTTACCAAGCTGTTGGCCAAAACTGGCGAACATGGCTACGGGGCTGCGCGGCGCGCCGCCGCCGAGGGCGTCGAGCAGTTGCGAACCCAGGGCGAAGCAGCCTTCGACAGCCTGCGCAGCAACGCCAAAGACATCGAGGCGCAGCTGATAGCCCATATGCGCGAAAAGCCTGTGACTTCGCTGGCGATCGCCGCAGGCGTCGGGTTCCTCTTCGCGCTCCTCGCGCGCCGCTAGTTCTGCACGCATGGGAATGCTTGCATCGCTGATCTCGGGCCTCGCCTCGGGCGAAACCATTGCGGCGATACAACGCGCGCGCGTCGCTGCGATGGTCTATTCGGTCGCAGCACTCGCGGCGCTGTGCGGCCTCGGCTTCCTGGTCGGGGCAGCCTATATCTGGACGGCGGCCCGCTATGGACCGATGGCAGCGTCGTTGAGCTTCGGGATCGGCTTTCTGGCAATCGCCGGTCTCATCCTGCTCGTCTACCGGATGTCGGCCGGCTCGCGCGCCAGACGCCGGGCGAAGCGACGCAACGCTGACATGAAGGCGGTCGGCATCGCCGCTGCACTCGCCGTGCTGCCGGCGCTGCTCAAGGGCAAAGGTGGCGTGGCGAAGGGCGGATTGGGCGCCATTCTCGGCCCGGCGATAGCACTCGCAGCCTACGCCATCTACCGCGAGAACGTGAAGCCCGACTCCGACGATCCGGATACCGGCAAAGGGAAATAGTTCGGAAGCGGATAGTTCGGCCCAAACGATTCTGGCGCCCGGTCGAAAAATCCTCGCGTCACAAATCGTCGAGCGGCATCGATATTTCCGCGATTACGCCGTCGGGCCGGAATTCATGGGTCACCTCGCTGGAAATGACCTTGGCCAGGCTGCGGCGGATCAGGATCGAGCCGAAGCCATGGCGTTCGGGCGGCGCAACCCGCGGGCCGCCGCTTTCACGCCAAGCCAGCAACAGACGTCGTGCACCCTTCCTGCCTTGCACCTTCCAATTGAGATCGACCTTTCCGGAAGAAACCGAGAGCGCCCCATGTTGTAGTGCGTTACTTGCCAGTTCATGCAGGATCAGGCCGAGTCCGACTGCCTGGTCGGGTGAGAGCAGGACATCGGTGCCGGAGATCGCCATGCGCGATTGTCCAGCGGTTTGAAACGGCTTTACTTCGATCTCCACCAGCTCCCGAATGCCGATGCCGCGCCACTCGCGGTCCGACAGCAGGCTGTGCGCAACGCCCAGCGCCTGCAGCCTGGCGCTGAAAGCTTCAAGGAATTCGCTTGGCTGACGGGCATGGCGAACGGTCTGCGTCGCCAGCGCCTGTACGGTTGCCAGAGTGTTCTTGACGCGGTGATTGAGCTCGCGCAGCAACAGCCGTTGACGTTCGTCGCCAAGCTTGCGTTCGGTGATATCGTAGTTGACGCCGAAGATCAGCGTCGGCTTGCCCTCGCCGTCGCGCTCTATGACGCGGCCGCGCGTTGCGATCCATCGCGGCGGTTCGAGGCCTTTGACACGGTATTCGCCAAAATAATCGTCGCTGCCGGTCAGCGCGTCGCGAAAGCGTGTTTCGGTCTGATGAACGTCGCGCGGGTCGATGGCGGTCAGGATGTCGCGCGCTCTCAGCCTGTTCGACTTGGGCAAGTTGAACAATTCGGACAGCAGGACATCGCAGTCGATCATGTCGCTGCGGATATCCCATGCCCAACTGGCGAGCGAAGCTGCATCGAGCGCAATAGCGCGCCGCTTTTCCTCTCGAGCCAGTGCGGCCTCAGCAATCGCTGCGCTGCGGGTTGCATCCTTCAGCGTGAACAGGCTCGCGGCGAGGCCAGCTAGCGCCGACAGTTGGTCGAGCTGGACAGAAGAGGGACGTGCGTGCGGCTTCCGGTCGAGCACGCAGAGCGTGCCGATCAGTGCGCCGTCGACTACGATCGGCACGCCGGCGTAAAAGCGGATATGATGCTCGCCGGTGACCAGCGGATTGGCTTTGAACCGCGGATCCGTCGCCGCGTCGGCCACCACCATCGGCACGTCGCCGGCTGCGATGGTATAGGCGCAGAACGATGTCTCGGTTGCGGTTTCGGTCTCGTTGAGGCCGATACAGGACTTGAACCACTGCCGCTCGGCATCGACCAGCGTGATCAGTGCGACAGGCGTTTGCATCGCCGAAGCGGCAAGACCGCTGATACGGTCGAAATCAGGGTCGGCAGCCGTATCCAGCGCGTCGAGGCCGTGCAGCACGGCAAGGCGGTCCGCAGCGCCCACCACATGGCGAATATCGACCGGCAGGCCCGGCTTTGTCTGGCTATTGTCGTCCACTACGCCCCCAGTGGCCGGCCCCGCTGATTGATCAGGCCAACCGGCCCGTTTGCCGCCTTGTCGAGCCGGAACTTTCGCAGCGGGGAGCCGTTACCAGCCAATGCCCTGCTAGCTACGCCTGCCGGCGCCAAATATGGAGCCAGACCATGCCAAAAATCGTTCCTGAAAACAAAGCCCGTCAAGGGCGGCGGGGTCAGCATGTCCTTCGTATCCTGATCGCCGCGCTGTTGCTGGCTTTTATCGCCTGGGGCGTCGCCGAAATCTACGGCTGGATGATCGAGACGCCTAAGACCGAGCAGGGCAACACACCCAGCGGCTAGACTCTCTCCATCTCTCGTGCCAACCCGCATCACGCAACCCCACATCACGCTACCTCACGTCAGGCAACCTTTGCCTCGGCGGCGCGCGCCGGGACGAGAACATTCAACGCGCGCGGATGGATTTCGACGGTCGTCTCGCGATCGAGCTTTACCAGTTCGCCGTCCATGACGGCCTGAACTTTCCTGTTCGTCGAATGGATTTTCAAAACGGCGCGGTTTGCCTGATGGATTTCGACATGCTCGTTGCCGCGCCATTTCCCACGGGCGACGTCAAAGAGGAACCTGATCAATTCGCCGCGCCGCCGTGCCACGGTGACATAGATGCCCAGCACGCCGCCTGCCGGATCGTCGGCATAGGGCAGGTGGCCCTCGCCGAACAGATTGTTGGTGATGCCGATACCGGTGATCCGGGTTCTAATCTCGGCCTCACCGACCGTCAGCGTTACGTTCATCGCCGGTGGATTGTTGATCGTTGCCCAAGCGGCTCGCACCGAGGCACGCATCTTCCCCAGCCGCGAGCCGAATTCCATCTTCTGGCGCAGTTGCACCATCCTGGCGTGCATGCCGATCGAGAATTGATGCACGAAAGGCCGGCCGTTGGCTGTTGCAATGTCAATCGCCATCACCTCGCCGTCCGCAAACGATTTCAGTGCCGCATCGAGGGTCTGCGGAATACCGAGGCCGCGCGCAAAAAGGTTCATTGTGCCAGCCGGCAGAATTGCCAGCGCCTTCTCCCCGTTCATCAAACGGGCTGCCGCGGCCGAAATGGTGCCGTCGCCGCCGCCCGCCAGCACGACGTCGATGCCGCGCCTGGAAGCTACGCCGTCCAGCGTGGCGACGATATCCTTGCCGGCGACGATTTCGATATCGATCGAGTGGCCGGCAGTCTCAAGCGTGCCGCGCATCCGGCTGGCGAAGGCCTCAAGATCGATGGTGCGCAGGGTGCCCCCGTCCTTGTTCAGCACCGCTGCAAACCGCATGGCCGTTCCATTTTCCAGCACCTATCGGGCCGGGGCGGGGCCCCAGCCGGGAGTGGAACGGGGCGGCCGAGAAAATGTTCCGTTCGACCAGCGCGGCGAATCCGAGAACCATTGACATCGCACAGGGTGCACCGCGGCTTTTTTCGGAACAACAGTGTGGTCACAACGTTGTGAACATGCAGAAGACGCTGCGCCCGCAGTGACGCCAGGCGGGCAGGGCGTGCACGAAATCACCGACGAGGAGACACTAAGATGATCCGCACCCTTTTAACCACGACAGCAGTCGCAACATTGATTGCGACGGGTGCATTTGCGCAATCGGCGACGACCCCGGCGCCGGCGCAACCACCCGCCGCCCAGGATACCGCTCCGGCGATACGTGCCGAGGGCAGCCTTGCCACCAACATCATCGGCGAATCCGTCTATAATGGCACCGGCGACGATGCCCAGAATATCGGCAACATCAGCGACGTCGTCTTCGACGAGCGCGGCGAGGTAAAATCCGTCGTCATCGGCGTCGGCGGTTTTCTTGGCATAGGAACCAAGAACGTCGCTTTCGACTACAAAAAGATGCAATGGGCCGAAAGAAATGGCGACCGTTGGCTGATAGCGCAAACGACGAAGGATGAGTTGACGGCTCAGCCGGATTTCGACCGGAGGCCTTACGATCCGCCTCCGCCACCAGCTTCGGCGGATAATGCGGCGCCTGCCGCCCCTTCCACCAGCGCGCAAAATACAACCCCGGCGCCTGCCGCGCCGGCTGAGCCAGTGAAGCGCGCCGAGGGCAATCTCGCCACCAATATCATCGGCGAGACCGTCTATAACGGCACCGGCGACGACGCCCAAAACATCGGTGACGTGAACGACATCGTCATCAACAAGGAAGCCAAGGCGCAATCGCTGATCATCGGTGTCGGCGGCTTCCTCGGCATCGGCGAAAAGAACGTCGCCTATGATTTCGACAAGGCGCAGTGGGCCGAGAGGAACGGCGATCGCTGGCTGGTCGCGCAAACGACCAAGGAAGAGCTGCAGGCACAGCCGGACTTCAACCGCAAGGCCTATGATCCGGCCCCGGCAACCACTGCGTCGAACGATGCCGCGGCTACTGCGCCTGCCACCGTCACGCCTACCGTGACGGCCAGCAACACCGCGACGACCAGCAACACTGACCAAGCCAGTAAAACGGCTCAAAATGCCCCGGCGCCGGCGCCCACGGCTAATTCCGCGGCCGACCAGACCAAGACCGGCTCGATCGACAAGTCGACGCTGACTGAAATGCCGATAGGCGAAATCCGGGCCGAGGATCTGGTTGGAACAACCGTTTACGGCGCCAATGATGCCAATGTCGGCGAGATCGGCGACGTCGTGCTGAGCGGCGACAAGAAGGTCGACGCAGTCATCATCGACGTCGGCGGCTTCCTCGGCGTCGGCGAGAAGGAGGTGGCAGTCGGTATGGACAACCTGAAATTCATGACCGACAAGAACGGCAAGCGCTATCTCTACACGAACTTCACCAAGGAGCAGCTCGAGGCGCAGGCCGCCTATGACAAGGGCAGCTATGCGCAAAACCGCGACAAACAGCGCATGATCATGCGGTAAGCTGCATCTCAGTCGACAGGTAAGCCCGCGCCGGCAACGGCGCGGGCTTTCTCATGTCGACGCAAAAGGCAGGCCCGCGACATGGCCGGTAACGCCGTCATGCGTCAATTCGGCGAGCGCCAGCGACTGGTCGAGATGCTCGGCCCGCCAGGCAAGGAGCTTTTCGGCAAGTTCCAGCCGCGCCGGCCGATAGGCTGGGTCGTCCGCGACGCTGGTCACCTCGCCGGCGTCTTTCTCGAGGTCGAAGAGCAAGGGCGGCAGGCCACCGCCGAAATGCACATATTTGTACTTTTCCGTACGGATGACGGCGAGATTGCACTGGCGTTGACCGATGCCAAAATACCGTTCGGCATCACCATCCGCGATCGAGCGGAAATCGAACTCCCAATGGGCCGCGTCGCGCCAGGCGTCCGGCTCCGTCGCGTCCAGGAAAGGCGCCAGCGAGCGGCCGTCGAGATGCGGCAGCACTTCGCCGCCAGTGAGCTCGAGCAAGGTCGGCGCCAAATCCACCGCCTCGGTGAAGCGGTCGACGCTGCTGCCGACAGCCTTTCGGCGGCGCGGATCGCGAATGATCAGCGGAATATGGAAGCTGCCGTCGAAGAAGCCGCCCTTGCCCAGCATGAAATGGTCGCCCATCATCTCGGCGTGGTCGGAGGTCAGCACGATGACGGTGTCGTCCCATGCATCGGCCGCCTTGACTGCTTGCCAGACCCGGCCAAGCTGCGCATCGCTCTCCGAGATCATGCCGTAATAAAGCGCCCGAATGCGGCGAAAATTATCGTCGCCCCAGTCGCGCACCTTGCCCTCCGAGCCGGGCCGGAATTTCGACCGTTCCTGCCGGTCAAGTTCATAGGCGAGATAAGGGTGGCTTGCTGCTTCGGCCTGCCAGCTTTCGGCGCGGTCAAAAGCTGGACCGATGGCCAGATCGTACATGGCGTTGTAAGGCGCCGGCACGATGAAGGGTGGGTGAGGACTGATGAAGGAAAGGTGCGCGAACCACGGCGCATCGCGCTCCTGTTCGCCGAGCCAGCGGATAAATTCGCCGGCCAGGAAGGCCGACGGCGTTTCGTCCTTCGAATAGACGGGCGGGGCGTTGCTAACCCCGCCGTCGTTTTCCGGGATTTCACCCACCGGGAGATGGATGTCGGGGGAGCCGGCGCCGGCATCGACGCCGCGCGCCTTGAGCCATGACAGCCAAGGCTTCTGGTGCTCGGGCAGAAGCTGACGTACGGTGAAGCCGGGCAGCACGCCTTCATAGCTCTTCAGCTGCGGGTCGCCAGGCGCCAGCGTACGCGGATCGCGTGCCATATCAGTATAGCCGAACAGCGTCGGTTCATAGCCGAGGGCACGCGCCCGGAGCGCTATGTTGCCGTGGCGGGCGTCGAGCGGTGTGCCATTGCGGCAGACACGATTGTTCATCTGGTAGAGGCCGGTGTAGAGGCAGGCGCGAGCCGGCGAGCAAGGCGCGGCGCCGCCATAGTGCTTCTTGAAAAGAATGCCCTCTGCAGCCAACGCGTCGGCATTCGGCGTTCTTACCACCTTGTGGCCAGCAGCCGATAGGCAGTCGCCGCGCCACTGGTCGCAGGTGATCAGGAGAATGTTGGGGCGTTTTCCAATCAACCGCTATATCCTCATGCCGGCTACGTCGCTCATGGAGCGCAATTTCGGCGAATATGCAAGCCGGTCCAGTTTGCCGAATGGTGAACAAAACCTGTTTGATCGTTCACTTTAACAGCACAGTCCATTCTGTGTTTGCCATCTTTGCAGCCAGGAGCCGGATCCTCATATTTGCGTGGACAGCGGCAAGGGCCGCACCAGTACAAGGGAAGGAGCAGAAACATGCTCGACCAGGTCAAGGGCCTGCATCACGTCACCTCGATGGCCAGCGACGCGCGCCAGAACAATGAATTCTTCACCGGGACGCTCGGCCTGCGGCGGGTCAAGAAAACCGTCAATTTCGACGCGCCCGACGTCTACCACCTCTATTACGGCGACGAGGTCGGCATGCCCGGCTCGGTGATGACCTATTTCCCCTTCCCCAACATCGGCAAGGGCCGCCATGGAGTCGGCGAAGTCGGCACAACCACTTACTCGGTGCCCGAGGGCACGCTCGGCTATTGGGAGAAACGGTTTGCCGAGCAAGGTGTCACAGGGCTTTCTCGCGAGGAGACGTTCGGCGAGAAGCGTCTTGCCTTCGCCGGTCCCGACGGCGACGGTTTTGCGCTGGTCGAGGACAGAGCGGACAGCCGAGCGCCCTGGGCCAAGGGTGGCATTCCCACTGACGAGGCGATCCGCGGCTTTCACTCAGTGTCGCTCAGGCTGAAAGATAGTGGCGCCACCGAAGAGCTGCTGAAATTCATGGGTTATGAGGAGGTCGACAAGTCCGGCAATGTCAGGCGGCTAACGGTGAAGAACGGCAACGGCGCCGATGTCGTCGATATCGAATCGCTGCCAGGGGCCGGCTTCGCCAATCTCGGCGCCGGCTCGGTCCACCATGTCGCCTTCGCCGTCGAGAACCGCGCCAAGCAGCTCGAAGTGCGCAAGGCGCTGCTCGATACCGGTTATCAGGTGACGCCGGTAATCGACCGCGACTATTTCTGGGCGATCTACTTCCGCACACCGGGCGGCGTGCTGTTCGAAGTCGCTACCAACGAGCCCGGCTTCGACCGCGACGAGGACACCGCCCATCTTGGTGAGGCGCTGAAGCTGCCGTCACAACACCAGCATTTGCGGCCCTATCTCGAGCAGCATCTGCAGAAACTGGAAGACTGAGGGCAACGTCGTGAGTAAGGATTCGTATATTCACAAGGTGCTGCCCGGTTCGCCTGATGGACCGCTGCTCTTCGTCTTCCATGGCACCGGCGGCGACGAGGCCCAGCTTCTGTCGCTTGGACGCGATCTTGTGCCGCAAGCGACGATCGTCGCTCCGCGCGGCGATGTTTCGGAACAAGACGCTGCACGCTTCTTTCGCCGCGCCGGCGAGGGCGTCTACGACATGGGCGACCTCACGCGAGCGACAGAGAAGATGGCCGGCTTCGTCAAGGCACATGTCGAGGCGGCAAAGCCATCTTCGGTGCTCGGCCTCGGTTACTCCAACGGCGCCAACATCCTGGCCTCGGTGCTGTTTGCCGAGCCGTCGCTGTTCGACGCAACGGTGCTGATGCATCCGCTGATCCCGTTCGAGCCGGAGGTCAAGGGCAGCCTTGGCGGCAGTCACATCCTGGTCACCGCCGGCAGGCGGGACCCGATCTGTCCGCCTAATTTGACGGTGCGGCTCGAAGCCTATTTGCGCGCCGATGGCGCCGATGTCACAGTCGAGTGGCATGACGGCGGCCATGAGGTGCGGCCGAGCGAGATCGAGGCGGCGCGGCGGTTGTTCGCCGTGGCGCCGGACGAAAGGACCGCAAGCCATGTCTGACCTATTGCCGGAGATCGAACTGGAGGACCGCGGCTCGAAGGGCCGCTATCTCCTGCGTGGGCCGGGCGGCGCCGAGGCGGAGATGACTTTCACCAAGATCGGCGAGCACCAGATCATCATCGACCATACCGAAGTGCCGGATGCATTTCGCGGCCAGGGCGCGGGGCTTCGCCTGGTCACCCGTGCCGTCGAGGATGCGCGTGCGGCGGGCAAAACGATCATCCCGCTTTGCCCGTTCGCCAATGCCCAGTTCCGTCGCCATCCGGAATGGGCGGACGTGCTGAAGCGGTAAGAGACAGCCATCGATGAATGACAGGAGAAAGGGTGCGCGGCTTTACCGCGGGCCTCTTCGGCCATTGGAGGCGTACAAACACAGCGGCAACATGCGGGATTTGCGAAGAGCGCCCGTCTTGCCTAAGTATTGCCAACAAACCGGCTCGCCGTCTGCGGCCCGACCACTTCAACCGAATGGCCCTCCATGACCGAATCCGATCTCGTTCCCGTCTTCGACGGCCACAACGATACGCTGCTCAGGCTTTACCAGTCGAAGGATGCGGACGTCGAAAAGCTGTTCGTCGAGGGGACGCCGGGTGGCCATATCGACCTGCCGCGCGCGAAGAAAGGCGGATTTGCCGGCGGCATGTTCGCGATCTTCCCGCCGCCTGTCGAGAAATCCAAACGCGGCTCGGTGCCGCTGGCGCCGAGTGACAGCGAGCCCTTGCCGCCCGAGGTTCCGCGCGCCGATGCGCTCAACTCCACCATGGCGATGGCCTCGATCCTGTTCAGGCTAGAGCGGGCTTCGGCGCTCACCGTTTGCCGCAGCGCCGGCGACGTGAGGAAGGCGATGGCGCAAGGCTCGATCGCGGCGGTGTTCCATATCGAAGGGGTCGAGGCGATCGATCCTGAGCTCACCCTGCTTGACGTCCTCCACGCAGCCGGCCTGCGTTCGCTCGGTATCGTCTGGAGCCGTCCCAATGCCTTCGGCCACGGCGTGCCGTTCCGTTTTCCGTCGTCGCCCGATACAGGGCCAGGGCTGACCGATGCCGGCAAGGCGCTGGTGAAAGCCTGCAACCAGCTGAAGATCATGATCGATCTTTCGCATCTCAACGAAAAAGGTTTTCGCGACGTCGTCGAAATCAGCGATGCACCGCTGGTCGCGACCCACTCCAACGTGCACGCGATTTGCGGCCATTCGCGCAACCTCACCGAATGGCAGCTCGGCGCAATCCGCGACTCGGGCGGCATGGTCGGGCTGAACTTCGCCACCGGGTTCCTGCGTGAGGACGGCAGGATGAACGCCGATACCAGCCTCGACATCATGGTGCGCCATGTCGATTCGCTGCTGCAGGCGCTGGGCGAAGACGGCGTTGGCCTCGGCTCGGATTTCGACGGCGCCATGATTCCTGCCGTGATCGGCGACGTTGCCGGCCTGCCGAAGCTGCTCGACGCGTTCGCAGCACGCGGCTTCGGGCGCGCGTTGATCGAGAAGATCGCCTATCGCAATTGGCTCAGTATGCTGGAAAAGACCATCGGCTAGGGCACCCAAAAGTACGCTCCGCTCCGGTTCTCGGAACCCACAATTTTCGACTCGGCCTGACCTGAATCTCAACACGCCCCAGGGCGAGTTATTCAAAACCTATGCGTTTAAGCCAGTCCTGGCCAATGCCGCGATCGCGGATGATCGGCAGCGGATCGGTCGAGTCCAGCCTCGCACAAATGCGGTAGACCTCCAGCGTTTCAGCGCTCATCTCGCCGCGTTTGTAGAAGAACATGGCCGCGGCATAGCGGGTGCGGCCCGACCATTTTTCGCCGAGCGGCGTGTTGACCAGCTGCCACTGTTCGGCGGCTTCGGCGTCATCCTCATGACGTTCGGCTTCGTCGGACATGCTCAGAAATCCGCGGGCGGATTGGCGGTGCGGCGGTCGAGCCTGACGAACGGCCGCGCCACGATTTTGGCCCGCTTCATCAGCTTCTGGTACTGCAGCTCGCGCATGGCGTAGATCTCGACCCAGAGGTCGTCGACGATGGTCTCGCCGAACGGCCGCGTCAGCGAGGCGATGGCGATGTTGCGCTTGGCCATTGGCGACCACATGGCGGCGCTGACCAGTCCGACCTCCTGGCTTTTCCTGTGGTAGACGATCGCGTGCTCGGCCGGGATATTGCCCTCGATCTGCAACCCGACCAGGACATGGCTAAGACGCTTCTTCGCCCGTGCGTGGAGTATTGCGCGGCGGCCGTTGAAATGACCCTTTTCCAAGTCGACCATGAAGCCGAGGCCGATCTCGTCCGGCATGCGCAGGCGATCGGCGCGGATGGCATGCTCGGCGGTGACGAAATCTGCATTGGCGACGATCAGCCCGGCTTCGAGCCGGGCGCGGTTCAATGCGGCGTAGCCGATGGCGCGGATGCCGCGCAGCTCGCCCGCCGTCATCAGCCGATCCCAGAGGCTGAGCGCCTTATCCGTTTGCACGAACAACTCGTAGCCGAGATCGCCGGTGAAGCCGGTGCGCGAGATGGTGATGGTGACGCCGTCATGCGGAAACTCGGCGAGGTCGAATATTTTCAGTTTTTCTATACCTGCAAAACCTGCATCGCGCAGCACGGCAAAGGAGGTCGGGCCTTGCAAGGCGAGGCCGGCGACGGTTTCGGTCTCTTCTTCAACCGCCACGTCGAAGCCAATGGCGCTGTCCAGAAGCCACGGCAGATGCCGCTCCTGCGAGCACAGCCGGAACCGTGTCGGCGATAGCCGAAACAACGTGCCGTCGTCGAGGACAAAGCCCTGATCGTCGCACCAGGCGGTGTAGTTGACGCGGCCGGGCTTCAGCCTAGTCACGTCGCGCAATGTCAGGCGGTCGAGGAAGGTCTCGGCATCCGGTCCCTCGATGCGGTACTTCGTCATCGGCGAGATGTCGAACAGAGCGGCCTGGCTGCGGATGGCGAAATATTCGAGATCCTCGTCCCATAGGGAATGTGGGGCGCGATAGCCGGCCCAATTGTACCAGTCGTTCGTCTTCGCCAGCGCATCAATGCGCGCCTGGAACGGCGTGTCGAGGCGCAAACTGCGGAAATGGGATTGTGCCGCGATGCGGGCATCGGATGGGCCAATGGGCTGATGGTTCATCACGGCGTTCTTTCGCCGTGGAGCACGGTCTTGGCTCGTTGCACCATGACAGCTACCCCCTCACCGTAATGATGCGCCTTGCGGCATTCAGGCCCGGCACGCCGGAGACCCCGCCGCCCGGATGCGAGCCAGCGCCTGCAAGGAACAGCCCGTCCACCAGCGTGTCGTAGCCGGACCAGCCGGAGATCGGCCGTGACATCAGCATCTGGTCGGCCTGCAGTTCGCCGTGGTGCCAGTGCCCACCCGGCATCCGGTAGCGCGCCTCGATGTCGGCCGGCGTCAGCAGGTCGGCATGGAGCACGCTGCCGCCGATTCCCGGCGCATAAGCCTCGAGTTCAGCCATTAAGACTTTGAGGAATTTCGGCTTGCCGACGCTCCAGCCCTCTTTCAAGGCATAGGGGGCGTATTGCACCACCGCGGACAGCACGCAGGCCCCCTCGGGCGCGAGCGAGGCGTCCGACAGCGAGGGCAGCGTGATCTCCATCACCGGTTCGGGTGAGAACTCGCCATATTTCGACGGGTTGAAGGCGCGCTCGACATGATCGGTCGAGGGCGCGATGACGAGACGGCCACGGTGGCCGGCGGCATCGACGCCGACGAATTGCGGTGGCTGGTCGAGCGCCAGATTGAGCTTCGCAGCATCGCCCTTCATGCGGATATTGCCGACCTTGCGAACGAAGCCGGTGTCGACTTCACGCGGGCCGACAAGGTCGATCATGGCCGTCGCCGGGCTGATGGCGGACACGACCGTTGTCGCGCGGATTTCCTCGCCGCTGTCGAGCAGCACGCCGACGGCGCGGCCCTTCTCGACGATAATCTTTGCCACCGGCGTCGCGGTGCGGATGGTCACGCCGGCCTGTTGCGCCGATGCGCGAATGGCGGCTATGACGGCGCCCATGCCGCCCTTCGGCAGCATCTGCGCGCCGGCGGAACCGCCGGTCTCGCCGGCCAGGCGGTAATAGAGACCGAGCAGCGAGGTCGGCGAGCGCGGGCCAAGATGGCTGCCGAGCGTAGCGTCGAAGGCAAGCAGGCCCTTCAGCCGGTCGTCGGCAAGCTGCTCGTCGAGCAGGTCGGCAACGTTCATCAACAGCACGCGCAGGAAATCGCGCATGTCCTCCTTGCCAAGCTTCTTCAGCGCCAGTCCGGTTTGGCCGAGCGCTGCCGTGTTGGCGAGCGACATGGCGCCGAGATCGGGCGGCCGGCGTGACAAGAACAGCTTCAGGATGCCGGCGTAGCGCAGCAGCTGTGCCCGCAACTCCTTCCAGGCGGACTGCTCGGCAGGACTGGTGCCGGTCAGCACCTCGCCATAGGCGCCATGCAGGAAAAGCGGCGGACCGCTTTTCGCCAGCACCACCGACGGCGCGAAGTCGCCGCGTGCGACCTGCAGCCCGTGCTTCTCCAGCTCCAATACCTTCACCACATCGGGGTGCAGCCGGTTCAGCAGATGGGCGATCGACGAAACACGAAATCCGGGCGCGAATTCCTCCGTGCGCGCGGCGCCGCCGACCTCGCCGGCGGCTTCCAGCACCAGCACCTTGCGGCCGCTCTTCGCCAGAACGGCGGCGGCGACGAGGCCATTATGGCCGCCGCCGATGACGACAACATCCCATTTGTCAGATGACGTCATGGGCCGGGCTCATATGCTGATTTGGCTTGGCGAGATCACGCAGGATCTCGGCGGCGGCATTGCGGCCCGGCGCGCCCATGACGCCGCCACCGGGATGGGTCGAGGAGCCGCAAATGTAGAGTCCATCGACCGGCGAGCGGTATTGTGCGTAGCCCGGCACGGGGCGGTTGAACAACAACTGGTCGAAGGTCAATTCACCCTGGAAGATATTGCCTTCGGTGAGGCCGACCTCGGCCTCGATCTCGCGCGGCGTGCGCACTTCCATGTGGACGATGCGGTCGCGGAAGCCCGGCGAATAGTCCGATATCTGCGCGATCACGCTTTCGGCAAAGCCGTCGCGGTCGGCGTCGGTCCAGCCGCGGCCGTCCACCTTCGGTGGCGCATATTGCACGAAGCAGCTCATGAAATGCTTGCCGGGTGGAGCCATGGTCGGGTCGAGCGTCGTCGGGATCACCATGTCGAGGAAAGGATCGGCCGACCAGCGCCCGGCCTTCCAGTCGTCATAGGCACGCTCCATGCGCTCGATCGAATCGGTGAAATGCATGTCGCCACAATAGACGGGCGAATCCCTCGGCAGCGCCGGGAATTCCGGCAGTGAATCGAGCGCGATGTTGACCTTGCCTGACGAGCCGCGGATCTTGAAATTCCTGACCCGGCGCAGGAAAATCTCGGGCAATTCCTTTTCCTCGACCAGCTTGAGGAAGGTGCGCTTCACGTCGGCGTTGGAAACCACGAGCTTGCCGTATATTTCCTCGCCGCCGGCCAGCACCACGCCTTTGGCCTTGCCGCGCCGGATCAGCACATGGTCGACCTCGGCGCCGGTACGGATGGTGCCGCCCGAAGCCTGGAAGGATGCGGCGAGCGCCTCGGTGACCGCGCCCATGCCGCCGCGCGCATAGCCCCAGGCGCCGACCGAGCCGTCGACCTCGCCCATATAATGATGCAGCAGGACATAGGCGGTGCCGGGCGACATCGGCCCGAGCGCGGTGCCGATGATGCCGACAAAGCGAAATTCGCCTTGATCACGTCGGTCTCGAAATATTCGTCGAGAAAGTCGGAGATCGACATGGTCCAGAAGCGCAGCGTCAGCGCCATTTCCTCCGCAGTGAGCCCCGTGAACTTCTTGCCGAGATAGAGCAGTTCGCCAAGGTCGCGCGGCCGCAGGCTGGTCGGGTCGGGCGCCGTGCGCATCAGCAGCGGCTGGATGAAGCGGCACTGCCGCGTCACGTCGCGGGCATAACGATCATAGGCCTCGGCATCGCGTTTGGAGAACCGCGCGAATTCGCGCCGGTGGGCATCGTGGTCGCGGTAGTTGGCGAGATAGTCGCCATCGCGGGTGAACACCGCGCCGCCCTCATAGGAGATCACCTGCAGGCCGAAGCGCGGCAGCTCGAGGTCGCGCATGATCTCCGGGCGGAACAGCGAGCAGACATAGGAGCAGTTGGAATAGAGGAAGCCGGGCGTCAGCTCGCGGCTGGTGGCGGCACCACCGACCCAGTCGTTCTTCTCGACGACCAGCACGTCGAGCCCGGCACGCTGCAGGTAGCAGGCATTGACCAGCCCGTTATGCCCGCCGCCGATGACGATCGCGTCCCAGCTCTTCACTTTGGCCCAGCCTTCATCGTGCCCGACCTTCTTTTCGTGTGATGCGCCCCCAATAAGCCGAATTTCGCACGAAGACGGTCATCCTGTCCAGCCATATTGAATGAATGTTCAACAAATGATGTTGCGTTTTCGTGTTTATGCGCTAGGCTTTGGCTCATTCGAGGATAGCCTTGGGACCAGGGTTTGATGATCGAAACGGCAGAGGCCGAACCGGAGTATGACGACACCGCCATCCGCTTCCTCGAGGCGCTGTGGGGCGACGGCTATTTGTCGCCGGGTGGGCCAGAAGAGGTCGACCGGGTCGTCGAAGGGCTGTCGCTTGCGGGCAAGACAGTCCTCGACATGGGCTGCGGTTCCGGCGGCATCACGCTGCATCTCATCGAGCGTCACCGCGCGGCCCACCTCACAGGCTTCGACGTCGAACGGCCCGTGATCGAGACGGCCAGGAAGCGGGCCGCTGCGCGCGGGCTCGCGCGTCGCGCCGATTTCATCCAGGCGGCGCCAGGACCGCTGCCTTTTGCCGACGGTGCCTTCGACGTCGTATTTTCCAAGGACGCGCTGCTGCACGTGGCGAACAAGGATGCATTGTTCGCCGAGATATTCCGCGTCCTGAAGCCTGGCGGCGTCTTTGCCGCGTCGAACTGGATGATCTCGCATGATGGCGAGCCGTCGCCCGAGATGAAGGCCTATGTCGCCGCTGAAGGCCTGTCCTTCGCCATGGCATCGCCGGCCCGCTATGTGCAGGCGATGCGCCAGGCCGGCTTTGCCGACATCACCGTGCGCGACCGCAAATCCCTGGTATCGCGAGATCGCGGGGGAGGAGCTGAACCGCTTGAAGGGGCCGCTCTACCCGGTGGTCGCGGCTGCCGTCGGCGCGGCCTATGTCGACAAGAATATACGAACCTGGGAAGCCATGCAGAAGGTGCTTGACACAGGCGAGCACCGTCCCACTCATCTTCGCGGCCGAAAGCCGGTTGGCTAGCCGGCGATGCTGGAGACCATCAATCCCATGAAGACAACAGAGGCGCGCGAAGCCCTCCTCGAGGCGACGCGAAAGAGCGACACCGAAAAGCGTGGCCGCAAGGCGTCGAAAGAGACCAGGCAGCTTCAACTGATCGAAGCGACGATCGATTCACTGGCCAAGCGCGGCTATTCGGATACGACGATGGCCGACGTTGCCGACGGTGCCGGCCTGTCGCGCGGCATCGTCAATTTCCATTTCGAAAGCAAGGAGAAGCTGCTCGTCGCGACTTTGCAATACATGTATGACGAGTATTCGGCGCATTGGCGCAGCGCCTTGCAGAAGGCCGGCGATGATCCCGCCCGCCAGTTGCAGGCATTGGTCGCGGCCGATTTCGACCGCTCGATCTGCAACAAGCGCAAGCTGGCGGCCTGGTGTGCGTTCTGGGGCGAAGCCAAATCGCGGCCGACCTATCAGGCGCTGAGCAGCGCACGCGACGCCGTCTATCAGAACATCTTTATCGACCTTTGCGCGACGCTCAAGCAGAGCGGCGGCTATTCTTATGAGCCGCAGGTGATGGCGCTGGCGCTCAGCGCCATGCTGGAGGGACTGTGGCTGCGGCTGATGATGGGCACCGAAGACACCACGCGCGAGACTGCGCTGCAGGCCGCGAACGCGTTCCTGTCCGCGGCATTTCCCAAGCATTATCCGTGGCCGACAGCCGGCGGTGCCAAGCCGGCGTGAAACAATCAAAAGAGGATGGAACAGCAATGAAGACAATGACGCGACGCCCGACGCTGACATTGACGCTGACATTGGCATTGGCCGGAGCGCTCGCCGCTTCGGCGGCGGCGCTGGCTGCGGACAGGGATCTCGTCGTGTTCGACTGGTCTGGCTACGAGGAGCCCGGCTTCCATCCGAAATATGTCGAAAAGAACGGCGATTCGCCGACTTTCACCTTCTTCGGCGACGAGGACGAGGCGTTCGAAAAGGTCCGCTCCGGTTTCAAGGCCGATCTTGGCCATCCTTGCTCGCAAAGCGTGGTGAAATGGCGCGAGGCCGGCCTGCTGCAGCCGCTCGACACCTCGAAGATATCAGGCTGGAAAGACCTCAATCCCGGCATAATGGCGATGAAGGATCTCGCCACCACCGCCGACGGCAAGGCCTGGTTCATGCCTTGGGACTGGGGCAACACGCAGCTGACCTACAATTCCGACAAGATCGATGCGAAGGACGTGCAGTCGTTGAAGGCCTTCGCCGATCCGAAGTTCAAGGGCCGGGTTTCCGTCGGTGACAATGTCGACGACGCCTACGCGCTGGCCAGTCTCGCCATCGGCCTGAAGGACTGGACCAAGATGACGGACGACCAGTTCAAACAGGCATCAGGCTTCCTGCGCCAGGTGCACAAGAACGTCCGCTCCTACTGGACCGACTCAACCGATATCGTGCAGCTGTTGAGCGGCGGCGAGGTCGATCTCGCATGGGCCTGGAACGACGCGACGGTGCAGTCTGTCGCCGCCGGCGTGCCGATCAAGGCCAAGAAGGACACCGACGAGGGCATTTCGACCTGGGTCTGCGGCTATGTGCTGTTCAAGGATGCGCCCGGCAATGCCGACAAGGCCTATGATTATCTCAACGCCGTCAACGATCCGGAAGTCGCCAAGGTCCTGGTCAAGGACTGGGGCTACGGCCAGGCCAATGCCAATGGCATGGCCGGCGTCGACCAGGTGGTGCTAAAGGAGAAAGGCTATGACGACGTGCAGAAGTTCGTCGACAAGACGCTGTTCCAGTCGCCGGTTCCATCCGATCTCAAGCTCAAGATGATCGCCGAGTTCGAGAAGATCAAAGCCGGCTATTGAGCTCTCCTCGCTTGGCCCGTCTGCCCACGGACATAGCGGGCGGACGGGCTCGCCAAAGCTCCCGAATTCTCCTAACGTCGCCGCGGTGTTTCCCGCGATGAGGAGCTTTGCGCCATGAATTCCGTGCTTCGCCGCCTGGCCATCGCCGCGGCCTGCGCAATCGGCGCAGGCACAGTCGCGGCACTTGCGGCAGGCGGCGGCGACCTCGTCGTGTTCGACTGGTCGGGCTATGAGGACCCGCTGCTGCATCCGGCCTACACCGCCGAACAAGGCGCCGAGCCGACCTTCGCCTTCTTCGGCGACGAGGAAGAGGCCTTTCAGAAAATGCGGGCCGGCTTCAAGGCGGACATTGCGCATCCCTGCTCGCAAAGCGTGGTGAAATGGCGCGAGGCCGGCATGCTGCAGCCGCTCGACACCAGCCGTATCGCCGGCTGGAAGGATCTCAATCCCGGCATCATGGCGATGAAGGATCTCGCCACCACCGCTGACGGCAAGGCCTGGTTCATGCCTTTCGACTGGGGCAATACGGCCCTGCTTTACCGCACCGACCATGTGACGCCGGATCAGGCGCAGTCGCTCAGGATCTTTGCCGATCCGAAGTTCAAGGGGCGCGTTACCATTGGCGACAATGTCGACGACGCCTACGCGCTGGCCAGCCTGGTCATCGGCCTCAAGGACTGGAACAAGATGACCGACGCGCAGTTCAAGGACGCCTCGGCATTTCTGCGTGACGTGCACAAGAACATCCGCTTCTACTGGACCGACGACACCGATATCAATCAGGCCTTCTCCGGCAACGAGGTCGATCTCGCCTGGGGCTGGAACGAGACTTTCGTCACCCTCAAGGGCCAAGGCGTGCCGATCGCCATGAACCGCGATACCAAGGAAGGCCTGTCGACATGGGTGTGCGGCTATGTGCTGATGAAGGACGCACCGGGTGATCTCGACCAGGCCTATGATTTCCTGAACGCTGTCAATGCGCCTGCTGTATCCGACTATCTGGTCAAGACGTTCGGCTATGGCCATGGCAACGCCGCTGCCATGGCGGCGATCGATCCCAAGATCCTGGCCGAGCGCGGCTTCGACGATCTCGACAAGTTCCTCGACAAGACGCTGTTCCAGCAGCCGGTGGCGCCGGAGCTCAAGCAGCGGATGATCGCCGAATTCGAGAAGATCAAGGCCGGCTATTGACGTCCGAGATCGAACGAGCCGAGGTGGTCGTCGTCGGCGCCGGCTTCACCGGCCTGTCGGCGGCGCATGAGCTGAACAACGCTGGCGTCGATTTCGTGCTGCTCGAAGCCCGCGACCGCGTCGGCGGACGCGTCGAAGCCATGCCGAACGGGCTCGGCGAGCGCATCGACAGCGGCGGCCAGTTCCTGTGCGAGGACATGCCCGAACTGATGGCGCTGGTGCGGGCACGCGGCAAGACGCTGGTCGGGACGCATTTCGCCGGCGAATTCATCACCCAACCGCGGATGAGCGAGGCGCAAGCCGAGCGCACTTATGGCACCGCCATGCGAATACGCGAGCGGATGAACGCGATTGCACCGGACGATCCGGCCATTGCCGGTTTGACCGTCGCGGCATGGCTCGATCGCCAGAATGATCCCGATGAAGCCAAGGCGGTCTTTCATTCGCTGATCGAGGGCCTTTGGTGCCTGGCAGTGGAAAGGCTGCCGCTGTGGTACCTGATCGACAACGACCGCCGCATCACCAACGAGGTGTCGGAACTGCAGTATTTCGTGCGCGAAACCATGCATTCGCTGGCAGACGACCTGGCCCGCGACCTCGGTGGTCGCCTGCGGCTGAACACGCCGGTCAAGAGCATAGAGCGCGGACCGCAAGGGGTTCGCGTCGTCTCGGCCGCAGGCTCAATCGAGGCGCGAGCGGTGCTGGTCGCAGTCCCGCCGATGATGGCGTCGAGACTGGATTTCGTACCGCTGCTGCCGGCTGCGCTGGAAGCAGCGCTCGGCGTCTGGCAAAGCGGCGCGGTAATCAAGATGCTGGCGCGTTATCCCACGGCCTTCTGGCGGGACAGGGGCTTGAGCGGCATGGTGATGTGGCGCGATCCGCACGGGCTTTTTGCCTGCGACGCCGGCAATGACGACGGTCATCCAGCCCTTGTCGTCTTCATCGGCGGGCCGCTGGCCCGGCGCTGGCGCGAACTGGGCGAGGCGGAACTGCGCGCCAAGGTGACGTCAAAACTGGAGCAAGCGCTTGGCGCCGAGGCGGCCGGCTTCTCCGATCTCAGCTACCGTGACTGGACGGACGATCGCTGGAGCGGTGGCGGCTACAGCGACCTTATCGTCGATGCGACGGCAACCAATGCCGAACGCATCATCCGCGCCGGCGCGCCGCCGGTCCATTTCGCCTCGTCGGAGCTGTCGCCGTCATTCCCAGGCTATGTCGAGGGTGCAATCGTCGCCGGGCGTATTGCTGCGCAAAGGATCATTCAATCTGCCATCGCCACCAAGGCCTCTGGGTCGTAGGCGAGGCGGATCGTGGTGCCGACCGGAATGTCGTCAGCGCCGAAGTCGTTGGTCTCGGTCACCGACAACGGCTTTTCCAGCCCTGGTATCTCGACGATCAGATGGGTGATCTCGCCAAAATAATGGCGCTCGACCACCTTGCCCGCGACCTCGAATTTTGCCGTCGCATCGTCCCACAGAACGCGCAGGCGCTCGGGCCGGATGCCAAGCGTCGCGGCGGTGCCATTGCGCACAAAAGCTTTCGGCTTGTCGGTCTTGACGCGGCCGAAGCCCAGCGTGTCGAGCACCAGCGAGGCGCCGTTCTCCTCGACGATCTCGGCCTTGACAAAATTCATGCCGCCGAGGAAGTCGGCCACCTGGCGATTGACCGGCCGCTGGTAGATCTCCTTCGGCGATGCGACCTGCGCAATCATGCCGCCGAACATCACTGCGATGCGATCCGACATGGCCAGTGCCTCATATTGGTCGTGGGTTACCAGGACAAAGGTGATGCCGACCGCCTGCTGCAGACGGCGCAGCTCGACCTGCATCTGCTCGCGCAATTTCTTGTCCAGCGCCGACAGCGGCTCGTCGAGCAAAAGCACTTTTGGCCGCATCACCAGCGCACGAGCCAGCGCCACGCGCTGACGCTGGCCACCGGAAAGCTCGGTGGCGAGACGCTTGCCGAGGCCGGTCAGCGACACCTGGGCGAGGGCTTCTTCGACACGGCGCCTTTCCTCCGTGCCGGCCAGCTTCAGCCGCTTCAGGCCATAAGCGACGTTCTGCTCCACATTGAGATGCGGGAAGATGGCGTAGCTCTGGAACACCATGTTGGTCGGCCGGCGGTTGGCGGGGATGCCTTCCATCGGTTGGCCATCGACGGAGATCGAGCCGCTGGTCGGATTGTCGAAACCTGCGATCATGCGCAACAGCGTGGTCTTGCCGCAGCCGGACGGGCCAAGCAGCGAAAAGAATTCGCCCTCCCTGATGGTCAGCGAGGCGTCGTCCAGCGCCTTGAACGAACCATAGCTGCGCGTGACGTTGCGGACCTCGATCATAGAGCGTTCGATTTGGGGCCGCTCAGGCATGGAAGGCTCCCTCGTTCTGGGTGCGCCTGGCCGCGCGGCGGCGCAGGATTTCGGCGGTCGTCATCAAAAGAAACGAGGCAACCAGCAACAGCGTGCCCAGCGCCAGCACGCCGGGCAGTTTCGCGGCGAAACGCAACTGGCCCCAGATATAGATCGGCAGTGTAGCCTCGGTGCCGGTCAGGAAGAAGGCGATGAGGAACTCATCGAGCGAAATGGTGAAGCAGACGAGCAGGCTTGAAATGATCGCCGGCGCCACCATCGGCAGCGTCACCCGCCGAAACGTGCCGAAGGCGCTCTCGCCGAGATCGGCGGAGGCTTCCTCCAGGCTGCGGTCGAAGCCCTCGAAGCCAGCGGTCAGCACCGTCATCGAATAGGGAACGCAGACCAGGACGTGGCCAAGCACGACGGTGAACAGCGACAGGCTCAAACCGAGTTGCAGGATCACCAGTAGCAAGGAGATGGCAACGATGATTTCGGGCAGTACCAGCGGCGCCATGATCAGGCCGTTGATGGCGCGGCGGCCGGGATAGCGGTAGCGGGTGATCGAGCGGGCGGCGAGGATGCCAAGAACGGTCGACAGGATGGAAGCCGATACCCCGACGACCAGGCTGTTCCAGGTGGCGTCGAGCAGCGCCGGCGTGCGCGGCAGGTCGTGGTACCATTTCAAGGTGAAGCCGGAGAGCGGGAATTTCGGCGTCGCGGCGGTGTTGATGGAGAAGATCGGCAGGAAGATAACCGGCAGATAGAGAAACACGACGTAGAGGAACGCATAGGCCGGCAGCAATCGGCCCGGCAGCAAGCGGCGCATCGCCGTCATCGCGCCGGCCTCATCGCGCCGGCCTCATCGCGCCAGCCTCATCGTGCCAGCCGCTGGGCGGCACGGATGATCAGAACCGTGGCGCCTGCGATCAGCGTCACAACCAGCATCGTGGTGACGGAGAGTGCAGCACCCAGCGGCCAATTGGAGGCCTTGCCGAATTGCGCCTGGATGGCATTGGCGATCATGACGCCGTCCTTGCCGCCGACAAGCTTCGGCGTGACGTAATCGCCGACCGTCGGGATCATGACGATCAGCGCTGCCGAAATGATGCCGGGCGCCGAAAGCGGCAGCGTCACGCGCAGGAAGGAACGGACAGGGCCATCGCCGAGGTCCGTGGCCGCCTCGACCAGCGTGCGGTCGATTTTTTCCAGCGAGACGAAGATCGGCAGGATGGCGAAGGCTGCCCAGGCGTGGGTCAGCGTGATGATGACGGCAGTCGAATTGTAAAGCAGCGCGGTCGACGGCTCGTCGATGATGCCAAGGCCCATCAGGCCGGAATTGAGCACGCCATTATAGCCGAGGATGACCTTCCACGACATTACCCGCAGCAGATAGCTGGTCCAGAACGGGATGGTGATCAGGAACAGCCACAGGCCCTTGTGGCGGCCGCCGTGGAACGAGATGAAATAGGCGATCGGATAGGCGAGCACGACCGTGAAGAAGCTCACCGTCAGCGAGATGTAGAGCGAGCGCCACAGCAGGTCGCGATAGATCGGCTCGGTCAGCGCAAGGCGGTAGTTTTCAAGCGTGAAGGTATGGTCGACAGTGAGGTAATTCTGCGTCCAGAAGGAGTGCGCGATGACCGCCAGGATCGGCAGCACCAGAAGTATCAGCGCATAGACGAAGGTCGGGCTGATCAGGGCAAGACCCTGAACGGGTTCTGATTGCAGAAGGGCGTTGCGCCTGGCCCGCGTCATGCCGAAAGCGGGCGACCCTTCCGCGGCCACCATCATTGCAGGCCCTCGGGCAGGGTCTCCGGCGTGATTTCGGTTGCTGGCGCGGACTGTCCTGCCATGCGGCATCCCATTGCTGGAACCGGCTATCTGTTCCCACTTTATGCCCAGGCGCTATCGCGCTCCGAGCTTGCCGGCTTTCTTCATCATGCGCGCATCGGCGGATTGAAATCAAGCGCTATTTCTGCAATATTGATTGAACGGCCATTCAAAATTAACGAAGAAAGCCGAGCTTTCCTGGAGCGTGAACCAGCTTCGTGTCCGGTGAAATTGCGGCATACAATGCGAGGCGAAGATGGCGGCGGCAAGAGACATCACTTCGACCGAAATGGCTGGAGCCGGCGCTCAGGATGCCGTCGAACTGGCCAAGCGCCATCTTGTCCAGCCCTGGCCGTTCGCCGGCTCGGTCGGCGCGGAGGCACGCGCCCTGATCGGCGCGGGCGAGGGCATCTACATCACCGATGCCACCGGCAAGCGGCTGATCGACGGACCGGCGGGCATGTGGTGCATCAATGTCGGCCACCGTAGCGAAGAGCTCGCCAAGGTAATGTACGACCAGGCGATGGCGCTGTCCTACAACACGCCGTGGTACACGATGAATGCGCCGTCGGCGGAACTGGCCATGCGAATCGCCGGCCACGCGCCGGGCGATCTCAGCCATGTTTTCTTCACCACGGGCGGCTCCTCGGCGGTCGAGACGGCGCTGCGCTTTATGCAATTTTACAACAATGTGCGCGGCCGCCCGGAAAAGAAGCTGATCCTGAGCCGGGGCGGCGCGTATCACGGCTCGACCTATCTGTCGGCCTCGCTTAACGGGCGTCCGCGCGACCGTGACTGGATGGATGGCGCAGACGAGCTGGTCGTCAAATTGTCCTCACCCGATCCGTTCCGCCGTCCGAAGGGCATGAGCGTTGCCGCTTTCACCGATGCGCTGGTCGCCGAATTCCGCGACACAGTCGCCCGCGTCGGCGCCGACAGGATCGGTGCTTTCGTCGGCGAGCCGGTGCAGGCATCAGGCGGGGTCATCGTGCCGCCCGAAGGCTATCTCCAGCGCATCCGGCAGATCTGCCGCGACAACGACATCCTCTATGTTTCCGACGAGGTGGTGACCGCCTTCGGCCGGCTCGGCCATGTCTTTGCCTCCGGCGAGGTGTTCGGCATCGAGCCCGACATGATCACCTTCGCCAAGGGTGTGACCTCAGGCTATTTCCCGCTCGGCGGCGTCATCCTTTCGGAACGGCTGCTGGAGGAGCTGCGCCGCTCGAACCATCCAGACGCCATGTTCGGCCATGGCCTGACCTACACCAGCCATCCGGTCGGCTGCGCGGTGGCGCTGAAGAACCTCGATATTCTGGAAGAAAGCGTGCTGGCCCATACGCGCGAGGTCGCGCCCTACTTCCAGGCGCAACTGAAGACGCTGGAGGAATTGCCGCTGGTCGGTGAGGTGCGCGGCATGGGGCTGATGGGCTGCGTCGAATGCGTCGCCGACCGCGACAGCAAGGATCCACTGCAGCTCGACAAGGATGTCGGCAAACGCATCGACGCGCATTGCCACGAGCTCGGCCTGTTGGTCCGGCCACTGATCAACATGTGCGTGATGTCGCCGCCATTGATCATCACGCGCGAGCAGGTCGACGACATGGTGTCGATCCTGCGCGAAGGCATTTCGCGCACGATGGACGATCTGCGCCGGGAAGGTGTCTGGCGGGGATAAGCGTTTATTGCCGGCAATCTCGCCATTGCTGACAGCGGTCGTCCGCGCTTACGATGTACGTCAGGGCCTCGATCGCCTGCATCTGGCCGCATCTCTGGGAAACAAACATTGACCGACCTATCGAACCTGTTCGGCCTCGCCGGCAAAACCGCTTTCATCTCCGGATCGAGCCGCGGCATCGGCTTTGCCATGGCGAAGGCGCTGGCGAGCGCCGGCGCGACGGTGATCATCAATGGGCGGGACGAAGACCACGTTCAAAAGGCACTCGGATCGTTGGCCGAATCCGGTATCCAGGCGATCGGCTCCACCTTCGACGTGACCGTGGCTGAAGACGTCGAGCGTGAAATCGGCAGGCTGGAAGCAGAGCGCGGCCCGATCGATATTCTCGTCAACAATGCCGGCATGCAGCACCGCGCGCCATTCGCCGATTTCCCGCTCGACATGTTCGACAGATTGATGCGGACAAACCTTTACAGTGCATTCTATGTCACCCGGCCGGTGGTCCGCTCGATGATGGCCCGCAAGACCGGGTCCATAATCAACATATGTTCGGTGCAAAGCGAACTGGGGCGTTCCTCGATCGTGCCATACACGGCATCGAAGGGTGCGATGAAAATGCTGACCAAGGGGCTTGCCACCGAGCTTGGCCCACACGGCATCAGAGTCAATGGTATCGGCCCAGGCTACTTCCGGACAGAACTGAACGAGGCGCTGGTGCAAGACGCCGAATTCTCGCGCTGGCTGGTCGGGCGCACACCGCTGGCCAGATGGGGCGAAGTCGACGAACTGGGCGGCGCCGCGATCTTCCTGGCATCCAATGCATCGAGCTTCATGACGGGCCAGATCATCTATGTCGACGGCGGCATGACCGGCTCGGTATGACCGCGGTCATCGCTGTCAGTGCGTGGGAGATCGGTCGACCTCGAGCCGCCCTGCAAAAGGCAGAGCCGTCATTTGCACACTCTTACCTTGACCGCTAAGCTTCTCCGGCTGGGGTATTTTCCTCAGATCACATTCGCCATCCCAAGGACCCCATGACACCCGACACAGCAGCGCGCGAACAGTTCGCCATCGATCTCGCGCGGCGCGCTGGCGCGCTCGGCCTGAAATATTTTCGCGATCTCGACAGCCTCGCCATCGAGAGCAAAGGTCATCAGGATATGGTTTCGCAGGCCGACCGCGAGGTCGAGCTGTTCATCCGCGCGGCAATGAAAGCCGCCTACCCGACCGATGGAATTGTCGGCGAGGAGCATGCCTCGGTCACCGGATCGAGCGGGCATGTCTGGGTGATAGATCCGATCGACGGCACCGCGAACTTCGTGCGGGGCATTCCGGCCTGGTGTGTGGTCATCGCTTGCGCCAAGGACGGCGACACTGTCGTGGGCGTCATCCACGAACCCTCCACGGGCGAGACTTTTCATTGCCGTAAGGGCGGCGGCGCCTTTCTCGACGGCAAGCCGATCAGGGCAAGCGCGGCCACCAGCCTGACCGACGGTTCGTTGGGCACCGGGTTTTCCAACCGCGCCGATATGCAAAACGTCGCCACGCTCATCGGCTTGCTGTTTTCCAAAGGCGGCGTGTTTTTCCGTAACGCATCCGGTGCGCTGATGCTCGCCTATGTGGCCGCTGGCAGGCTGCTCGGCTATGTCGAAGAGCATATGAACGCGTGGGACTGCCTGGCAGGCATGCTCCTGGTGGAAGAAGCCGGCGGCACGATCGTCAAGCCCGACCCAAAGACGGTGCTGGAAGGAGGCGCGCTGGTGATTTGCGGCGGCAGCGGCGTGTTCGCCCAGATCCGCCAACTCTGCGTGCAATCCTTCAAGCTTTGATCAGAACCGGTCCGCGCTCCGGAAAGCCGATCCCGACGCTGTCGCCTGCCTGAAATGGCGCATCGATATTGGGCGATATTGCAAACACCTGGCCGTGCGGTGTGCCGATGATCAGTTCGAGATGGCTACCGACATAGGTGACCTTTTCGAGACTGCCGGCGATCGTCCGCGGCGTGCCGGCAGCCCCGATCCCGATCCGGCTCGGCCGGACCGCCAGCTTCGCCGGGCCGGCCCGGTGGCCACGCGCCGGCAGTTTCAAGGCCAGCGAACCCAGCCGGACGGTGGCTTCATCGCCTTCTACCGAAACCACCTCGCAATCCAGGATATTGGCTTCGCCGATGAAATCGGCGACGAAAGCGTTGGCCGGCGCGTCATAGAGTTCGCGCGGCGTACCGTCCTGTGCGATCACGGCTTTGTTCATGACGATGATACGGTCCGAAACCGCCAGCGCCTCTTCCTGGTCATGCGTGACATAGACCACCGTCAGCCCGAGCTTGGTCTGGATTTCCCTGATTTCCTCGCGCACGTGTCGACGTAGCTTGGCGTCGAGATTTGAGAGCGGCTCGTCGAACAGCAGCACTTGCGGTTCGAGCACCAGCGCCCGCGCCACCGCCACGCGCTGCTGCTGGCCGCCAGACAATTCGCTGGGCAGGCGCGCCTCGAAACCGGTCAGGCCGACCATTTCCAGCCCGGCACGGGCACGCGACGCAGCCTCCTTCTTGTCATGGCCGGAGAAGCGCAAGCCATAGGAGACGTTCTCCATCACCGTCATATGCGGGAACAGCGCATAGGATTGGAAAACCATGGACACGTCGCGGTCGGTAGCGGGCAGGCGCGTGACGTCTTTGCCGCCGATCAGAATGCGGCCGCTGGAAGGCATTTCGAGTCCGGCGATCATGCGCAACGTCGTCGTCTTGCCGCAGCCGGAGGGCCCGAGAAGCGTCACCAGCTTGCCGGCTTCGATCGCAAGCGAGATGTCGTCGACCGCCGCCGTGCTGGCGCCCGGATATGTCTTGGTGACATGGTCGAAGGTCACCGAGGCGGCGTTGCCGCGAATTTCGGCCATCACCCAGCTCCTGCTATCGTCGTCGGGCCGCCTGCCGTTCCGGGCAGGCTGACATTGGTGCGCACGCTCCAGCCGTCGCCCGGCTGGATGCCGCGCCGGCCGATATTGCGGCTGCCGACAACCAGCTGCATCAGGCCGATCACCATCAACGTGACGACGATAAGCACCGTCGAATAGGCGATGGCGATGCCGTATTCATTGTTCTCGACACGTCCCACGATGTAGCTGGTCGAAAGATCGTAGCGCGCGCTGACCAGGAAAATGACGGCGCTGATCGCGGTCATGGCGCGCACGAAGGAATAGACGAGCGCCGCCAGCATTGCCGATCTCAGCAAAGGCAGGATGACGCGTCTGAAGGTCTGCCACGAGTTGGCGCCAAGCGTCAGCGAGGATTCATCCAGGCTGCGGTCGATCTGCGACATCGAGGCGACGCCGGCGCGCACGCCCACCGGCATGTTGCGGAAGATGAACGACAATACGAGGATGATGCCGGTCCCGGTCAGTTCGATCGGCGGCACGTTGAAGGCAATGATGTAGCTGACGCCGATTACGGTTCCCGGAATCGCGAACGAGAGCATGGTCGCGAATTCGAAGGCATTCTTGCCGCGGAAATTCTGGCGGACCAGAAGGTAGGCGGTCAGAAGCCCTATTCCGGCCGTCAGCGGCGCCGATATCAGCGCGATCTCCATGGTCGTCCAGAAGGAGCTCCATGCCGAGCCCGACCAGTGGATGCCGAACTCATTCCAGCCGACGGAAAACGCCTTCCTGTAGTGCTCCAATGTGAGGCTCTGGTCGACCCCCCAGAGCTTGACGAAGCTGCCGTAGAAGATCACCGCGTAGACCAGCACGGTGAAGGCCGTCCACAGTCCGGCGATGACATAGAGCGCGTATGTCAGCCCGGCAGGCAAGCGCGGATGGACGCCGGCGTCGCCCTTGCCGGTGACGGTGGTGTAAGGGCGCCTGCCGATCCAGAAGCGCTGGGCATAAAACGCGCCGAGCGTGAAGGCCAGCAGCACCAGCGCCAGGATCGCGGCAAGTGCCGCATCGTTCTGCGCGCCGACGATGGCGAAGAAGATTTCTGTCGACAGCACGTCGTAATTGCCGCTCAGCACCAGCGGATTGCCGAAATCGGCCATGCTCTCGATGAAGCCGAGCAGAAAGGCGTTGGCCAGTCCCGGCCGCATCAGCGGCAGGGATACCGTCCAAAACGTCTGCCAGCGGCTGGCTCGGAGCGTCTGTGAGGCCTCTTCCATGGACGGGCTGACGCCTTCGACGACGCCGATCAGCACCAGGAAGGCGATCGGCGTGAAGGCTAGAACCTGGGCAATGAGCATGCCGGGAAGTCCATATACCCAGCGTGTCGGCTGGAAGCCGAAGACACTGGCCACGCTCTGCGTCACCGCGCCTGACAGTCCGAACAACAGGATGATGGCAAGGCCGATGACGAAAGCCGGCGTGATGATCGGCAACACGGTCAGGGCGCGCAGCAGCTTGCCATAGCGGAAATCGGTACGGGTCACCACCAGCGCGAACACCAGCCCCAGAAACATGGTCAGCAGGCCGACGAGCACGGCCAGCAGCAGCGAATTCCAGGCCACGCCGCAGCGGCTGCCGCCGGCAAGACAAGCCAGGCTCCACAGCCGCGAACTGAACAGCTTGGCCAGGAACGCGACAGGCGAGTAGCCGCCATCGTCGGTCTGCATGGCATTGGCCAGCATCATCAGGATCGGCATGAAGATGAAGATGGCAACCATGGCGACGACTAAGCCGATCGAACCGACGACGAAGACGTCGCCAGAGACGGCGCCGCGCGCGGCAACACCCAGGGTGAAAAGGAACAGAAAGGCACCGCTGACCAGCAAGGCGCCGTAGCCCATGCCGAATTGGCGGTCGCCAAGTTCGCCGAACGTGCTGGTGAGCCAGCCGAACTGCCAGCCGCGCAGCCCGATGGCGAAGCCCTGGAACAACAGCCAGCCAAATCCGGCGGCGCCGACGATGATCAGCAGCCGGCTGAAAAACGGATCGGATTTGGTGCGGCCCCACAGAAGCAGCGGCGCCGCCAGCAGCAGGCCGAGCGGCGCCAGCCACAGTTTCTCGCCCTTGAGCGCCAGAACCAGTGCCGGCGCGAATTCGCTGTCGGACGGGTAGCCGTCGAACAGCCAGGAAAAGCCGAAGAACCCGTCCTCGATGCCGTACCAAGGCAGCACGGCAAACCCCAGCCATCCGACCGCCATCCAAAGGAGGGCGACCGGTTCAATGGGCCAGCGGGTTTCGCGGAAGCGCATCTGCTATTGCGGCAGCGATGCGACCTCCTCGTCCCATTTTTTCAGCAGCCGCTTGCGCTCTTCGCTCGAGCCATACTTCTTGAAGTCATAGTCGATCAGCTTGATGGTGGAGAGGTCGGGCGCCTTGTCGGAGGTTTTTGCCGCCTTGTTCGACGGAACCTGGAACGACCCCGCCTTTTGCGCCATGGACTGGACGTCGGCCTCGAGCGCCCAGTCATAGAATTTTTTCGCAGCCTCCAGGTTCCGCGCCCCCTTGATGATCGATTCCGAGCCGATCTCGTAGCCGGTTCCCTCGCAGGGAGTGACCGGAACGATCGGGAAACCTGCGACGACCTGCGACACGGCGTCGTGGATGAAGACGATGCCGATGGTGGTCTCGCCGAGACCGGCGGCCTTGATCGGCGCCGAGCCCGACTTGGTGTACTGGTTAACGTTCTTGTGCAGGGCTTTCATGTATTCGAAACCCTTGTCCTCGCCAAACAGCTGAACGATGGTCGCCAGCATATTGTATGCGGTCCCCGAGGAATTGGGGTTGGCGACCTGGATGTGCCCCTTGTATTCGGACTTGATCAGATCGGCCCAGCATTTCGGTTCGGGAAGATTGCTCTTGGCCAGCAGATCCTTGTTGTAGCCGAAGCCCAGCGCACCCGAATAGATGCCGACAGTGCGGTGGCCGGATGTTTCCGCCTGCTTGATCGCCCATGGCTGCAACTGGTCGAGCAGCGGCGATTCATATTCCTCGGTCAGGCCCTCCTCGGCTGCCTGCAGATGCGGGTCGCCGGTGCCGCCCCACCAGATGTCTCCCTTTGGGTTGGCGGCCTCAGCGCGCAATTGCGCATAGATTTCGCCAGCGCTCTTGCGGGTCATATTGACGGTGATGCCGGTCTTCTCCTCGAACGCCCGTGCCGTCTGCTGGCACCAGACCTCATCGACGCCGCAATACATGGTCAGGCTTTCGGCGGACGCCGATGCCGACGCGGCGGCGAGGATGCCGGCGCCAAGAATTGCCCATTTTTTCATGTTGAAATTCCTCCCTAAGTTATTTGCCGACTTATGAAACCCAGATACGCGGAAAATTCAAGTTGGAAGGGTGCGGCGGCCTTTGCGTCTTTCGCCGACTTCCCGCTCAACATGTTCGACAGACTGATGCGGATCAATCTTTGCAGTCACCTGGCGGATCGTCTAGCGCTGCTGAACATCCCTTAGACGATGGCTCGGTCCCAGCCGCCATAATGCGCAGCGCTGCGCGTGCCGCGCGTCAGGCTGAGCCCGACCAGCAGCGCTCCGATCGCCAGATTGGCGAGGCTCGCCGCCGCACCGCCGGCGAGGATAAAGGGAGAGAGGGCGATCCAGGCTCCAAGCGCGATGTTCAGAAAGCGGACGGCGCGCCCCACTTCGGCCATCGCCGTAACGGCGACCATTATGACCAGGCAGCCGGTGACATGGTCGCTGAAGTAGAGCGGCGGGCTTGTGCCGAAGGCGAGCGGCGTGATCATCAGCAGGGCGCCGGCGAGGGTGCTGGCGACTAGGGTCCATGGGAAGTTCACACCGCCGGTGACGAAGTCCCGCGCCACTTCCGACAGCGGCCGGTCGAGGTCGGGCGCCGGCGTCTGGTCCTCCGAAAGTGCCGGGCCTCCGCACCAGAATGTGCGCCAGAACGGCTCTCCCGCCTGTTTCACACGCCAAAGATACTGGCAGCTCGCCAGCACCTCGTCGACCGAATAGGGGATGAGCACGACCGTGACGGCAGCCTGGACGATGCAGAGCGTGCACAGCGCTCCGATGAGCGGCGGCTGGATGATGATGAAGCCGACGCTGACCACGCCGAGCGGGACGACCAGCAAGCCGAACAACAGCACCATCCACGGCATGGTGCGCCAGCGGCGGCGGTCGCCGATCGCGCCGGCGAGAATGTCCAGCGCATAGGCAAAGGCGCCCAGCCCGGCATCGGCGATCGGAAAGCCCTTGGAGACCCAGGAGGTGACCACCGCCTCGCTGCCATTGCCGGCCGGCGTTCCGCCCGGGCCGAAGAACGGTTCCCAAAGGCCATCGATATGGCCAAGCTGATAGGCAGCGAGATAACGCGAGACGAACAGGCCGACAAAGGCGAGGCCGATTATGGGAATGCGCTGGGTGAAAAGCGAGGGCGAATAGCTCCAGCCGAGCGGCCGGTCGTCATCGGCGGCAAGGGCACGCCGGCTGATACCCGGCGTTGGCGGGACCATCACCGCGAACGCGACGATCAGCATGCCGGCCAGCGTGTCGGTCGCGTAGGCTCCGGCGCTGGTGGTCCAGAACAGGAGCGGCGCGAACATCACCCAAACCCCAATCGAGGCGGTGATCCATTGCAGTCCGTGCCAGCGCCGGCGCATGCCTACAAGCGCCAGCGACAGGATGGCGAGGCCGGATACGATCTCACTGATGCCGAGCCTGCCGTCGCGCGTCTCCGGCGAGGCGATCTCATGTCCGAGCGCCGGCGGAATCGGTGCTGAAGCGGGATCGAACAGGCCGAGCGTGAAGGGCGCCGCCACGAGCCACAGTCCGATGGCAACATTGGTCAGTGGCGCCCAGAGCGTTGCGGCCCGGTGGCGTTCGGTTTCCACCTCGACCTCGTCGTCTGAGCGCTCGAGCGGACGCCGCAGCCTTGCGGCGGCCTGGTCGAGCTCGGGCGCGGAAGCGGCGACCGCCGACGGTTCAAGCTTGTTCTTCTTGTACCAGTCGGTGGGATCCGCCTTCAGCCGCCGGATCATTTCCGGCAAGGTAGCGGTCAGGCTGTGCCGCGGCTTCCAGCCAAGCAGCCGCCTGGCGCGGGAGATGTCGATCTCGTAGTGATCGTCGGCGTTCTCGATCATCCATGGCTTGATGTCGGTCTCCTGGTCGAAAACCTTCTCCTGCATCCAGGCGCCGAGCTTCGTCACCTCCTTGGGCAGGGACAGGGTCCGCCAGGTCTCGCCATGCAGGAACCGCCCAATCTGCTTCTGCATCTCGTCGTAGGACGGCGTCTGCTCTTCGCCGATCAGCAGTACGGTCTCGTCGGGAAGCTCGCTGCGCCGGTCGACGGTGCGCACTACGGCGTCGACGACGTCGTCCAGGTGCAGGTAAGGCTGATGTCGCCGGTGAAAAGATAGGCGGTCGGCATGCGCTCGAAAATGCGGGCGATCTGCTGGGCGATGAAGGCGGCGTGGCAATCCTCGTCATAGACACCCGCCAGTCGCAGGATCGCAACCTTGATGTCGCCGTGCTCCTTCAGGATCAGCGTCTCGGTCTCGGCCTTCGATCTCGGATAGGCCCAGGCCGGATCGATCGGCGATCGCTCGTTGATCTTGGCGCCCTTCGCCGGGCTCGGCGCATGCACCAGCAACGTGCTCGAAAACACGAACTGCTCCGTCTCGATCCCCCTCAGCGCGTTCAGCAGCCGGCGCGTTCCCTCGACGGTCACCGCGCCGTATTTCGGATTATCCTCGCCGGTCGTGTCGTAATAGGCCGCGAGATGGATCACGGAGGCAATGCGGCCGCCACTCCGTTCGCGCACCTCCGCCAGCGCCTTCGCCACGCTCGTATCCGAGGTAAGGTCGATCTCGATCGTCTCGACGCCGGGCAAGGACCGCCTGGCAACGTCGAGGCCGATGATGTCGTAGCGCTCCGTCAGGCCGCGAGCGATGGCCTGGCCCAGAAACCCGCTGCTGCCTGTGATCAGGACGGTGGGACGGGTTTTGCCGGTCATGGCGAATCTCCTTTAGCGGGGGTAAAAGGAGCCAAATGCTTTCAGTCGCACACTCGGAACCATGTTTCCTTGAGAACGGTTCCCGATGAGGTGGCACCCCAGAAAGGGCGCGCGGCGATCCGTCAGACCGACTGCCATTCGCTCCGGCGGATTGCATTCGTGCACAAGTGCAGGACGACTGCCATTGGCCTACCGGTCGCGGAGTGCAGCAGTCAGAATGTCGATCAGCAGCTTGCCGCAGCGGCGATCTGGATCGCGTTCGGGATCATAGATCGTCACCTCCATCCCAATCACGCGTGAATCGTTGCACCATGTGCGAAGGGCTTCGACGGCTTCGTCGGGCAAGACACCGCCGGCTTCCGGCGTATCGACAGCCGACATGATCTCGCTGTCCAGCACGTCGACATCGAAGTGAACGAATACACCCTCGACGTCCTGCCCTGCGACCGCATCAAGCGCTACGCGTGCAGCATCGGCGACGCCGAGCCGCCGCACTTCAGCCAAATCCATCCGGCGAACATCGGTGTCGAAGACGGCCTTGGACGTATACGTCGCCGGGTCCTGCACATCGCGGTAGCCGAATGCGACCACGTCGGCCTCACGGAACAAAGGAGTGTGCTCGCCGAAATCGGTCAGGAGCTTCGGTCCATGGCCGGTCACGAAGGCCAAATCCATGCCCGCGGCTCCCTTTGAGGGCGAGGTATCCGGCAATTTGAAATCCGTGTGCCCATCGAAAAAGATAAGGCCGTAGCGGCCACGACGCCGTAGCGCGAGCGCGGGGCCAAGCAACACGCTGCAATCGCCGCCGAGTATGAGCAGGAACCCTCCCGAGTTCAGCTCCTCGCCGACGCCTTCGGCAAGCGTCTCGGAATACTGGCGCAGCGCCTGGGCATTGCGCACGCCCGTCGCAGGGTCCACCTCAGGCCGATAGGGCGGAGCCCGAACCGTGCGCAACGGACCGGCGCCCAAACGGTTGGCGAGACCAAGCGATTGAAGTACCTCCGGCGCCTTCCATGCGCCGGGCTCCGGCTCACCCTCCCGCGGCATCAGCCCAAGATTAGAGGGCGCGCCGAGCAAAGCGATATGTCTCGCCTGAGGGGTGGTTCGTGGCATTGTCGTGCTGGCTACTGAGGACATGATCAGAGTTCTCCGCGTTGTGGGCAATAGGCATCTGCTCAAGAAACAGGCTGCGCTTTCCTCCCGGTCTCCCGTCGACTTTGCCGCCGAGTACCTCCGGGGCCTTGTCGCCGAGTACCTCTGGGTCGGTGTTACGCGTAACGGAACATTTCGAGCGAAGGCGTCGATGTTGTCCCGCAGATGCAGTCACTGATTCGCTTTGGGCAGCGGCACCGTCCCACGCTGCAGGAGCGGAGCTCGATACCGGTCGTTTGGGCCATATCGGGTTTCCTAGAGCCGAACTGCCATCTTTGACCTATGCGTGGTGTGCCCGCGTTCTGGCGGCCTTTTGCGCCGCCGCCTTCCTTCCGCTGGCGCCTTTCGTCTCGGCGGCTTTCTTTGCTGCTGCGGAACGCTCCTCAGCCGTCCGGCGCGAGGCCGCACGCTTTGCCTGCTGCGCCAGCGCCTCGTGCGACGCTGTGTTCTTCGGCTCGTGCTCGAGCACCTTGGAGACGGCTTTCGAGACCCGCGGGCGGCGTTTCGGCGTGCGTTCGCCCTGGCCAGCCTCATAGGCGTATTCGGCGCTTTTTCGCGTGCTCTCCTTCACCTTGCCCTTTTTGGGCGGGGGCAGGTCTACGCCTGCGCGTCTCGCCTCGGAAAGCCCGATGGCGATAGCTTGCTGGGTCGAGCGCGCGCCGTGCTCGCCGCGGCGGATTTTATCGATCTCCTCGTGCACGAACTCGCCGGCCTGCGTGCTCGGCGATTTGCCCTCGCGCTTGTCCTTTCGGGCCTTCTCGATGGTTTTCTTGTCCGGCATTGTCTTTCTCCCACATACGGCTCCCACATACGGATTGCGACAGCCATTGGGGTTGCAGCTGCGCGCTGTCTTACGAGGACCTTAACGCGTTGAGGACGCAAATGATCCCGGGACTGGTGATCCAACCTCCAGCTGTCAGGACGTGGACGCCGATCTGTCCGAAATCAGATGGCGCAAGAACCATCGGCTCGCGAGATCCGCGACTTCGTCCAGCGCTGCCATGGGCGAAGAGCACAAGGCCGCGGGCATCCGGGGTAACGAAAGATTGCCCTCGTGCGTGATAGGCCCCGCGGGAACATGCACGACGTGCTCGCTATCCCGGTCCATATCCACCTCCGCTAAGTCGATCTGGTGCCAGGCGCCGGACCCGCACTCGCGTGCCCAGCCAATTCCTCTTCGGAAGCGGCAGGCTTGGGCACGGACCTGGCGAGGAGCGCGCGGACCTCTTCATCGCTCGTCTGTGAGAAATCCACGTACCACCGCCCGACACCGAGCAGCGGGTCTGGTGTCGTCGCGCAAACGACCTCGTCGGCGTCCGCCCGCATCGCGTCGCAAGTGTCGGGGCTACCGACGGGAACGGCCGCGACGATGTGGGCGGCGTGGTTTTTTCGCAGCGCCTTGATCCCGGCCCGCATGGTCGATCCGGTCGCAAGCCCGTCATCCACGAGGATAATGGTTCGTCCATTCAACTGCGGTGGGGGCCGCCCGTCCCTGTAGAGGTGCTCGCGGCGCAGAAGCTCTTTTTCCTCCTTTGCGGCGACCGCGTCGATGACATGTGGCGGGATCGCGAGACCGCTGACGATTTCGTCGTTCAGGACACGTATGCCTGCGGGCGCGATCGCTCCCATGGCAAGCTCCTCGTGACCGGGAACGCCGAGCTTGCGCACGACGAAGACGTCGAGCGGTGCCTTGAGCGCCTGCGCGACCTCGTAGCCGAGCGGCACGCCGCCTCGGGGCAGTGCCAACACGGTCACGTCGTCGCGCCCGGCAAAGCGAACGAGCTCTCCGGCGAGTCGCCGCCCGGCCTCGCGGCGATCTGAAAAGATGACAGCCATGATCTTCAATCCGCGTGCATCTGTTTTTCCGGTGGATGTTTTTCACCAGCCTGCGGCGACATCCCGTGGGATGGCTGCGACGCCGGTTACCGTTTGGAACTCGCTCGCTGCCTGGACGTTCCAAGAATAGTTTCGATCGCGAGGTGCCGGCACGTGCATTGGCGCGGGATCGAGAGGATGGCGATCGCACAAGCCTCGTCCGGCCAGCTGGCAATCTCGCGATGCGCGGCAACAGCGCGTTTGGCGACTTGTTGCCTAAGCAATCAGAGAGAGGAATATCCCATGCAAGTTCAGGAGATCATGAGCCGTCGGACCGAACTGGTCGGCCCGAACACGACAATCAGGGATGCCGCCCGGAAAATGCGGGCCGACAATCTCGGTGCCCTTCCGGTCGGCGAGAATGACAGGCTGGTCGGCATGGTGACCGACCGCGACATCGTGATGCGCGGCGTCGCCGAGGAGCGCTCAGCCGGCAACACGACCGTTCGCGAGGTCATGTCCGAGCATGTCTATTGGTGCTTCGACGATGCCGATATCACCGATGCGGCGAAGATCATGGCCAAGCATCAGGTGCGTCGTCTTCCGGTGATCAACCACGACAAGCGCCTCGTCGGCGTCATTGCCTTGGCCGACCTCGGGCGGACCGATGAGGAAGCCGCCAAGATCGCTCTCGAAGGCGTTTCCGAGGCGACGGACGATCCCCGGCGCTAGACGCTCGCCCTGAGCGGTTGCCGCCGTGCTCGCCGCTCTCCTTCCACAGGGGCTGAACGCCGCCTGATCAGGCAACCTTCAGTTTGGCAACTATCGCGCTTTCACTTCTATGCGGCGTGTTTTGTCCTTTGCAGCGGGATTCTTCGGAAGCTCGACAGCCAAAACGCCGTTCCTGAAAGTGGCCTGCACCTTATCGGCATCGATCTCCGTTTCTAGGGGGATGGTCCGCTGAAATCGGCCATAACTGCGTTCGCTGTAAGTGCGGCCGCCGTCGCCTTCCTTGTGCTCCGAACGCTTCTCGCCCGTAATGGAGAGGGTGTTGTCGCGCAGCTCGAGCTCAACATCCTTCTGCTCGAGCCCCGGCAATTCGGCGGTGACCTTATAGGCTTGGTCTGTTTCGTATACGTCGACGCTCGGCCAAAGACCGCCGGCCGTAGTCGCTTCGGCCATTGGCGCAAAGAAGTCGTCGAACAGGCGATCAATCTGCCGGTGAAATGACGTGAGCGGGTCTCGCGCGGATGGGTAGAGGCTGCGCGATGGCGTCCTGGGCGCCAAATCGTGATGTGCCATGGTTCTTCTCCTGTTTTTCGTGTCTGCATCACTCGTCGCCATGTGATCGGCGACGGCAAATAAAACTCGTCCGCCCAGGAGGATGTTCCGAGCGCGCCGGCCAAGAAAGGCGGTCGAAAAAACAGCGGCAAAAAGCCGGCCCAAATTCCTTCATGACGGGACCTCCGACAATGAATGCGCGTCAGGACATGCCCATCGGGGAACAACGGGCAGGTACGGCTGTTTGGTCACATCGGGCGTAGTCGGATTTGAACGGAAGGAGGATTTCGATGAACGCCACCGGACTCGACGTATTCGACAAGACGCTGCAGACCGCCAACACCTGGCTCGACGAGATCATGGACGAGATTGGACCGGATCGGCAGGTCGACTGGCACGTTCTCGGCGCGGTGCTGCACGCGCTGCGCGACCGTATGCACCCGGACCTTGCAGCCCACCTCGGCTCGCAGCTGCCGATTCTGGTGCGGGGCGCCTTCTATGACCAATATCAGCCCTCCAAAGCTCCCGAGAAGATGCGGTCGCTCGACGAGTTTCTGGCCAAAATCAAGGCGGAGCTGGAATTCACCCGTCCGGTCGATTCCAAGGATGCATTCAGGGTCGTGTCCAAGGTGCTCGCCCATCATGTCGGAGAAGGACAGATGCACAAGGTCTGGGAATCCCTTCCAGGAGAGATCAGACGCATCGCGGAAGCTCAGCAAGCGGCGTGAACGGCGCCGACGCGGGTTTCTCGGTCGCAACCTCCTTGGGGAAATGGCAATGCCACTTACCCTTATCAGTCCGGCGTTCCCGGCAGGCGGAACAATTCCCGAAAAATATGCGCGTGACGGCCAGAACGTCTCGCCGCCGCTGAAGTGGTCCGGTGTTCCGGATGGTACCAAGAGCCTTGTTCTTGTCGTGCAGGATCCCGATGCGCCAAGCGGGGTTTTCGCGCACTGGGCGGTCTTCAATATCCCGCCGGATGCCGGCGGACTCGCCGAGGCCGAAGACGGCAAGCCCGGCCCGTCGGCACTCAGGCAAGGCACCAACGATTTCGGCAATGCCTATTACGATGGTCCGCAGCCGCCTGCAGGGCACGGCGTCCACCATTACCACTTCCTACTGGCCGCGCTCGATGTGCCGAGCCTCAGCGTACCAGGACAGGCGGGCGTGCATCAGGTCTGGAAGCAAGCCCAGAAACACGCATTGGAGGAGACGGAGTTGGTCGGAACCTACGAACGGCCGGCGTGACGCGGGCCGCGCCGATCGCCGCCTTCACAGTGGCCGCCTTCACAATGTAATCTGGGCAAGCGGTTTTCGGGCAGGGCCGTGGATGACCGAACCGTCGGCGGCGAAGATCGAGCCGTGGCAGGGACAATCCCAGGTGTGGTCCGCATTGTTCCAGGTTACGGTGCAGCCTTTGTGGGTGCAGGTCGCCGAAACCGCCTGGAGTGCGCCTTCGGTGTCTCTCCAGGCCGCAATCTTTTCGTCTCCCCTGACGATCACGCCACCCATGCCGGGCGCAATGTCGTGGGTGCTCGAGACGATCGATTGACTGCGGCCATTCTTGTGGAAGTCCTCGGGATAGGGCCGCGCCGGATCGTAGAGTTTTTGCCATGGGCTCGGGCGGGCGCAAATCAGGTCGGCGATCATCGTTCCCACGGCCGTCCCGTTGGTGATGCCCCAGGCGTTGAAGCCCGTGGCAATGCGGAAGCCGGCGGCCTTGGTGGGATCGGGTTCGCCGGCGTATGGGATCCTGTCGGCCGTATCATAGTCCTCGTTGCACCAGCGCCACGCGACGTCGCCGACCGGAAGGTTCTTTCTTGTCCATTTTTCCAGTTCGACAAACCGCTTCGCCAAGTCGCCATCCCAGCCGGTGTTGAATTTGGGGCCAAGCGTGACCAGCAGCGGACCTTCGGCATCACGGCCTGTGCGAATGGAATGCGTCGGCTCGTCGATGCCGATGAACATGCCGTCGACAGGGAGGGGATCATCGATCCGAAAGGCTATCACGGTGTGGCAGCGCGGTTGCGTCCGGTTCGCCATGCCGACGGGGCTCTTCACCGTCATGTTGGTGGAGACGACGACGTGCCCGACATCAACGGCGCCGCCATCTGTGACGACGCGCCAGCGGATTGCCTCGTCGATCGAGGTGGCGCGGCTGTTTTCAAAGATCCGACCGCCACGGGCCGTCACCGCTTCCGCCAGACCAACCAGATACATCGCCGGATTGAACTGCGCCTGGTCGGGGAACCGTAATGCCGCGGCCGTTTCGAAAGGCAGCGGTGCGCGTTCGAGAAACTCGGCCTCTAGCCCGACCTGGCGCGCGGCCTCCGCCTCGGCCGCGACCTCCGCGCGCCGGCGATCGTCGCAGGTGTAGGTATAGGCTTCCTTGCTCTCGAGATCGCAGGCGATGGCGTAGTTGTTAACCCAATCGCGGATTTGTCGGGCGCCGGCGGAATTCGCATCGGCGTAGACCTGGGCCAACTCCCGGCCGACAGTGTCGATGAGATGACGATAGATCAGCGTATGCTGCGTGGTGATCTTGGCCGTCGAGCGGCCGGTCACCTGGCCGCCCGTGCGCAGGCCTTCGAGGACGACCACCGATCGGCCCGCCTCGCAAAGCCGAAGCGCCGTCGTCAGCCCGACAATTCCAGCCCCCACGACAACGGCGTCCGCATGGATCGAACCTTCGAGCTGGGGATAGTTCGTGGATCTGGCTGCCGCCACCCAACAGCTTCCCGGTTTTCCCAAGAGAATGGCCATTTCAACCGCGTTCCTTGCGTCTCGGTGCACTTCCATCGACAACCGCGCCGGCAGAGGAACGTTCCCGAGCTTGGTCGCTTTCAATCATTGTCTCGCCGCCCCGGGTCAGAAAAGCACCAGGAAGATGTGAGGTGCAGGCCATCACCCACGTGATCGCCTCGCGGTCGTATTCGTCGCCGGAGCGCCAGTCCTCGAAGAAGGCGTTCAGCCTATCGACACGCCCCGGCCAGATACCGGCGGCCTGCAGGCCGAGCGAAACGCCGTAATTGGTGAAGGCGAACTTGGTGTCGCCCAGCCATGGGGCACGGCTGAAATAGCCGGGCGGGTCGACCCACATCGTTTCCAGGGTTCGCAGGGAACGCCTCGTCTGGGCCTCGGCCCACGGCTCGTCGGGAAAGAAATGGGCGAGCCACAGCATCATGCCGAGGCCGAGGTCCTGCTCGATGTCGAGGGTGCGCCAATCGCGCTGCATCAGATCACGCATTTGCGCGATCTCGGGCGCCAGTGCGTCCTCATCGAGCGTCCGGTAAGAGACGTAGCCGTCATAGGCATCCATGCTGCCGAGACCGTAGCCAGGATATGGGCTGCTTAGATCCTCCTGCATCTTCCAGATCACACCACGGCCGGGGACCACAAATGCCGGGTGAATGTCACGCGCCAGCGCAATGCCGCGCTTGCGGTATTCCGGCTTCAGATCGCCGAGGCGCGCCAAGGCGAACAGCCACATCGCGAGATAGTGGAAGTACTGGCCGTCGCGATCGGCCGCTTCGCCGATCCTCAGTCCGCGCCGGCGGCCGAGCACACGCTCGACATCGGCGACCAGCCGCTCGGCCGCGTCCAGCCAGCGCTGTTCGCCAGTTTCTGTGTAAAGCGAGACGTAGAGCACGACCCCGAATGCATCGGTCCACAGATATCGCAAGCCGTTGGGCCAGATGCCTTCGGCGCGCATCCAGTCGAGTTTTCGCAGGACGTAGTCGACGTCACGCAGCATCGTGCCAAAGCCCGAACTGGCCGAGCCGGCCGATGTTCGGTGTCGCGCGATTGTGAGCATGCAGAATTTCGAGCATGTCTCTCCTCCGTTGCGGTCGATCTGGCCAGATACCGCGAAACGATCTGATCGGCGGCAGGTTCCTTGGCGCTTTCAACGGCGCGACCGGGAACCCTCCGCCTGGTCATAAGTTTGCGAATTGGCCTTGGACGGTGCGGGGACCACGTGGCCCGAACTCATGCCCGGACTGGCCGAGCGGAGCAGTACAGAAAGCGACAATCGCGCGAACAAGACAAAGTGCACTGTCACCGTATTGTGTTTTGGAAGTCAGTTGCCGCGTCTATTTTTCCACGGAACCTTCCAGCGAGAGCATCGTAAACAACGGGATGCGGGAGGTTGCAGCCTTTCGATCAAGGAGGCAAAATTGCGACACCGCCAAGTCAAAGTTAACGGAGACGCTATTTTCTTTCGCGAGGACGGCCCGGCCGACGCTCCGGTGCTTCTGCTGCCGCACGGCTATCCCTGCTCGTCCTATCAGTTTCGAAGGCTGATGCCTGGACTGGCAGATCGCTGGCACACGTTCGCGCCGGATTTTCCTGGCTTCGGTTACAGCGCCACGCCCGACATGGCTGCATTCGGCTACGATTTCGATGCCTATGCCGGGTTTCTGGCGGCTTTCGCTGACGCGCTCGGCCTATCCCGCTATGCGCTGTGGCTGCACGACTATGGCTCGCAGATCGGATTGCGCCACGCCATCGCCTATCCGGAGCGCGTTGCCGCGCTTATCATCCAGAACGGCGACATCTACGAAGACGTGCTCGGCCCGAAATACGCAGCCATCAAGATGTATTGGAACGATAAGACGTCCGAGAAGCATCGCCCGCTGGAAGATGCGGTCAGCGAGGAGGGCTTCCGGCACGAGTTCATCGGTGAAGTTGGCGAGGCCGTGGCCGAGCGCGTGCCACCGGATCTGTGGAAACTCCATTGGCCTCTGATGGACACGCCAGCCCGTCGGCGGCTTGCGGTCGGCCTGATGGAGAAGCTGGAGGGGAACCTCAACTGGTTCCCGAAATACCAAGCTTATCTGCGCAAACGGCAACCGCCGACACTGATCGTCTGGGGTCCCGAGGACGGCTATATGCCGGTCGCATCGGCCCGCGCCTACAAACGCGACTTGCCGCGAGCTGAGTTCCACCTCCTCGATGGCGCCGGCCACTGGCTACTGGAAACCCATTTCGATGAGGCGCTTGCGTTGGTGCGCGACTTCCTTGCACGCGTCCACGGCTCATGACCGATGCATCCCTCGGGTAACCTATTGAAAGCATGGTGAACCGACCGGTCTGTGGCGAACCAGTCTCCGTTTGATATTTCCTGCTAACAGGCAAAAAGCAGGGTATTTGTGCGAAATGCGCGCTTTGGGCGGGCAGAACATCAATATCTTGTCGCGATGTCAGCTACTTAGTGGGAGATTTCCTGCGCGAGGCGTCAGGGAATATCGACCAGATTTGCGTGAATATTCGCGGCCGCCGGTGAATTAACAGGGAAATCCGTTGTCGTTATGTGGGATGCGATTGCCGTTAGCTGGGATCGAATGTTCGTTATCCGGGAACGCGCTGCCGTCTTGCGGAAAATGAACGCGCAATAACGATTCTAATCGCGCTTGCGACGGAATGCAATGCTCCTCACCCGGAAAGACATTGTCATAGCGCGGGAGGCGATTGTCGACTCGCAAGAGGCTATCTCAAGGCGATGAGCAGTAACCGACGGCGGGGGTGAATAGGGGTATTTTGCTGACTTGGCCGTTCATGAGACGCAGAGTGTAGTTTACGATATCTCGGTTCTGGATCGAGGCCCGGCTTTGATCTGATGGACCTAGGCCGCTCGCCGTCGATCCGGCCAGTTGTTAGGTCCGCCGCTTCAACGAACTAGCTGAACTGAGCTTAACGATTCGGTATTGATTTGAGCGTTTCGAACTCGATCAGGTCGAGGGTAGCTGTGGTGACCTCCTCTACTCGCACGCGATGCACACAGTAGACGCCACCGGGATTGTTCGGCTTGCACAAGTTGGGAGCAGCGCATTGGCAGGGCAGCCGAGGCGCCACGATCGATGCGGAACTCCGAGCGGCCCCCAAATGTCCGGCGGTGTCAAGCCGTAAAGGCCGACGACAGGAGTCCCTACTGATGCCGCCAGATGCATGGAACCACTCTCATCTCCTAGAAAGATAACGGCGTCGCCAAGCAATGGGTCAACCTCGCCGTCGGGAAGTACCGACCGGTGCGGAACCAAGCGGATTCACGCTTGTCGGCAGCGGACGCCGGCGGTTGGCGGTCTGCACTCGAGCAGGCTCCTAATTAGCGAGACAAGCGTCCAGAGCGGAGGCCAATCTTGGCACGCGACTTCGCCAGCCTGAACGACCGCTCTCCTCGGCTTAGTCAAGCATACCTACGGAATGATGCGCCTGGCCGGTGACAAATGAATCTCTGCTGGACCGCCGATGATATGGGGAGGCGCTCGCAAATCGCGCCCTACGCGCGGGTTGATCGGTTGAACAACATCAAAGCTTGAATATGAGAAATGCGCTAACTGTGACGGCGGTGGTCACCGTGGCTCGAGTGTCAGCAGATGTGGTAAGGTTGCGTGTCGGCGAGTAGCAGAGGTCCAGCAACAATGACTTTGAGGCGAACCAGAGCTTACGGCGCATCCGGCTTGGCTCTAGCGGTTTGCACTGTGTTTGCTTGGCAGAACGCCACTGCTGCTCACAATTGCCACGCAGCCGCGACGCCTGGCGTTAATTGGCACGAGTGTGACAAGAAGCTTCTCATCCTAGAAGGACAGGACCTGAGCGGGGCGAACCTGTTCGGTGTTGATTTCACTT
>NZ_JAMYMF010000025.1:0-112916 GCF_040318415.1 Mesorhizobium sp. M1163 | reverse complement strand
ACACAGTCCATTATCACAATCACAGGATCAGCAGATCCAGCTTTTTCAATAACATAGCGAGGTGTGCATTATGTCGTGGGATCGGTCCCACCGACCAGGACGACATTGCGCTGATCGGCGACGAAGGCGCCGGTGACGAGGTCGCGGATCAGGCTCTCGTTGACCGGCGTGCCGGCAAAATCGAAGTCCTCGATGTCCTTGGCCAGTGGCAGCTTGGCGACGGTGAGCTGGTATTTGATCGAGCGGGCCTGCTTCTCCGATATCTCGGCCTGCAACAGATTGCCGACGATCTTCGGCGGTTCGTGCTGCCGCTTGATGGCGACGCCCATGATCTCGTCATAGGCCGCGCGCATCCCGAAGAGTTTCAGCGCCGCCATCAGTTCCAATACTTCGGTGCGTTCCATGGCTGTTCGTCCTCCTGAGACTATCATAGCGGGCGCAGTCGGCGATCGGCTCGTGAGCCAGCTTCAGCGCCTGGGGAATGGAAAGGATCGTGCCCGGCGCCGGATCGCGGCTGCGGGCCAGGATGTTGAAGATCACCGCCGCCGATGAGACGCCGTGTTCGATGGCTTCCTGGCAGGCAGCCTCGACCGCGCTCAATCCGTCGGTGAGCACGCAGGTGAGGATCGACACCATCTGCCGGTCGCCGTCATCGGCCGCCTTGAGCTTGCGGCGCACCTTCTCCATTGCCGACGGCAGGACCCATTCCCGGAACGGCGCGCCGTTGCGCAATCCGCCCGGCTTGCGGGCCAGCACCGGCACGTAGTGCCAGGGATCGTAGATGACCTCGTTGCGGCCGAAGCAGCGGGCATGCTCGCCCACGACCATGCCGTCCTGGCGGATAATGATCCGGTCGGCATAAGCATGGATCTCGACCGGCCGGCCGACGGCACTCGACAGCACCGAGTATTTGTTGTTGTCGAAGCGCACCGTGCAAGTCTTCGACACCGACGCGGGAATGCAATGCAATGGAAGCCGTCAAAGCGCCCGGCATAGGGGATGAAGCTGGCACGCTCTTCCTCGAACAGCTCCCACACCGTGCGCTCGCCCTGTTCGGGATGCCGATGCGCTTTGGCATAGGCGACGCATTTGTCGGCCAGCCAGCCGTTGAGATACCCCAGCGTCTTGAAGCGCAGCCTCGGCGTGAAGAAGCGCTCGCGCACCAGCCCGACCTGGTTCTCGACCTGGCCCTTCTCCCAGCCGGCCGCCGGCGTGCAGGCCTCCGGCTCGACAAGATAATGCCCGCACATCTGCGCAAAGCGGCGGTTGTAGCGGCGATCCCTGCCGATGAAGATCGCGTCCACCGCCGTCTTCATGTTGTCGTAGATGCCGCGCGTGCAGGCGCCGCGGAAGAAGCTGAACGCCCGGCCATGGGCGTCGAACACCATCTCTTGCGTTTCGCGAGGATAGGCCCGAACGAAGAACATGCGGCTGTGGCAAAGCCGCATATGCGCCACCTTCACGGTCACCGTCACGCGGTCGAGCAGGACGATCTCGTGGCTCCAGTCGAACTGGTAGGCCTCGCCCGGCGCAAAGCTCAACGGAATATAAGCTTCGGCCGCGGCGCTGCCGCGATCCGCCTCCCAACTCTGAGCATGCCGCCACACCGAACTGTAGCTGCCGTCATAGCCGAGGCCGCGAAGTTCCTCGAAGATGCGGATCAGCGTCAGTCGCTCCCGCTGAGACTTGGCCGCATTTGTCGACAGCAGCCGATCCAACTCGTCGCGCCAGGCGCCCATCCGGGGATAGGGCTGATGCTTGCGCTCGTAGCGGAACTCCGTCTCGTCCGAACGCAGCACCTTGCGCACCACCTTCCGGGAGATCTTCAGCTCCCGGCAGATCGCCTTGATCGACTTTCCCTGCACCAGCGACAGCCGGCGTATCTTTGCAATCGTCTCCACGCCAACATCCAAAACACAAATGCCTCCGATCAAACCGGAGGCATCTTGATGGGTCCCGTTTGGACGAAAATCACCCCTCAAACAGGGTCCTCATTCCACGAAAAATCACACCGCCTAACGCCAGATGCGGTGAGAAAAGCGGGCTAAGTCTTCGCCCGAAGCTCTGTCTGGCGGCGAGGTAGCTTCAGACCACAGGTCATATGATCGAAAGTTCCCTTGCTACCTCCGCGAACGCCTCAACCGCACGATCGATGTCAGCGCTGGAATGTGCGGCCGACATTTGCGTGCGGATGCGCGCCTGGCCCTTTGGCACCACCGGGAAGGAGAAGCCGATGACATAGACACCGCGCTTCAGCATGCGCGCCGCCATCTCCTGCGCCAGCGTCGCGTCGCCCAGCATCACCGGGATGATCGGATGGTCGGCGCCGGCCAGCGTAAAGCCGAGCCTGCCCATCTCGGAGCGAAACCGCGCTGCGTTGGCATATAGGCGCTGACGCAACGCATCGCCGTTGCGGATCAGTTCGAACACCCGGATCGAGGCGCCGGCGATCGCCGGCATTAGCGTGTTGGAAAACAGATAGGGGCGCGAGCGCTGGCGCAGCCAGTCGACCACCTGGCTCTTGCCCGACGTGTAGCCGCCCGACGCGCCGCCGAGTGCCTTGCCGAGCGTGCCGGTGATGATGTCCACCCGGCCCTCGACCGCAATGCTCGGCCGAGCCGCGGCCGTTCCTGCCGACGAAGCCGACTGCATGGCTGTCGTCCACCATCACCATAGCATCGTACTTCTCGGCGAGATCGCAGACGCCCTTCAGATTGGCGATGATACCGTCCATGGAAAATACACCATCGGTGGCGATCAGCCGAAAACGGCAATCCCTTGCCTCCTTCAGCCGCGCTTCCAGATCGGCCATGTCGTTGTTGGCGTAGCGGAAGCGCCTCGCCTTCGACAGCCGCACGCCGTCGATGATCGAGGCGTGATTCAGCGCGTCGGAGATGACCGCATCCTCCTCGCCGAGCAGCGTCTCGAACAGGCCGCCATTGGCATCGAAGCAGGAGCCGTAGAGGATCGTATCCTCCATGCCGAGAAAGCCAGAAATCGTCGCCTCGAGCTGCTTGTGCTCTTCCTGCGTGCCGCAGATGAAGCGCACCGACGCCATGCCATAACCATAGCGGTCGAGTGCCTGCTTGGCCGCGTCGCGCAATTCGGCGCTGTCGGCGAGGCCAAGATAGTTGTTGGCTCAGAAATTCAGCACCTTCTCGCCGCCCACCTCAATCTCGGCCGACTGCATCGAGGTGATCACCCGCTCGGACTTGTTGAGGCCGGCCGACTTGAGGCCGGCGAGTTCGTTTGAAAGATGAGAAAGGAAAGCGTTGGTCATCGGCATACTTCGGCAGCACATTCCTCGCCGCACTGGCGAGGATCTCTCGACATATTTCGCGCACTACGCGTAATTTACCGCAGTCGACCATGCCGGATCAGCATGCTTCTCCCAATACAGGTCTGTTAGCCGGCGAGTCAGAGCGCCAACATTGCCGTCGCCTATAATGGTCTCGTCAATCTTGGACACCGGCATGATCCCGCCCGCTGTAGACGTAATGAAAACCTCATCGGCGCCCTTCAGTTCGTCGCGATCAATGTCGCCGGCGCTGACGGATAGGCCCAGTCCGTCGCATAGATCAAATACGGTCTGCCGGGTAATGCCAGCAAGGACGCCATAAGCCGGTGTCTTCAAGCGGCCGTCCTTCACGGTGAAAACGTTGAAGCCAGGCCCCTCGGCAATGTTGTCGTTGATGTCGACGATCAATGCAGTTTCGGCACCGTAATCGTATGCATCGAACAGGCCTTTCACCAAATCGAGCCAGTGATAGTTCTTGATGGTCGGATCTATCGACTTGGGCGGGATTCGGACGGTGTTGCTGATGGCGACATGCAGGCCGCGCTCAAGTTGCTCCTTGTTGGCGACCGACCCGAAAGGCACCGCGAACGCGATGAACCTGTTCTCCGACTGGCGCGGGTCACGGCTAAAGGTGGGCGACCCGCCTCGCGTGCAGATCATTTCAACATAGGCCGACTTGTGCCCGGACAGCGCCACACAGGTGGACAGTATTTTCTCGATCTCGCTGCGGTTGTAGGGAAGCTTCATGCGCAGCTTTTCCATCCCGCGGAAGAATCGGTCCAGGTGCAGGTCCAGCCTGAAGAACCGTCCGTCCCATACATGAACGGTATCGTAGGTGGCATCAGAATGAAGAAAGCCCCAGTCCAGGACCGACACCTTGGCCTCAGACATCAGCAGATACTGGCCGTCCATGAAGGCTACGCCATGAGGATACTGCCGTTGGTCCCGGTGGCGTTGCTCTATCGCTGGTAGCGCCGTTATCGGTTCGGCTGCGGCAAGTGTCATTCCTGAGTCCTCCAATTCGAGCGCTATGTCGACCACGATTCGCCTCTGCGGAACCGCCTAACTGCTCCGCATCTCAGCTTTCAAATGTTGGGGCATCTCCAACCGCCAACACGCCGCGCGGCCAGATGTCGTCAGCGCCATCGACTACCGCTTGAGCGGGAGGCGGGAGGCTGGCCGCCGGTCGCCCGGTGTTCCAATTAAATCGCAGACTTCGATGCACTGATTGCAATCAAAGTGGCGCCCCGGCCGCAATGCACGGTTCAAAAACGGGACAGAAGTGGCGGAAATGTTCAGCCTGAAAAGGGCTACACTAGCACGCGGGGCTCAAACTTCACGCGGTCCAGCGCAATCAAGCTCCTGAACTTGCGGACATTGGAATTTGTATAGAGCTTGGTCTTGACAAAAACGTCAAAGGCCTCGACGTCCTCCACGAGTACAATAAGAACGAAGTCCGCATCACCAGTCACCATATAGCATTGACTGACTTCTTTCGCCGCCCTCATGGATCGCTTGAAGTCATCGACGAGATCTAAACGCTCGCGATCGAGCTCCACCGTTACGACCACGGTCAGCGACTTACCGAGCGCCTTGGGGTCGACTAGGGAGATGTCAGCGGTGATGACCCCGTCGCCGCGTAACTTATTGACACGGCGCATGCATGAGGCAGCAGACGAAGCCACGAGGCCCGCAAGTTCGGAGAACGACAGCCTATTGTTTTTTTGGAGCGCGCCGAGTATCCGCCGGTCAAGGTCATCTATCATCCCAATACCCCAGATACGGAACCACAATGTGGCATTAGCGATCCGAAACACTCGTTGCAAGACGGGACGTGCAATGAAACGGCTACCGGGCGTTGGTGCAGGGACCTGGAGCATGACGGATTTCGATCTTTGATCGTCGTCCTTCGGCAGCGCAAAGGAATCCTGCATCTCATCGTCTGCGAAGTCATGCTCGACCAGGACAGCCTCCGCTCCCGGCATCGCAGTGTGCCAAAGTGTGGCTGTCGAAAGTGACATGAGAGCGAGCCGTCCATCGAGAAGATTACCACTAGACGTTATGTTCCGAGGCGGAGATCGGTGCCCCGCCCTTTCGTGCGCCTCAGAACCCAAGATCATTGCCAACCTTATCCGCAAGCGAGCGCCAGCCGCAAAACGCGTGGTGTTCGAGACCGGCCGCAATCGGTGTGGTTCTATCATTCGCTGCGTGCCGAGAGAGTGCCGGCGATCTGCATCGATGCTCGCCATGCCAAAGCTGCGCTCGATCTTGTCGATCAGGACCGGCTCGCTCCTATCGTGCTGCCGATGCTGGAGGCTTGGCGCAGCATGCGCATCCGTGCCGCCGAACTCGGGCGCCTGGCTTGGTTTAACGACCCGCCGCTCCCAATCCGGAGAAGTCGACTATGACGGCCATATGTCCCGACGCGGCGAACGCCATTTGCGAGGGCTTCTCTACGAGGCGGCATCGGTCATTCGGTCATTCTGACGCGCAGCTCGACCAACAGCACCTGCGCACATGGGGCCTCAAGCTGCGCGAGAGGATCGGCTTCAAACGGGCCGCCGTTGCCGTAGCGCGCAAACTGGCGGTCACGATGCATGCGATGCTCAAGACTGGCGAGCTCTTTGATCGGAACGCAGGAGCCACAACATGAATTTTGCGGATAGCGTCCAACATCTGAGCGCCTGAGACGCCCCTGCCGGACGTGGGGCCGAGCCATTCCACTGATTAGGTTGCACCGCTGACTGAGCAAAGTGCGTCGTCCACATTGAAGGCTCCTCCCGCGAAGCTCCTCATGGCACGTCCCGCGCCAGACGCGCTTGCCTTCGCGGCGGATCGACACCGCCGTCTCTTTCATCGACACGTCGAGACCAATATATTCTTCCAGGCTGTTCTCCATTCGATGTTTGGGTCCGGCGTCAGGTCGTGAGCCCGTATTTCCATCCTATCGGGGAACAGCCACCCTCCAAGACTACGAATGATTTCCAGGGGCAACTCGCTCCCGCGATTACCCCATGTGGACGACCACCATATCGACTGCCGGCGCCTTGTTCGAGTCTGACGTTGCCCGGCGGTTCGTACAGGTATCGATGGTTGGTGGCGTATCGATGGCGCTTGAGAATCCCCTTTCGCCCGAGTTGGTGAACGGTCGAGACGCACACGCCGAGCTGCTGGGCTACTTCCTCGCCGGAGATCATGTCGCTCTCCCGCAGCCGTTCGTAGCGGCTCTTCAGTCCATAGGTGCGGCGCACGAGCATGACCTTCTTCAGCGTGAAGGGTTCGCCGCGCCAGTTGCGATGCCCGAGTTCATTTAGACGGGCGGCGATCTGCTGGTCGTTGGCGTTCTCCAGCAGCTCATTCATCAACGCCACGACCTGTGCCGGCGTCTTGCGTATCACTGACATGGGCCGCGGTCTGGTCACCGACAGGCTCTGCGTGCGCCCGCCGCGCCAGCGGATATGGATGTTGACCTGCTCGTCGACGAGCAGCGTGACGTCTTCGATGAGAAGGCCGAGCATGCGCTTGCGTTCGACGGCACCGGTGCGCTCGTCGTTCGAGATGCGCGGGAAATCGGCGGCCAGCCCCCTGATGCGCTCCTGCGCTGGCTCATCCAGCAGCGAGCGGTCGGCCTCGTTCTGGCGCTCGTGCTCGCGCTGGAGTGCGTCGAGGTCGCGCAGCCGTGCGTTCCAGTCGGCTTCCAGTGCGTCGGCGACCAGGCGGTTGTCCGGATCGACCTTCAGGTAGCGCCGGCGGGCCAGTTCAGCCTCATAGCGGGCGCGTTGCAGCTGCGTGCCGCGCAGCGCCGCGGCCTGCTCCACGCGCTGGGTGATCTCCTGCTGCACGGCGAGCGCGACATCGATCGCTGCCGGCGCCATCGCCTCCAGCAGTAGCGCGCTCACCGCCTCGTCGACCGGAGCGCCGCGCACCCATTGGCAGTGCTTGCCGGCGTGTCGCACGACCGCTTCGTTGCAAACATAATACGGGCGCAGCCGCCCCTCGAACGGCTCGTAATGGACGCGCATGCGTGCACCGCAGCGGCCGCACAGAGCCGTCCCTGCAACAGACCACTGCCCTGGCGGGGCATGCGTCCGCGCAGGCCAGGTGAAAAGCCGGCGGCGTTCTGTTCCAGGGTGGTCTGATTGCGCTCGTACTCGGCCCAGGAAATGTAGCCCTCGTGGGCTTCGGGTATCAGAACCTGCCAATCGGATCTCGCCACGCGCAGCTGCACGGATTTGAGCTTGGCATTGTAGGCTGTGCGCATGCGCCCATAGGCAAACGCGCCGGCATGACGCGGGTTGTGCAGAATCTGGAGCACGCGGGAATGGTCAATTCGCTCCACAGGACGTCACCCTTGCCGATGCCGCGGCGGATACGCCGGGGGAAGAGGATCTTCTCGCCCCGCAGGCGGCGCACGACGGCGCGGGCCGAGCCGGTCTCGCGGAAGGTATCGAACAGGAGCCGCATCGTGTCCTGGATCGGACGGTCGGGATCGAGCACGACCCGCGCGTCAGGGGTGTAGACCAACCCGATCGGCAACGGCATCTCGAGCTCGCCGCGGCGCGCCTTGTTGAGAATGCCGCCTTGCAGCCGCGACTTCAGGATGTGCAGTTCGGCCTCGCTCATCGTGCCCTTCGAACCCGCGACATACTGCCCAGCAACGCTTGAAGTCGTTGTCCAGTATCCGCATCACCCGCATGCCGGCGCTCGCCTCACGGTCGTGTGTCATCTCCTTTACGCCGGCGACGCCCACTTTGTCGTCGAACTGCCGGATGGCGGCCGGCTGCTGCTGCCGGCGTGGATGACGAGACCGGCGCGGCGAGGCCGCCGATGGTGGCCGCGCCGCGGCTTTCCTTCGCCTGCCTGCGGGAGCTGCGCCAGCTCGTCGACACGCAGGACGTATCCTTGTCGCCATCGCTTGAAGCGATTCGCAACGATGGAGACGACGATGCAACAGCATGCCCAAAAGCGGCAACTCGATCTTCTCATGTTGGCGGCCGACGATGTCGTGCCCCGATTGTTCGATCCAGCGAGGCGCGCGGAGATCGTGAGCCTGCTCAAAGCTCTCCTCAGCGATCAACTCGCCCCGGTCAGAATACCGGAGGCGACGGACGATGACTAAAATCACTGCCGATCACCTGCGCGCAGCGCCTATGTCTATATTCGTCAGTCCACCCCGGACCAGCTTGCCTACAACCCCGAGAGCCGGCGACGCCAGTACGCCCTGAAGACGCGTGCCCACGCCCTCGGCTGGGAGAATGTGGTCTTCATTGACGATGATCTCGGCCGCTCGGGCGGCGGGACGGCGCGACCGGGTTTCGAACGCCTGCTGGCGGCGATCGTAGCGGCGGCGCGGGCGCGGTCTTTGCCCTCGAGGCCTCGCGCCTGGCCCGCAACGGGCGCGACTGGCACACCCTCTTGGAGTTCTGTGCCCTGGTGGGCAGCCTGATCATCGATGAGGACGGGATCTACGATTCCCGGCTCGTCAACGATATCTTTCTGCTCGGCATGAAAGGCACTCTCAGCGAACTTGAGCTGTCAACGCTGCGGCAGCGCTCGCAAGAGGCGTTGCGCCTGAAAGCGGCGCGCGGTGAATTGCACACGACGGTGGCGATCGCCTACCGGTGGGGCGCTGACGATCGCCTGGAACAAGACCCGAGCGGCGCATCCGCAAAGCCCTGTCGCTGGTGTTCCACAAGTTTCGTGAGATCGGCAGCGTGCGCCAGCTCGTCCTGTGGCTGGGCCAGGAGGGGATCGACCTGCCGACCGCTGTCCATGGCCCTCAGGGGTGGACGGTGCGGTGGGGAGCGCCGCGCTACCACGCCGTCCATCAGCTGCTGATCAATCCGGTCTATGCTGGTGCCTATGTCTTGGCCGCACCGCCACGCGCACGCGCGTCGAAGACGGCCGCAAAGTCGTCACCCACGGTGTCGCGCCCCGACGTGAGGACTGGGCGGTTGTGATCCGCGATCACCATGATGGCTATCTCCTGGACCGAGTATGATGGCAACCAGACGATGATTGCCAACAATGCGAACATGAAGGGAACGAAGGTCGCTGGCGCGGTGCGCAATGGCAGTGGGCTTCTCGTCGGCTTACTGCGTTGCGGCTGCTGCGGCCGCAAGCTCAAGGTGCTGCACCATTCACGCCGCGATGCGCGCTATGTGTGCGGTACCGATATCGACCCGTCGACCGAGAAACGGTGTACCGTCTTCAGCAACATGCGCATCGATGCGGCGGTGTCGGTGGAAGTGCTGCGGGCAATTGCGCCGCTGGCACTCGAGGCGGCGTTGCAATTGATTTCCGATCGCAAGCAGGCCGGCAGCGAAAGGCTGCGGCAAAGCGAGCTCGCCCTGGACCAGGCCCGCTATGAGGCGGCGCATGCGCGCCGGCAATACGACGCCGTTGATCCCGATAATCGTTTGGTCGCCGGCGAGCTCGAACGGCGATGGAATGACCGTCTGACGGCGGTCGCGCGGCTCGAAGATCAGGTCCGGAGCTTGCGCGGCGAGCAGCCGAGCGCCCTAAGCAAGGACGAACGCACGATGCTTATCGCGCTCGCAGACGACATGCCTGCGCTGTGGAACCATCCCGCCGCGTCCGTCGAGATGCGCAAGCGGATTTTGCGCACCGTGCTCAAGGAGATCATTGTCACGGCCGAGGCCGGTCGGCTGCACCTGGTGCTACACTGGCAGTGCGGCGATCACACGCGGCTCGAAATGGTGAAGAACCGGTCTGGCCAAAACCGCTTTAAGACCGACGTGGCGACCGAGCAACTGATGCGCGAACTCGCCCGCCTTTTGCCGGATCACAGCATCGCCCCCGTTCTCAACAGGCTCGGCATACGCTCGGCCAGGGGACAGACCTGGACCCAACTGCGCGTGCGCAATTTCCACGGCGCGCATCAAATCCCGGTTCTACCGGGAGGGCGAACGTGGGAAGCGCCATGAGCTTGTCCTGCGCGAAGCAGCAAAAGCCTCGGCGTCAGCAACATGACCGTTATTCGCCTGGTCCGGGACGGGCTGTTACCGGCACGGCAGGCTTGCTCTGGCGCCCCCTATGTCATCCGCGAGGATCATCTCGCCCAGCCGGCAATCCGCCAGGCGATCGCGAAAGGTCGCCCAGTATCAGCCGATGCGCCAAAGAAACCCTGCCTTTTCAATAAGATCAAGAGGTACTGTATCATGTCACCGTCCTCTTCAGCCCGAGCAGCATGCGATCGTTGAAATAGGCCGGATCGTAGACGCCGTCCTCGTCCATGATGAGCGTGCGCGACAGGGCGGCCAGCTCAAAGAGCCAGTCGGCATTGTTGCGTGCCAGGCGCGACACTTCCAGCCCCAGCACGATCCCTGCATGGCCCATGGCCACTTCGGTCACCAGGTGCTGGAAGCCGTCGCGGTCCTGCGACTGCGCGCCGGAGAGGCCGAGGTCGCTATCGATGACGTGGACACGTTCGATCGGCCAGCCCAGCGCCACTGCGCGATCGCGCAGGGCGTATTGCCGCTTGGTGCTCTCGGTGTTCTCGAACACCTGACGAGGAGAGGACTGACGCACGTAGAGGAATGCATCACGCCGATGGTCGGCGTCAACCTTCATGGCGATGTCAGTAGACATGATTGCCTCGCGTCTCTGCTGCCAGCACCATGTTGGCGAGCATGTGCACGAGCTGGCGATCGTACACTGCCACCGAAGCCGTGGGCGGTGGTTCCGGCCGCCGATGCATCGGCGGGGAAGGCTAAGGGGCCGCGATCAGCACCGCCAGCCCTTGCCAAAAGCCATGAAAAACGATGGCGCCCATGTCCTTGACGCAGGCCTGACCGCATAGGACGGCGGCGCGCAACGTCTCATAGAAATCCTTGCAGCCGCGCGGCAGCATCGGGGTGCGCGCATGGGGCAGCAGTTGCGCCAGGGATCGCGCCTGCAGCGGAGCACCCGCGTGCTGGTTCTGCATCCGAGGTCTTCTCCACGAGCGTGCGCAGGTCCATCATGTCTTCGGTTATCGGTGGTCCTTCCGAAATGGGTTGGCGTCAACAACCAAACCTACCGGAAAGCGCCGATGACCACCGATACGCCGCTCACTCGCTTGTCTGGGGTGATCTTTGTCAACGTGATCTTTCAGTCGTTCCGTCTCCTTGTTCAGCCGTGGCGCCCATTTGTCCCTGCTTTGGCTCCGGGGTTCATGGGGGCGCCGCGCGCAGTGGCGGTCAAGGGTAGGCCTCTGGCCATCGCGAAGCGACGTGCCCTTGATGGTCACGAGCACGGCGGCAGCGTTGCATTGAGCCGGCAGGCGCCTGTTCGTAGAGGTCTACAACTTGCAAACCGAGGGGAGCTCACCATCAGGCGCCGTAAACGCGCCGCAAGCTTGTATGCGGTTGATCCTGGCCGATCAAAAACCATGATGCAGCCATAGGCATCGGCGGCGAAGCTCCGGGCGATGGACCCATTTCGACACCGCGGCGTCGTAAGCCATGTGAGCGACCGGGATCACCACCACCTCGGATCATTATCGGCAGACGCTATTGCAGCTGCCAAACTTCAATGCTCGTCCTGTCAAACGCTCCTCCACGCTTTATGCCGGACGCAGGGCTACTCCCTTCGGGACCTCGCCGGTCGTGACAAGTCGCCAGAATGCAATCAGCAGCTTGCGCCCCAAGGCTACGATCATCGTCTTGCGCGTATCACCACGGCCATCGGCCGTCCTCGCGCAAAACCAGTGCGCAAGCGCGCTATCCTTTTGGTACTGGAGGAACCGCCAAGCCAACAGGATGATGCCATAGCGGACGCGAGCATTCCGCCCGCGCACGACCTTTCTCGCGCCTGCATTGGCCGCTCTCATCCGGCGCCCCGGTAAGTCCGGCATAGCGGGCGACGGCTCTCCGATCGCGCAGGCCGCGTGAGAGAATCTCATTCACCAGCATGTCCGCAGTCTCGATACCGACGCCGATGATCCGCGCAAGAAGGCGAACCATCGCGAGCGGACCCTTCTTCGTGTCCGGAACCACCGAGAGCTGCCGCAACCGCTCCTGTTCGATCTCATGGATTTGTTCACGCAACAGGTGGAGCCATCCGAGATTGCGGCGCAACTCGGCTCGGCTTCGTTCTGGCAGGGGCATACCCTCTGCCGTATGCAGAGCTTCCAGTTCTCGGCAGCCTTGCGCAGATTGGGTTTGAAGGTGCGAATGCCGAAGCGAGGGAGGATTGCCTTGATGCGGTTGACGACCAGGGACCATCGCAGCAATGAGCCACTGCGTCTGGCTCATCTTAATCACTGCGACGAGCGTGCTGTCCTGATCAAGGGCGGTACGGGATTTGCTTGCATCAAAGGATGGTGACATGGGGCGCTACCCTGGGTAGCTGCTCAACAGCGCCGAGGGTGCCACACACTCGCCGCGGCCCATAGCATCTACAACGCTATCGAAGGCGCGCTCGCGAGCGGCTTCGCAATCGCCGAGCTACACCACTTGATGGGAGACGACCGATTATTGCAGAGTTTTCTTAGAGATTTAACCCAAGGAGCGCGTATTCTAGAGGATAATATACGCACGTTTTGTGGCCGCACGATCGTCAATACCGGATCAAAAGAGGATTTTTCATGCACATCCTGGAAACACCGCGTCTAACCCTAAGGCCGCCGTCGCATAGCGATGAGCTTCTTGTACATGGACTTCATAGCGATCCGTTCGTCGTAAACGCTATCGGAGATGGGGTCTATCCGACGATAGAACAGTCGAAAGCTGAACTGCTTCAGTTGATAAATCATTGGCGGCAGAATCGTTTTGGCATATGGATGGTGTTCGTCAAAGATGAAGCCAAAGTCAGAAAATTCGCTGGCTATTCTGGATTGAAGTGCAGCGGCCTGTATTTGCCCGAAGGTCCGAATAACGTGGAAAGCGTAACCTGCCTCCACGGCGCGGCTTCAGGGAAGGGGATCGGGGTTGAGGCCAGCAGGGCAGTAGTTCAATTCGCTTTCGAATACATTAAACTTGCCAAAGTAAATGTATTCATCTTAAAGAGCAACACTAGGTCGCTAATTAAAAATTTAAAGGTTGGTTGTTACTACGTTGGTGAAACAGTACACAAAAATAAGCCGATGAGACGTTTTGAGATTTCGGCGACGACCGCTGTGAAATCCGAAGGTTTACATGTTTTTGCTGGAGAGATGTTCTAATTTAGAATTTGTTCGAAATCAGCAATCTCGATCAAAGGGCAGTGTTGATGCTGGATCGCGGGCGAGCTGGGTGCGAGGCGGTCCGATGGCTAGCGTCCACAGCCAGTGTTCAAAGGCTCCGCGCGCTGAAACAAGGGTTATGACGCCCCAAGAAGATTGTTGGCCGCAAGCGACGCATTGCGTTGAATACGGATGGCTGAGTTTGATTGTCAACCTGGCCACCGCCGATATCTGCGAAAGTGCCGTCGCTCAGGCGATCCTAGACAGTATCTGAAACTGCCAAGGGTGATCCCGATCGATCGGTCCTCGGCTTCAGATTGAGAGCGACAGCTGGGGGCTTGAATTCCTCCAAAGGATCGGTCTCGGACTCGCGGCGCTCGCAACAGGAAACAAACGCCCGCTGCAACGACGATCCCAGTGCGGGCTCGCCAGTTGCATGCTCACTCCACCCTCTGACTAGGCGGTGACCAGCTCGCGCCGCCCAAGGCGAGTGCGATCGCTGCCAATAGAAATAGAAGAGGTCAGTGCAAGGGAACGGGAGGTTGCAGCGCCATATGGTGCCCAGGGACCAAATAGGGAGTGTGGTTACGGTGAAAGCCGCCAGCGGTCCGAACGAGGCAACCACGATGCCGCCGAGCGCCGGACCCACGGTCCGGATGTGTTGAAGCCTACAGAGAGGAGGGTGACCGCAGCGGGAACATCTCGTCGATCCACCATGGCCAACCGAAGCTCGCCAGGCGGGATCCGTTGAGAGCTGCGCCGCACGCCCAACTAAAAAACTGAAGCCGAGGATCATCCATGGATTGACAAAGCCCCGCGCCACAAACACGTCGGCATTGCCGATGCAATTGCAAAGAAACCGGCCGGCGAACATGACCTGCGGCGGCTGAAATTGTTCGCGAGAACCCCGGCGAAGATAGACAAAATGAGCGCGGGTAAGTTCGATGAAGCCTGTACCAGCGCAACCATCAAATCGGAAGTCGAGACCGTCGCCATCAGCCAGCTGATGGCGACGGTCTGCATCAACCAGCCGAGGGAGGAGACTTGAGAGGCCAGCCAGATCGAACGAAATATCCAGTTTCTCAGCGGCGGAAATGCTCCCGGCGAAATCGGTTCGGCGTCTGCGCCAGCAAGACTATTCATCTCTCGGAGCGTTCGGCTCCCGTTTTAGCGGTCGCATAAGCTCGCATGCGCGGAGGTTCCTTCCGGTCCAACATTGATCACCTGCTGCCTTGCGTCAAATGCAGTATCTATGTTTTGGTCATCTAGCAGGCCGTTGAAAAAGCCGCTCGCCGTCGAGTGACGATCATGATTCATTTGCTCCGAAGGGATTCGGAGGATGGCGCATGCGGGGCAACGACGATCGGACCGGCTCGCTTTTCAGCTATGTGGATCTGGAGGTGCGGGTTCGCCAGAACCATCCGTTGCGCACGATCCGCTATATGGTGAACGAGGCGCTTTTGGCGCTGGCGGACGATTTTGCGGCGCTTTACTCGCCGATCGGGCGACCGTCGATCCCGCCGGAGAAGTTGTTGCGGGCGATGCGTCTGCAGGCGTTCTATTCGATCCGTTCGGAACGGCTTCTGATGGAGCGGCTGGAATACGATCTCCTGTTCCGCTGGTTTGTCGGCATCGGCGTCGATGATGCGGCGTGGGATCACTCGGTGTTTTCGAAGAACCGGGACCGGCTGCTGGAAGGCGACATCGCGGCGAAGTTCTTAGGCGCGGTGCTGGCGCAGCCCAGAGTGAAAAAGCTTCTCTCGAGCGATCACTCCTCCGTCGACGGCACTCTCATTGAGGCCTGGGCATCGATGAAGAGTGTCAAGCCGAGGGATGGGGCGGGCGAGCCGCCGGAAAATGGCGGCGGCCGCAATGCGGAAGCCGATTTCCATGGCCAGAAGCGGACGAACGAGACGCATGCCTCGACCACCGATCCCGAAGCCAGGCTCTACAAGAAGGGGAAAGGAAAGGAGGCGAAGCTGTGCTTCATGGGACACGGGCTGATGGAAAACCGCCACGGCCTTTTGGTCGACGCCTGCCTGACATTGGCCAACGGCCATGCCGAGCGGGTGGCGGCACTGCACATGATCGAGCCGCATGCGGACCGGCCGCGGGCCATCACGCTCGGCGCCGACAAGGCTTATGATGCGGAAGACTTCGTCAACGAACTGCGCTCGATGAAGGTGACGCCGCATGTGGCGCAGAACACGAGCGGACGTCGTTCGGCAATTGACGGGCGCACCACGCGCCATGGCGGCTTTGTCGTCAGCCAGCGGATCAGAAAGCGCATCGAAGAGGCGTTCGGCTGGATCAAGACGGTCGCCGGACAGGACAAATCCCGGTTCCGTGGCCGCGACCGCGTCGGCTGGGCCTTTACCTTCGCGGCCGCTGCCTACAATCTGGTGCGGCTGCCGAAGTTGTTGGTGGTGCCGATATGACCACGCCCGCAGGCTGCCAACTGATCGGCCGCTGGCGCATCGTCAAGGCCGATCTGTGGGATCGCGATTATCTCGACCTCGATGGACCCGCCACGATCACCATCGGCGCCGGCAACCACGGCGAGATCGCCTTCGGCGCCATGCAGGCATCCCTCGAACTCGGCTACGGCCCGTCGATGGTCTTCTTCACATGGGTCGGATTCGACGAAATGGACGAGGTCACAGGCGACGGCCATGCTGAACTGCTCGACGACGGCTCCATCGAGATCACCTTCGTCTATCACAACGGCGACGAGGCAATCCTCAAGGCCAAACGGGACACTTCTTCAACGGCCTGCTAGCGCCGAGATGGCCTAAGCTCCGCTGGCCGGCCTATTGGGCGGCATGAGCAAGCCGTGGTTAGACCGTGCAGCGGCTCGGCACATTGCACAGAAGCCGCCCATGAACCGCATACCACCGCCGACGAGACGGTCTCGGCCTGGACGTCTTCGGGTAGACCCAGATCCTAAACCTGCCCATGGATCTGCAAAGGGGGATCGGCACATAATCTTCATCTCGCACAGGTGCAACGGGCACCGCATCTGTCTGCTGACAACGTCCGCAAAGATAAGGCCTGATAGGGGAAAATACTTCTTAGCCCTCGATCGGTGACGAAACGCTCCAAGTGTGGGGCCCGTGTGGCGGGCAAGCACGTCCCTAGCGTTTAAGCGGGGAAGCCAGCTATTCTTCCCGCTTTCATTGTGAACATCGAGCAGCGATAGTTCCACCAAGCAGGCTGCGGCGATCTAAAAACGCGATAGCACGGTCCGGGATATTGTATTGGCGAATTGGACACCGCGTGGCGCATACTTCCAGAGCGGGCAAACGCAAACCCGCAAAGGTGCCCTGAACTTTCCAACAGGCTGGACAATGAGCGAAGCACCACATCTCACGTTTGATCTTGTTTCGCCCGGCGTGAGCATGGGGCATCTTTTTGTCCCGGGAGGTGCCGACTGCGGAGAGCTTTCGCTCCCGGTCTTCAGTCTAAATAAAGGAGAAGGCCCGCGCCTTCTTGTCACCCGCGGAAATCATGGCAATGAACTGGAGGGGCCGCTTGTCGCGCGGCAGCTGATCGAGTGGCTACCAGAAGCGCCAACCGGTGGAAGGGTGATCGTCCTGCCGGTGCTCAATCCATTGGCCGTGGAGGCTTGGAGCCGCAATACTCCACTCGACGGCTTGAATCTCAATCGCGTTTTTCCAGGGCGGGCCGACGGGTCAGTGACCGAACGAATCGGGGATGCGGTTTCGCGGGTATTGTTGGCAATGGCCGACACCGTTTTTGATCTGCACAGCTTTGGACCAACGTGGGATTTTCCACCGGCCGCCACGACGCACCCGATTGCCGATCGCGATCTCATGGCCAGGACGGTCAGAATGGCGGAAGCGTTCAAATTGCCCTTGGCTTTGGTTTGGGATTGCAACGACACGGCTGGAATGTTCGATATCTTGGCCCAAAACCAGGGCAAGGTATTTGTTTGCGCTGAATTCGGCGGCGGCACGGTCGGCGCGGACAATCTCGCGATCTACGAGGCTGGAGTGCGCAACGAGCTCATTGCGCTCGGGCTGTTGGAGGGTCAAGCCGAGTATCCAACATTCCGTCAAGAGAAGTCCGGTCAAACACTCGAAACGCATCCGTCCGACGAGTTGAAATCGCCTGCACCGGGCATCTTCGAACCTGGCTGCTCGGTGTTGGATGAAGTGAAGCAGGGAGATCTCCTAGGCATCCTGCATCCGATGGAATCGCTGTCCTCTGAGTCCATTGATATCCGCGCACCTGGAAGATCCCTAGTCGTGGCCATACGATCGGGGGCGCATGTCGAAATGAACGAAGGGATAGCGATCGTTGCGCGACCGCTGAAGATCTGAGATTCGGGTGCAGGCCAAGTCGTCTCGCCTCCCAACACCGGAATGAGTTTATCACCTCAAAATCAATCGAGTGACTGATTTGCAGATCAAAGATGTCGTGCTCGCGCCTGGCAACGGCGCATTTTTCTATGACGATCAGGGCGCCATTAGATCCGGCGCAATCCTGGACGGTTTCATCTATGTGGGCGCACCGACGACGCCTGGGTTCAATTCGATTCGCATTCCAGCATCTTCACTCAGCGTCGGGCTCGTCCTTAATGACGACACCGTTGTTTGGGGCGACATGATGAACGTTCAATACTCTGGTGCTGGCGGACGCGATCCGCTGTTCGACACGAATCAAATCTCGGATTTGACGTCGCGGGTTGTGGTCCCGCGGCTTCTCGATGTCGATGCGTCTCGCTACCTTGATGCCTGCGCGAAGGTTTTCGAGCCCTCCGAACACAAGCAGTTACCTCTCGCGATTGAGTATGGCGTCAGCCAGGCTCTACTTCGCGCGGCCGCCCATCTTCACCGTACGACGATGGCGGAGATCGTATGCGGTGAATTTAGCCTACCGCTGCCGACGCGTGGGGTCCCGATTTATTGCCAGAGCGGCGATGCTCGCGAAATCAACGTGGACAAAATGATTCTGAAGGCCGTGGATGTCCTTCCCCACGGGCTGATAAATTCCAGGCAGAAATTCGGCGCCGACGGCCAAACCTTCATGACTTTCGTGAAGTGGGTCGCAACGCGTATACGCGACATCGGCGGCCCGGGGTATCATCCGGTGCTGCATTTCGATGTGTACGGCTGGATCGGCCAGGAAATCGGCCTGGAGCCGCAAAGCATTGCCGATTTTATCTGCAAGGTTGCAGATACCGTCCCGGATTTCTTGCTCAACATCGAGTCCCCGGCGGATTTTGGTTCGACACAAGCTCAAATTGAGAACTACGCCAAGATCGTATCGATTTTGGACAACCGGGGTTCCAGCGCACGCATTGTCGTGGATGAGAGATGCAATACGCTCGAGGATGTTCGGCTCTTTGCAGAAGCCAAAGCAACGCATCTGGTCCAAATCAAGACACCCGATGTCGGCTCAATTGCCGATACGGCGCGCGCCGTTCTCATCTGCAAGGAGAATGGGGTAGGGGCATATGTTGGAGGAAGCTGTACCGAGACAGATCTCTCCGCCCAGGCTTCTGTCCACGTATCGGTGGCAACCCAGGCCGACATGATGCTTGCGAAGCCCGGAATGGGTGTCGACGAGGCATATTCCATCGTCGGGAACGAGCAGAACCGATTGCTGGCGATGCTGAACCGTCGTCGAGTTCGAGCCAAAAACGTTGGATGAGAGGCGCGGTGTCGCATGCAGAACTCTCTTGAGGGGATCACTGTCGTAGCCGTGGAGCAGGCCGTGGCCGCGCCTTACGCGTCGTCTCGGCTCGCGGATGCCGGTGCTCGGGTGATCAAGATCGAACGGCCCGAAGGGGACTTTGCCCGAAGCTATGACAAGTTGGTCCGAGGGCAGAGTGCTTACTTCGTCTGGCTTAATCGGGGTAAGGAATCGGTGTGTCTGGACCTGAGGTTGGAGGCGGACCGCGAGGTCCTCGACACGCTCATTGCCGCTGCTGACGTCTTTATCCAGAATCTAAAGCCGGGCAGCATCGAAAAACTAGGCTTCGGGTCTGCTGACCTGCGTCGCCGATTTCCGCGCCTGATAACCTGTGACATCTCGGGTTTCGGTGACAAAGGGCCTTATTCACACTTGAAGGCCTATGATCTCATCGTCCAGGCCGAAACAGGTCTATGTGCGATCACAGGCAACCAACAAGGGCCCGCGCGTGTCGGGGTCTCGGTCTGTGACATCTCAGCGGGCATGACAGCGCACAGCGCCATTCTTCAGGCGATGTATCACCGCGAGGTCACCGGCGAAGGGACCAGCATTCAGGTGTCACTGTTCGATGCTGTCGCTGACTGGATGAATGTTCCGGTTCTGCAAAACGACTATAGCGACTACCACACGGAACGCGCCGGTGTGAAACACCCGTCACTGGCGCCATATGGCGCCTATCGTTGTGCCGATGGCAAGGACGTCATCTTTTCGGTTCAGAATGACCGCGAATGGGTGAATTTTTGCGAGAAGTTCCTCAAGCAGCCGGAACTTACACGCGCACTTGGTTTTGCCGATAATATGGAGCGCCTCAGTCACCGTGCGCAACTTGATAAGATCATTGAACGGCGGTTCTCTGAACTATCCTGCCAGGGAGCAATGCAGGAGCTTGAGGCGGCCGGACTGGCATATGGCCGACTGAGCGAAGTGGCGGATGTTTCAAAACATCCACATGTCCGCAGAGTCGAGATTGGCACGCCTGAAGGAAGCGTCGAGACGATCGCGCCGGCGGCAATTTTCAATTATGAGCAGCCCTCGCTACGCCCAGTTCCGGCTCTTGGCGCTCATACCCAGGCTGTCCGCGAGGAGGTCCTGGGGCTTCTGCGCGACAGAGCCGCATCAGCATGAGAGCGCGTCCCGGCAAGGTGAGTGCGCACGCGATTTCCAAAGAGCCTGTGTCCCTCCGGTCATCTCAGCGTATCGGCCGCCAAGAGTACTCACTGGCACCGCCCTCGCTAAAACCGGGCGCAGAGGGGAGTTCATGATCAAGGACACCTGGGCGGCCATTGGAAGCGAGATATCTGTACCGCGCTGGAGATCGCTGCTCTTCGTTCCCGCTCACGTTCCGCGATATGTGGAGACGGCGCGTAAGCGGGGTGCAGATGGCGTCATTCTCGACTTGGAGGATTCCGTTCCTCAGGATCAGAAGGGTGAGGCACGGCGACAACTTTCTAAATCCGTGGCAAAGGTCGCGGGCGAGCGCACCTCTGTTTTGGTCCGCGTGAATCGTGGTTTCCGCGCGCTGGCGGCCGATCTCGATGCAGCCGTCATGGCAGGCGTCGATGCACTTGTTCTTCCGAAGACGGATTCGGCGGAGTGGGTTCTAGAGATCGCGAATGCAATTTCAGAACTTGAAGGGGAAAGAAATCTTCCGCTGGGACGCATCCGGTTCCTTGCCCAGATCGAGACCCCGGGCGCCTTGCAAAGGCTCGCGGCCATTGCGTTGGCGCATCCCAGGATGGTCGCAATGGCGCTCGGTCCCGAAGACTTCAGTGCCGCTGTCGGCGGCTCCCCTGAGTTCGACCTTCTGTTGGCGCCGAACCTTTCTGTTTTGTTTGCCGCCCGTGCGGCCGGCTTGCTCCCACTGGGCTTCGTAGGGAGCATCGGCGAGTTTTCGGACACTCATAAACTTCGTGAAGCCGCGACGCGTGCGCGGCGGCTTGGCTTTGTTGGAGCTTTGGCGATCCATCCGACACAAGTGGCCATATTCAATGAGGCTTTCTCGCCAAGCGCACAAGAACTCGAGTGGGCCCATCGTGTCGTCGCGGCGCAAACGGATTCCTCGGCGCGGGGCAGAGGTGCTTTCGCCTTGGACGGAAAGATGGTCGATGCACCGATCATTCGAAGGGCCCGTGAAATCATTGCCTTGGGCCCGCAAGCCGAGCTGGAGGTTTGAGACCTTCGCCAACTGATGAGACCGGACGAGACATCACAAAAAAGCCACGGCCCTCCAATTGTCTCGCCAGGGGGTCTCTGCAGCGTGGCACAATTATTGCTGTCGCGCCATCGCATTTCGAGATAGATTACATAAATTGGAGTTGGCCCTCGGAAGAGTACCGGTGGAAATCAGGCAGTTAAGATATTTCGTCGGCGTGGTTGAAGCAGGCAGTTTTACGAAGGCCGCCGGCTTCCTCAATGTCGCCCAGAGTGCGCTGAGCCTACATGTGCGTCAACTGGAGGAAGGTTTCGGCACCCAGTTGCTAATACGCGATAGGACCGGCGTGAGTGTCACGGCGTCGGGAGCCAAACTCCTCGAGCGGGCGCGGGCGATTCTCAGGGAAATTCGACTTACCGAGGTGGAATTGACCAACACAACTGCTTCCCCGGCGGGGGAGGTGACTATTGGCATTCCGTCTGGAGCTGCTCGAGTCCTAAGCGGCCCGCTGCTTGAGTCGGTAAGAAACGAACTGCCCAAAGTGTCCCTCAAGATGGTCGAGGGTATGACTGGACCGCTAGAGGAGTGGATGGCTGCTGGACGCTTCAATCTGGCGGTTCTCTACCGCACGGCGGACAGTGTAGGGCGAATGACGGTGCTAGCACGCGAAAACCTTTGTCTGGTGGTCCCGTCCGGTGAGCCGCCTTTCGAAGATGCGATATCTCTGGCTGACCTGCATGCATTCCCGCTGGCTGTTCCCATGCGCAACAACAATGTCAGGCGTTCTGTGGCTGACGTCGTCGCACAACACGGTTGCGCGCTGGACGTCAAGTTTGAAGTGGACTCGCTTTCAACGATCATCAACATGGTCATAGAGGGGAAAGCCCATTCTATTCTCGCCCCTTCTGCGGTTCAGAAAGAAGCCTCTCAAGGGCTGGTCCGGACGGTCAAGATCGTCGACCCGGTGATTACCCGCTCCGTTGTGCTTGCGGTAAATCCGAAAGATGAGCGTTCTGCGGCCGTTTCCGCGATACGCAAGCTCATTCCGAAGGTCGCCAGAGAGTTAATAGAGAGCCGCCGCTGGGCAGCATCCGTTCCTGACGCGGCCTGACAGCCGTCGATCTATAAAACACGACCTTTTTGCCATCGGATTAGATCGATCTGGATTCCAGATGGATTTCGGCACTAATCGATATTTGACCCGCCGCGACCGTCGCGATGAAACTGGCTCAGGCGAGAGTTCAGCGGTTTCGACACTCGAAAGGCGCTCGCCTAGCAAATCAGAGCAGTGGAGCGCGCATGTCCGACGCTAGGAGCAACGAGCTCTTTATAAACGGCAAATGGCGAGCCGGTGGTAGCAGAGCCACATTGCCGGTGATTAATCCGGCGACGGAGAAGGTATTTGCCTCGGTGGCCTCGGCGACGGTGTCGGATCTGGATGAGGCCCTCGCTTCGGCAGAACGCAGCCGCAAGGCTTGGTCTTCACGGCCTGCAAAAGAACGTGCCGAAATCCTGGTAGCAGCCGCAAGAATTTTGGCAACGAAGATTGAAGCAGCAGCCAGGGACCTGTCGGCCGAACAGGGAAAGACGATTGCCGAAGCGACAGGTGAGTACACGCGCGCCGTCGAAACGCTGGAGTGGAACGGCAGGCATGCGGAAGAGCTGTCGGCCTCGATCCCGATGGCCCCGAACCGGATGATCGTCCCGGAGCCGCTCGGTGTCGTTGCTGCCTTTACGCCCTGGAACTATCCGGCCGTTCTCATCGCCCGCAAGCTCGCCCCCGCGCTGGCGGCAGGCTGCCCGGTGATCCTCAAAGGGGCTGAAGAGACACCGAGCGTGGCTGTCCATATCGTTGAATCATTGCGCCAAGCAGGCGTTCCGGACGGCGTGGTCAATCTGGTCTTCGGTGTGCCGGTGCATATATCGCGGCATTTGCTCAGTTCGCCAATCGTGAAGGTCTTGACTTTCACCGGTTCAACCGCTGTTGGAAAACAGCTGGCCATGCTCGCGGCGAATAATTTGCAGCGCTGCATTCTTGAACTCGGTGGGCACTCTCCGGTTATAGTGTGCGAGGATGCCGACCTGGCAAAGGCCATACCGGCGATCTCGGAATACAAGTTCGAGTGCGCGGGCCAGAGCTGCAATGCGCCCAGCAGGATTTTTGTCGCTCGGTCCCGCTATGAGGAATTTCTGTCCCGGATGACGGAGGCGGTCCGCAAGATCAGGATCGGCCTACCAGACGACGCCGCAACGGACATGGGCCCGATGGCGAACGCCCGGCGAATCGAAGCCATGCAGCGCCTGACCAAGGATGCGGTCGAACGAGGCGCCCGCATCGAGACCGGTGGCGCCCGCCTCGACCGACCGGGCTTTTACTGGCCGCCAACCATCCTGACGGGCGTACCGAAGGAAGCGAGAGTGCTTCATGAAGAGCCGTTCGGACCGATCCTCACTGTGGCGCCGTTCGACGCGCTCGAGGAGGCGATTGAGGAAGCCAACGCCACCGAGTATGGTTTGGCCGCTTACTTCTTCACGGACGCTGCCGATACGCAACGAAAGCTGACCAACAGTCTTTCTGCGGGAGCTGTCAGTGTGAATTACCTGAAAGGGGTTTCCGCGGACGCGCCTTATGGAGGCGTCAAGCAAAGCGGCTATGGATACGAGGGCGGCGAGCAGGGGGTGCGAAGCTTTCAAATCCTCAAGATGGTGAGTGGCCTCGGATCATTTGGATGAGTTTTCGTGAATAGAAGAACACGGACCATCGCCGGCAAGGACATCACAAGGAGCGTTGCCGACGCCCTTCAGTACATCTCGTACTACCATCCTCCAGATTACATCCGGTCTCTTTCGCAGGCCTACGCGCGCGAACAGAGTCCAGCGGCGAAGAATGCCATTGGGCAGATTCTGGTTAATTCCCGCATGGCTGCCTTCGGGCGGCGGCCGATGTGCCAGGACACCGGCCTTGTAGTGGTCTTCGCCAAGATCGGCATGGACGTCCGCATCAACTCAGCGGGCGCTTTCGCAGACCTCGTGAATGAGGGCGTCCGTCAGGCATATCTAGACTCGTACAATCCTCTTCGGGCATCGATTGTTGCCGATCCGCTCGCCGGACGGGTCAACACCCGTGACAACACGCCAGCAGTCGTCCACGTCGAACTGGTGCAAGGTAACAAGATTGAGATCACCATCGCCGCAAAGGGAGGGGGGTCAGAGAACAAGGCGCGTTTTACCACCTTGAACCCCAGCGCCTCCGTTGCCGATTGGGCGGTTGACACGGTCGCGACGCTTGGCAGTGGTTGGTGTCCACCCGGCCTGATCTCGGTTGGCATCGGTGGTAGCGCTGAAAAATCGATGCTGCTCGCCAAGGAGGCCATGAACGAGCCAATCGACATGTCGGAACTAATAGCCAGGGGGCCTTCGAGCCCGGAGGAGGCACTTCGGATCGAGCTTTATGAGCGGATTAATGCACTTGGCATTGGCGCCCAGGGCCTTGGTGGTCTGACGACGGTCGTCGATGTCAAGGTTGCGACCTATCCTACCCATGCGGCTTCCAAGCCCGTTGCACTCATCCCACAATGCGCCGCCAACCGGCACCTGAAGTTCACCCTGGATGGCTCTGGACCAGTCAGGCTGGAGGCGCCCGACTTGCGCGATTGGCCCGATATTGGAACCGACGAATTGAGTCCAGCCGGCGTTCGCCGCGTTAATCTCGATGCGCTGACGAAGGAAGAGACGGCATCCTGGCGTTGCGGGGAAACACTCCTATTGTCCGGAAAGATGCTGACAGGCCGTGACGCCGCCCACAAGCGAATCGTCGAGTTGATCGACGCCGGCAGGCCGCTTCCGGTCGATCTCAGGGGGCGCGTGATTTATTACGTTGGACCCGTCCGAGCCGTGAGAGATGAGGTCGTCGGACCGGCTGGCCCAACAACCTCCAGCCGTTTGGACGATTTTACGGACAAGGTGCTCGCCGAAACCGGGCTTTTCGCAATGGTGGGCAAAGCGGAGAGGGGACGGGCGGCTATCGAGTCGATTGTGAGACACAGAACTCCCTATCTAATCGCGGTGGGTGGCGCTGCGTACCTGATTTCAAAATCGATCAAATCAGCGCGGCTTGTTGCGTTCGAAGAGCTTGGCATGGAAGCAGTCTATGAATTCGAGGTGCAGGATATGCCTGTCATTATGGCTGTCGATGTTGAAGGAAGCTCCATTCACAATTCCGGGCCTATTGAGTGGCGTAAGCGAATGGCGGCGGACAGCATCGCACGCAACATCGGCGTTTGAGCCTTCCCGGCCAGCTCGGTTGCTAGGATCGATTCCATTTCGAAAATGGCTCTAGAGCAGAAGGTCATGAAGGCAAAACAACCCAATCCTGTGCGCCTGGACGCCAGGGATATCCGGATTCTTTCAGCGATTCAGTCGGAGGGCAGGATTTCAAAAAGCGAGCTTGCAAAGCGCGTTCACCTGTCGGCCTCGGCTTGCTCGGAGCGGCTCCGGGCACTCGAAGCTGGAGGGATTATTGAGGGATTCTACGCGCGGCTGAGTCCAGCCCTCATCGGTGGCATGGTCTTTGTAATGGTGGAGGTCGTGCTGGATCGTCATCGCCTCGAGGACCAAAGACACTTTGAGTTTGCGATCCAAGAATTTCCGGAAATCCTGGATTGCTGGGCAATCGGCGGGAGGATCGATTATCTGATGCGCGTCGCAACTCTTTCCATGGCTGCCTATCAGGATTTCATGGAGGGATTGCTGCAGGCAGGTCTGGGGATCGATCAATATTATAGCCTTGTGGTGACCAAACCTGTGAAATCCAATGCGCCGATCCCCCTATCTGCATTAAGGCAACGGTAAACTCCCAAGCCTTGATTTGCACGGGATTGGATCTCCATTCCGCGAATTCCGTGGCGAAACACGCGCATTCCCGTGAAACCCAAAGGAACGCTTCCCGTATAAGAGGCGGCTGGTCGAGCGTTCCCTCAATCAACGGGAGAAGAGGGATAGATGCGCCTGAGCTATCTTGAAACCAAAACTGCGAGAGAAGGATCAAAGCTTATGGCTGCGAAAGAGAAGTTCAAATTCAAAATCGAAAACGAAAGCTATGAATGGGACAACCGGTTCATAACCGGCGCTGAGGTGCGAGGTGTAGGCCCTGGCATACCAGATAGCATGGACCTCTATGTGAAAAGGCCGGGCCAGCCCGGCCAGTTGGTTGGGCGCGATGACCCAATCGATTTGCTGCCTTCGGGGATCGAAAAGTTTTACGCCCAGGATGCAAGTTCCGAAGCCGGAGACGAATAATGCCCCTGTTGTTCGATTCCGATTACGAGACACTCCACAAAGCCGGCGTCAATTTTGAAGAAGAAGAGAGCACCCGTTTTCTTATATTCAAAAGCTTTCCGCTGCCGGAAGGGATTTATCAGGCAGGTGGTAAACCAACAGACGCGATCGATGTCTTGTATGTTATTCCGGAGAATTACAATAGCTCGGGTGGCGACATGTTCTGGGTTCACCCACGCCTCCATCGGGCAGACGGCGAGCCAATACCAAATACTGGCGGGCCTGGTCCCAATGAGGATTCGCGTACGCACAAGGGGACAGTGTTTTGCCGATGGTCCAGACACTGGTATAAAAATCCCTGGAAGCCAAAGGTCGACGACGTCCAGACTATCATGGACCGGATCTCGTGGGCGTTTAAGTACCCTGACGCGAGGCGCTCATGAACGGACATCGCATTTCGATTGCCGGTTCGCTCGACAATAGGCTCAAGAGCTGGTTGACCGGGCACCCTGACGGTGACGAGCGCGGTGCGCTGGTCCTCTTCCGCAAAATGGAGAGAACTGTACCGGGTCTGCCGCCGTCAGCGCGTTTTGTGGCTGTTGACGTGATTGAGATGGATGGCGACTGGGTGCTGGACAGCTCCCCGGTGCACTTGCGCATTAATCTGCGCAAGTTCCAGGATATCTACTTTCGTTGCGAGCAGGAGCGGCTCGAACTGGGGTTTGCCCATAGTCATCCAAAGGGCGTTCTGGATTTCTCGACGAAGGATGATCAGAACGAACAAAGCATTCTGAGGGGATATGCTGGCTGCAACGGCCCTGAGGTGTCACTTGTTGCGATGATTTTGGCCGACGGACATTGGCGTGCGAGAGTTCGTCCGGGTGCGGCCCCTCACCGCGTGACCGACGTCCGGCATGTTTGTGTGCTCGGCACGGAGCTGGCAGTTCACATCAGCAACACGGACGATGCTGCACCATCGGAAGTGCTAAGGCGCCAAGAAGCTGCCTTTGGCGAGCCGTTCAACGAGAAGCTCAGATCGTTGCGCGTAGCAATCGTCGGAGGAGGCGGAACAGGATCTTCAGTCGCCACACTCATCGCCCGCGCGGGTGTAGGCGAACTCATCATTATCGATGGCGATTTGCTCGAAGATAGCAATCTCAACCGCGTCCGCGGATATCGCCGTTGCGATGTAGGCGAGAGCAAAGCTGCCACGTTAGCCCGATACATACGAGATCTGGGCCTGATGGTGACTGTCGTTGCCATTGAGGCGTATGTGAACGAGTCTCCAGAAGCGGTCGATGCGATTTCCAGCGCCGACCTGGTGTTCGGCTGTACTGACGATGTCGCGGGAAGGGAAGTTCTCAATCAAGCAGTGTACTATTACTGCCAAGGGCTTATCGACTGCGGGCTCACCGGCAACATTGGTCTTGACCAGGACCGTCAGCCGTACCTACGTGATCATAGAGGCCGGGTTAGCACAGTTCTTCCCGAATTTGGTGGGTGCTTAAGATGCCAAGGCGTCGTCACCGAGGAAAAGCTCAGCTACGAGAGTGCACTGAAGGCGCGTCCGAAGCTGGCGGAGCTGGATCCAGAGACGCTCCGGGAAGAGTACTATCTGGTCGGGGGCGGGGAGCGGGCGCCCGGAGTCGGGCCCTTCACAAGTGCGACTGCCGACATGGTCGTAGCGACATTCTTTGATCTGGTGCGCCCCTATCGGCGGCTTCCGAGCGACATTCGCCGCGACAATCTATGGTACGACTTCGTGCACATGGTCATTCGCAGCAATATGCCAAAGGACAACGCTGATTGTTTTTGCTGCGGTCCACATGGTTTATTGCTCGCACCGGAGAATGGCTACCGGCTCAGCATGCCGTCACTCGGCAAGCTGTAATATTCACATGCGGTCTTGGCTGTTAAAAGTCGTGCGGTGGCTAGAGGAAATCGTTCTCGGCCCACGCCGTCCAAAAACGTCCGCGATCCGAAATCCTTCTGAGGCGCGACCCGCGAATATACTTTTCGCTCGCAGCGAAGTCGTTGAAAAAACGCCTCCCAATGACACGGTTCGGCCGGGACAGTTCATCAGCGTCGTGCAGAAAGGCCGACCATACTGGGCGATCTTTAGATGCCCCTGTGGGTGTGGCGAGGTGGTCTCGTTACCAACGCATCCACCACATAACCCCAGGTGGCGCATCGAGGTGAGCCTGGGGGGCCGGCCAACATTGCATCCCTCTGTTTGGAGAACTAAAGGGTGCCTAAGCCATTTCTGGCTTAGCGACGGAAGAGTCTACTGGTGTGAAGACACCGGTGTCGAGCCTTGGCGAGCCCGACCACACGTATATGCAAGAAAAATCTAGAGCACATCCTGGAGCCGACGACTCGACTGCGATTTGACGACGGCCATCCGCTGGTGATGCAATCCACTTTGCTGAGGTGGATGATTGCAAGAGCATTGAGCGAATCCTCGATCGCGTTCCTCAAGGCTCCGGCCTGACGCATGTCGGTACGGCAAGACGCGGAGCGGTTTGGATACCGCCGTAGTCCCTCGTTCGCAAGCGCGAATATCGCGCGCCGACGCCGCGTCAGCGGACGCGCTTCCCGTTTCTAATGCGCATAAAGCCTCCATCGTCGGGCTGGTTAATGCGCGTAAAGACATCACGCTGGACGAGATGGTTGGAGCGGCCGTAGACTAACCGGTCGACGCGAATTAGTCCCTAACTTTCTGGGCGACTGGCCGCTTAGGCACGGCAGTAGGTTCAAAAGGCTCGTTTTCGCTTACGGCGACGTGTTCCCACCTATGTCGAGCAGGTTCTGGTTACCTTGTCGCAGGAGGACGGCCTGGTGTCCGCTCATTGGCAAAGGTACACTCCAAAGCTCGGTTTCCACGGCAACTGATCCTGATTCCGCGAATTCGCCGGCTAAAAACGTGCATTCCCGCGAAACACGAGAGCTGTTTCCGGTATGCTACTTGCTAATGAGTTGGCCGGCCGAGTGCCTCCGCCATTGTATCGCGAGGAGAGGGACGATGCGCTCGAGCAATCTGGGAACCGAACAAATCCGGGAGAAGGATCGAAACTTCGTCTTTCATCCGTCTACGCACTTGGCCAAGCACAGCCGTGGCGAGACGCCGAACCGGATAATGGCTGGTGCGGAGGGCGTCTATATCTGGGACACCGACGGCCGCAAGAGCCTCGATGGCTTCGGCGGACTCTACTGCGTCAATATGGGATATGGATGCACGGAGATTGCCGACGCCATTGCCCGGCAAGCGCACGAGTTACCGTTCGCTCATGTCTACGCTAGTCAAGGCACGGAGCCAGTCGCCCTCTTGGCAGAGGCCGTGGTCGAATATTTCGGTCAGAACATGCGACGGGTCTATTTCGGCCTCTCCGGTTCCGATGCCAACGAAACCAACATCAAGCTGGTCTGGTACTATAATAATATCCTCGGTCGCCCTGACAAAAAGAAGATCATCTCGCGACGTCGCGGATATCACGGGTCTGGACTGGTCACCGGGAGCCTGACAGGCCTGCCCTTTTTTCACGATTTCTTCGACCTGCCTCTGAATTTGGTGCGCCATACGACGACGCCACATTACTATCGCCAGGCGCACGACGGCGAAAGTGAGGACGCGTTCTCCAAGCGCTGTGCTAGCGAACTTGAAGCCCTTATCCTCGCTGAAGGCCCCGAGACAATTGCAGCCTTTATCGGAGAGCCGGTGCTTGGGACCGGCGGCATCGTTCCGCCCCCAAAGGGATACTGGGCGGCAATTCAAGGCGTACTCGACAAGTACGATATCCTTCTGATCGCCGATGAAGTGGTCTGCGGCTTCGCGCGAACCGGTGAGAAATTCGGTTCCCACCTGTATGGCATGCGTCCGGATTTTGTAACGATCGCTAAGGGCGTGAGTTCAGCCTACCTGCCCATCTCCGGGTCAATTATCGGCGACCGCGTCTGGTCGGTCCTGGAAGAAGGAACTGAGAAGCACGGGCCGCTCGGCCACGGCTGGACGTACTCCGGTCACACGCTTTGCGCGGCGGCCGCGCTTGCCAACATCAAATTGCTAAAAGAAAGAAACATCCTGGAACATGTCAGGGATGTCGGACCGTACTGGCAGGCCCGCATGAAAGCCGAACTGGAGGGACATCCCATTGTTGGCGAGGTTCGCGGCGTCGGCATTTTGTCCTCGGTAGAACTGATGCGGGATCCTAAAGGGCGGGTACCATTTGAACCTGCACTTCAGGTCGGCGTGCGCGCCGCCGCTGCTCTGTTTGAGAATGGTGTCATCGGCCGCGCTATGCCGCATGGCGATATTCTCGGCTATGCCCCACCTCTGATCATTACCCGAAAAGAGATCGACATCATCGTCGATGCGACTGCAAAATCGGTCGATACGACCTATTGCGCGCTGAAGGTGGAGGGCGCGATATGATCTGACGTGACGAATGACGCCTCCCACTCGGAATCGACCAGGATATCACCTCCGGGAGCCCCTGTGGCGTCATGGGCTATCGCGCGCGAATCCGCTTCGCTTTCAAGGCAACTTGCATGGAGGGTGTGCGAGCCGATGCCGAAAATGCGACGCAAATCTCGAAACACAATACCGCCTTCGCGTCCGAGACCGCAACGTAGGCTGTTGCAGAATTGTATAGGTGACGCTTTCAGAGACGACCGCCAATGTGCAAGCTTCCGTTAGGTTGAGCTACTCCATGGAGAGAGTCTTCAACCGCCCGCAAACAGACACCCCGACCGTAAGGAAGTGCAAACCCAAGGATGACAACTATCGCCTGCTAAGAGATGGCGCTGGAATGAGGTCTCGGTGTCGATAAGAGCGCTGTCGAAGCACATATCGCCCTCCCAAGGCGCACCGGCCCGGCACGGAGCTCAGTCTCCTGCCGGGCCTCCTTTCCTCAATGGCTGCGCTTTGGTCTACCCGTCTGGGCTCCGATATGTGGGGCGAGAAGCCGTGGGCAAACTCACTACAGTTTAGCTATGCAAGACGTTTTTCATCGATTTGTAGAGCAGATAGCAGACAGCGCTGACGCGACGGACCTGCGCAACGCTCTGGGCGAGATAGCCTCTTCGCTCGATTTGCCCACTTTTGCCTATCTTTTCCCTTCGCCCGGCAAGGGCCGCAAGGTGCGCCTGATTTCCACCTATCCTCGATCCTGGACATCTCACTACCTTCACAGTCGGTATGAAAAGATTGACCCGGTTATCCATCAGGCGCGTGGTGGTCAGGAACCATTCAACTGGGATGCGCACGGTGCTCATCTCGAACTGTCGACGCAGCAGCGACTATTGATGGATGAGGCGACGCAATTTGGCATTCACTGCGGCTTCACGATCCCGATCCATGACAGCACCGGTACGTTTGCAGCACTGACCTTCGCCTCGGATGAAAGGCGACCACTGTTCTTCCGCCTGATTGACCGATATGACCGCGTGCTGCAGCTCATCGCGGTCTTCTTCCATCTTCATGCCTGTCGCAAGTTGGCCGACGGCAGGATCGTGGATGGCGTTGCCCTATCGCGAAGGGAAATGGAGTGTCTGAAGTGGGCGGCTCGCGGAAAGACGGCGTGGGAAATCGGCCGCATCTTGGGAATCAGTCGGCACACCGCAGCCTATCATCGGGATAACGCCAGGAAGAAGCTTGGCGTGAAGACGGCTATTCAGGCAGCTGTTCGGCTTGCACTGTCTCGGCCATCCCTCTTCACCTGATCTCCGAAACCTGGGCACATACACAGGTTGTATCAACTCCGGCCTTTGCCTTCAATCGCAGGTGTTATCGATGCGAGGGAGAAGGGAGGGCCAATTAGTCCCGGATCCAGGGAGACAACCGAATCCGGTGATCACTTCAATCTGATGCTTCGTCACAGAGCTACTCCTAGTGCTTTCGACCACGTCGAGCGACTTAACTATCAAGACGATTTCGGGAAGGGTGCCTGGGCGCACCGCTTACCTTGCGGCAGTATCATCAGCGTCTACGATGGCACGGACGAGGCAATCACCGCTCTCACTGACAATGGGATTGACGAGCTGAGACAAATGCTCGCCCATGCTCGTCCTTCGACCGACGAGTGGAACGACTTCCTCGACAGCTTTGTCGACGACGAAGAGCTCGTCGCGCGTATAAAAGAAAAATCACCGCGGTAAATTATATTGCCGCGGGTCCTGATTTGACCCGCAGCAACCCGGTCGAGCCGGAGCAGACATCGCACCGTGTCGCTGACTGACGCGCGCGTTTGCCGCTCGCGATCCAGGCAATCGCCGTCGAAATCCCGATCCTTGCCGACATCCCGGTTAGGCATACCACCACAGATTATCCCAGGGTTCAAGCCCTGGCCTTGACACCCGGGGCGGCCGTCACCGGCGGTGCCGGGGCGTGCTGATCGGATCATCCGCTGTGGCTGAGCCTCTCGCCGCCGGCCCGCGATCCCTGCAAAAATGGCGCTCCGCGACACCTTTTGTCGGGTTTGTCAGGTCCGCGCCACAGGCGTGGTGACCTGATCTGTTGTTTCCCGCAGGCTAAAGAGCTGAACAGCAAGCATAACCTCTGTCGCCGGCTCGATCCGCCAGATTGGCACGATCTTTGAACCCTTCAGGGTGAGACGACGGCAGCAAACGACCGGCTCTCCTGTCGCGGGTCCCTGCGATCGACACCACCAAGGAAGAAACCCACCATGGCGAAGAGCGCGCCGATTGCAGACGCGAGCGATAGGTCGGCCGTAGATCGGCTGGTCGGCATCGACCTTGCTCGCGGCCTGGCTGTCTTCGGCATGTATGCCGCCCATGTCGGTCCCACCCCCTCGAAGGAGGACTAGTCGGGAATCTGATGGAACTAACCCATGGGCGGTCGTCCGCCCTGTTTACCGTATTGGCCGGTTTTTCGATCCTCCTGATTATCGGTCGCAAGGCGCCGAAGTCTGGGGTAGCCGGTAGACAGGCCATTGCCAGAGTCGCAATTCGTGCCCTTGTTTTGCTGGTGCTTGGCCCAATCCTGACCTACCTCGATACGTCGGTCGACGTCATCTTGGCATACTACGGAATCTGCTTCTTGTTGGTCCTGCCGCTTTATCGGCTTAGCGCACAGCAGCTCGGCTGGCTCGCTGCGGCGACCGCATTAGTTCTCCCGCAAGTGCGCTCCCACCTTGTGTTTGGCTCCGAGAGCTCGTACTTCGACCCGGTGTTCGAGCTCATGGTCAGCGGCGATTATCCCGCGATAACCTGGGCTCCTTTCGTGATCGCAGGCATGGCCATTGCGCGCCTTGACCTTAGTACGCAAGCAATGCATTGGCGCCTTGGTCTAGCTGGGGGCGCGCTAGCCGTGTCGGGCCATGGGGGATCCTGCTCGCGCTGCGTTTACTCTCTGGTGTACCCGCCACTTTGCAGGAGTCCGCCTCGTGGTGGTCGGACGTTGGCGACCTTCCCTGGTCGCCATGGATTGCCGCACCTCATAGCAAGACGACGTTCTCGATCCTGGGCAGCACTGGTTGCGCAATGATTGTCTTGGCGGCTTGCTGGCTCGCTATGGATGCGCTCCCGCATCTGCGAAAGCTGGTCTGGCCAATAATCGCGGTCGGCTCGATGCCTTTGACGGCCTATGTCCTGCACATTGTGGGAATAGCCTATCTCCTGCACATTGTGGGAATAGATTTGTTTGGAGGAGTCTCGCGCCTGTCCATGCTCTTTGGCTTCATCGTGGTTGTAAGCACTTTCGCGGTTCTTTGGCTGCGCGTCTTCCAGCGAGGACCGATGGAAGCGCTGATGGGTAGGATCGCAGATCTCGCGCGTCACATCCCCTGAGCACCACGTCGCCCGGCCTCCGGATCGACACTACGGACAAGCTGGGCTTTATCGAAAGCTTGCGGCAGGGGAGGGGGCTTCCTACAACCCTGCCCGCCTTTGTGAGATTGATGCGAAAACGGTCGCGCCGGCGCTGATAGTTTCGCATCGGCATTGTCAACTTAACTCGCGGTCAGTCTTTGTCGGCCCGCCGCACCGGAAAAGCGCGGCGGTTTGGCAAATCAGAAGGTGTCCTTCGGCAGCGGCGGCGGATCCGGTGCCCTGTCCAGAAGCCGTGCCAGATCGCCCCGCCTTGCCGTACCGGGACGCGCCTTGAGAAAGTCGCTGGCCGTCTCCACCGCGCCAATCTTCTGCGCGACAGCCAAAACGATCCACTGATTGAGCGACACGCCATCCTCCATGGCGAGACGCGCCGCCGTCTCCTTGAGCGACTGCGGCAACTGCAGCGGGTATTTGTAGCGTTGGGTGTGCGTCATGTGTTCAGCCTCCTGACGATCTCTCCCGGCATTGCAATGGTCACGCCCAGCTTGAGAGCCGGACGGAAGTCCCTGACGTTATGCGTCACGATGGACTCGGCCTCTCCGTTCAGAGCGGTCTCAAGCACTATTTCGTCCGCAACATCGGACAATATGAGACGCGTCCGAAACGAGATATCGAAGCCCTCGGACACAGCGGCGAGCGCACTCATCACCTCATCGCGCGCCATGTGCGTCAGATTCTTGACCCACTCGAAATAGCTCACCACCACGCCGCCGGCATTGACATAGACATCGGGAAGGATCGCCACGCCGCGCGAACGCAGGAGTTTGTCCGCCTCGAACGTGATCAGACCATTTCCAGCTTCCACAACGAGATGGGCTTTGATGCGCTCTGCATTTCCTGAATGGATGGCATTTTCCATTGCCGCGGGAATGAGAACGTCGCATGGCTGTTCGATGCCGGCCATGTCATTGGCGTGCGACTTGCCTCCCTCAAAACCAAGTATGCTGCCGGTCCGGATTTGGTGCTGCTTGAGCGCCTCGATGGCCAGGCCTCCCGGATTGGAGATACAGCCATCCCGTTCAGCCACAACCGTCACGCGAGCACCATCGCCTTCCGACAGGAACTTGGCTGCATGATAGCCGACATTACCAAAACCCTGGACCATGACCGAGGCATCTTTGAGATCGCGCCGGCCTTTCAGTCCCTCGGTACGTGAATCGCGAAGGAAAATCTGGACGGCGAACTGCACGCCTCGGCCCGTGACCTCCATGCGGCCGGCGATGCCGCCCTTCGACAGTGGCTTGCCGGTGACGCAGGCGCGCGCGTTGACCACATCGGTCGGGCTCGCGCGGCGGAACTCGTTGACGTCCGGGCCATTTCCCGCTCGCCGGTGCGGATATCGGGGGCTGGAACGTTGACGCCGGGACCGATCAGGCCACGCTTGTTCAGTTCCTGAGTGAACCGGCGGGTGATGCGCTCGAGCTCCTGCCGCGTCCACTCGCGCGGGTCGATTTTGAGCGCGCCCTTCGAGCCGCCGATCGGCACGTCGACGAGCGGGCATTTGAGCGTCATCAGCGCTGCAACCGCCTCCACCTCCTCGCCATCGGCATCGGGTGCGTAGCGAATCCCGCCTTTCACCGGCTCGCAGTGCTCGGAGTGGACCGATCGCCAGCCGATGAAGCTATACACGCGGCCGCGCAGCCTGAGACCGAAGCGCACGGTGTAGGTCGAGTTGCACTGAATGATCCGGTCGGCCAATCCTTCGGGCAGATCGAGGAACGTCATGGCACGACGGAAGTTCTGGTCGACACTCTCCAGAAAGCCAGCAGAATTGTACTGCATCACTGATACCTCGCCGCCCGACCGTTGGCGTTCGCATTCATGCGCGTGCTTCCGCAGTTTGTCTTGCGATGCTCGTGACAAGCGATCGGAGAGGATTTTCATCCGGGATTTCAGTTTGGAGTTTTGACTTTGCAGGCAACGAACGTTTTCCTTCTGGTCGTGGTTCGGGGAACGAGTGTCAGCTCACCACCCCTCTTGATCCATATCCGGACTTTCGAAGCCGCAAGGCGCTGCGGACATCGGTCATAAGCCTTTACGAGGTGAGCGACATCGTGCCGGGCAAATCGCTCATCCCATTCGCCCTGATGGAGAGACGCCGGCGCGAACGGCGCAACCAGACGATTGCCGCAGCGCTCGAACGGATGACCGGCAAGGAGTTTCCCGCCGATATCCGCGACGAGTTCCTCGAAGGCGGCGCGGAAATCGATCTGGTTCGTTCCGGACTGGAAGACGTCATGCGTGGCACCTGGGGACGCATCGCCGATCTGATCGAAGAGCAACCGTATCTGGGTGACTACCGGACAGCCGCCTATGTGGCGTCCATTCGGCAAGTTGCGGACGGCGCAACCAATGCGCTGCGCGTGGATCACGTCCTCGATGACGATATCGGCGTGTCCTTGCCGGCGAGCTGCCGTCTCAGCGCAGCCGGGGTGCTGCGGCCACGGCAAGTACGCATATCTATCGGCAGCTCGATCGCCACCATGCGGTCGGCCGACTGCCCCGATCGAACAGCGGAACGTGACCTGCCACGGAAGAGATCGCTAAGAAGACTATCCGTCTGATCTGACGGACGAGGAGTGGGAACAGATCGCTCCGCTGATGCCCAAGCCTGGGCGTCGCGGCCGTCCGCGCGAGGTTGATTCCGTGAGGTGATCAACGTGGTGCGCTATCTTGTGCGCTCGGGTTGCGGCTGGCGAATGCTGCCAATCCATTTCGGCGCCTGGCAGACGGTCTACGACTGGTTTCGCCAGTTGGCGCGGCGCTTTCTGTTCCAGACCATCCACGACGTGGCGCTGATGCTGGACCGCGAGCGAGTCGGGCGCGACGCCAGTCCCATGAGGGGCGTGATCAAGGCTCCGCAAGCGGAAACAAGAGGGTACGACGCCGGCAAGACGATTGTCGGCCGCAAGCGCCACATCGCCGTCGATACGAATACCCTATCGCGAAGGGAAATGGAGTGTCTGAAGTGGGCGCTCGCGGAAAGACGGCGTGGGAAATCGGCCGCATCTTGGGAATCAGTCGGCACACCGCAGCCTATCATCGGGATAACGCCAGGAATAAGCTTGGCGTGAAGACGGCTATTCAGGCAGCTGTTCGGCTTGCACTGTCTCGGCCATCTCTCTTCACCTGATCTCCGAAACCTGGGCACATACACAGGTTGTATCAACTCCGGCCCTTGCCTTCAATCGCAGGTGTTATCCATGCGAGGGAGAAGGCCATCATGATGCAGTTGATCACGCCGGATTGCTACGCTGAGTTCAGCGACGAGCTCGAGCAGATGCACCGCTTGCGGTATCGCGTCTTCAGGGATCGACTTGATTGGGACGTTTCGTTCAGCGGCGGCTATGAGGTCGATCCGTTCGACGCGCTTCGTCCCCACTACCTGTTGCTGCGTGCGCCCGCCGGAAGCATCGACGGCTGCGTGCGCCTCTTGCCGACTACAGGATCGACGATGTTGCGCGATAGCTTCCCCGCTCTCCTTGCTGACCGTTCAGCGCCGGAAGATCCGCGGGTTTGGGAAAGCAGCCGTTTTGCGCTTGATCTGCCGCCTTCCGCGCCCAAACAGGCGGGAATTGCTGTTGCCACCTACGAGCTGTTTGCCGGAATGGTAGAGTTTGGTTTGTCACGCGGTCTGCGCAGCATCGTCACCGTAACCGATCTGCGCATAGAGCGGATCTTGCGTCGCGCCGGCTGGCCGCTCGAACGGTTGTCCGATCCGCAGACAATTGGCAACACACGTGCCGTTGTCGGATATCTCGACGTCTCGACAGAGAGCTTGGAAGCCCTCCGTCGCAATGGCGGGCTCAAGGGCCCGGTGCTGTGGACACCGGTCATGAAGATCGCCTGAGCCTGGAATCCAACGCTTTCTGGAAATGATGCAATGGACGAAACAAGACCTGGCCCTGCTTGGCCGGACAGGCAAGATGATCGTGCCTATGGCTATGTCGAGCAGCTCACCAGCCGCGGCTGGGCCTGGGAATTCCTCAGGCGCAATCCGGACTTCCAGAAGGATCTGGCGAACGCGTTGCGCGGTGCCGAACGCACGAACGCCCGGTTCGTGGATATTATCAGCCTGCCGTCGAACACTGTTGATCTCTCGCGGTGGGGCCTTCTGTTTTGCAAGCTCAAAAGGAACTGATGCGAGCGTCTTTTGGTGCCCCTGCCAATGTCCGCATGTTTTGCCCGTTGTTGCCGAAAAGGCCGCGCGGCCGCGCGGGGTCGAGTTGCTTGATCTCGCCCCGCACTCCTGCCGCATCTCCATACTCGTCACGCGGGACGGGCATCAGCACCTCCTGGTCGAGGACAGTGGCAAGAGCTTGCAGCTGGCTGCCTCCGGCGTCAGCATCCTCGAACCTGTGCGATTGACATCCTCCGTCCTCTGGTCACCAGAGGAACTGAAGCAACGCCTGAACGCGTTGGAATGTCTGAACAGCCTCTGTTGGACCGGCAGGCTGCAACCAGGATTCTTTCCGACCGAGCCCCGTTGCTCGCGGTTGCGCCGAGTCTTGCGTGCCCTCGACGGCTTCATCGCTGGCGCATCACACCGCGAAATCGGCCTTGCTCTCTTCGGCAGAGCCCGCGTCGAGCAGGACTGGGCCGACCCCGGTGACCATCTTCGCGACAGCGTCCGCCGTGCAGTCAGGCGCGGGCGCTCGCTAATGAACGGAGGTTATAAGCGTCTTCTTCTATAACGCCACCATCAGGTCTTTTGGCGGCCAGAGAACAGCTCTTTGTACCCCGCCACCACCAGCCAGTGGGCGCGCGCGAGATGGCTGCGAACCGCCCTTTGGGCGCGCGTTGGCTCTTGCACTGGATCGATGCCCAATATCGCCTGCGCCATCTCTTCTTCGCTCGCATTGTCGGCGCATGCGTCTATGAGCTTCAAATATGTCGTGAAGTGTTCATCGTCGTAAGCGGTCAGGCTCTCCGCCCATGGGACCTCGTCGGCAACAGCAGGTTGGAACAATCTGTCTACCATTTCATGTCTCGCCTAAGACCTCTTCCGCGCCCGCGCACGGCACAATATCCTAAAATGGGATAATCCGAAACTGGGATTAGTCGGTGAGCCGGTTCCTTCTTGGCCGGTTCGTCTGATGCCGAAATCCCTTCGATCAGCTCGCCAGCGCCGGCTGCTAAAACGGCTGATTGCCGCGCGCAAAACCAAAGGGGTCACCCAGACCCAGCTTGCTGATATGCTGGGCCGCCCACAATCCTTCGTGGCCAAGTATGAGGGTGGTGAACGTCGGCTGGACGTAATTGAGTTTCTCGACCTTACCGAGGCTCTCGATATCGATCCTTGCGAGCTTCTGGCACAAATGCGTCGCTCTCGTGACCTGTAGATAGCGTAGCGCTTGGTTTGGGTGCCAAACTTCACGATTTACCTCCTTGAGTTCACGGCTCAGCGGGATTTGCCCTCGCTAAAGTGATGCCGTGCAGCCGCTCCCCTTTGTTGTCTCTGATTTTTGTAGAAAATCCTCCGTGGTGAAATCCTCGACAAGAGGGTGGCTTCTCGTGCATGGAAATCCGAGAGGTCTTTGCCCGCAATCTGCGTAGGCATGGCCAAAAAAGAAATTGTCGTAAGAAGCGCTGGCCCATGAGGCTGGCGCCGACCGAGCATATGTCAGCGCACTTGAGCGCTCGGTCTATGGCGCCAGCATTGATAGGCGGCAAAACTCGCCAGAGTGCTCGGAATCGAGCCGGCCGATTTACTCGACCCTCATTCTGAATAGATCTGGAAGCAGCGACGAAACCGCGGTTGATGAGACTCGACCAGAAGGTTTTCCAGGCATTTCATGCTGCTGACAGGAGCACCCGCGCGCCTGGCGACGCGCACCAGGTGCTCGTGAACCGAGCCCGCTTTTCTTCGGTAAGCTCAGGCGGTCTCGGCCATACGGCTTCGCCCCTTGGCGTGGGCAGCCCTTCGGGCTGTGACGGCCGCCGCCCTTGCGGGCGGCGCGGTGTGTCTGTTGGCCTTTCCCGGTGGCGCGGGGTGGGCGGCACTCCCTTCTAGGCCCGCCGCGGCAGCCCGCAACCCTTCGCGTGCCGCTCAGGGTCCTCCTCTTCGTTCCGGTCCTTCGGATGCGGTCCGCCTACCACGGCGGGCCTTTCCGGTCGCTTTCTGCCGCCCACCCCACTCACGGGGGCAGGCACGCGAGATTGGGATCGAGCGCTGCCTCCACCGCCCCATGGGATCTTCCGGGGAAAGGCGCGGCGAAGCGGAGGATAAGACGATGCGTGCAAACAGCAAGCGTTCCGCCAGCACAGAGGCTGGCGCAGGCAAGGGCGGGCGCCCCGGCGCCAGCCTTTATCAGGAGATCACCGACCGCATCATTGCCGAACTGGAGCGCGGCACCGTGCCATGGGTCAAGCCATGGGGCAGGAGGCAGGCCTTGGCCTGCCGAGGAATGCATCCTCTGGGCGCCAGCCACCGCTCCTGCAGCAAAAGAACAGCAGCTGTCGCAGCAGGCTGAACAAGGCATCTTCGGCGTCGAGGGAGGCCCTGCTCGCCTTACGCAGGCGCATAGCTCCGACATGACGTCCGGGAGACTGATGCCGGGCAGTCCATCAACAATACCCAACAACCATCCTGATTCGAAGCGCATCTAAGCACGTCATTTCAGGCGTTAGTCGAGGCCGCATTGACCAGGGGTACCTTCTTGGTCCGCTGGAGGAGGGCGGCCGCCCGTCGACAACGGCTTCTTCAAGTCTTCAAGTGCCGCCCGTGCAGGGACGAGCGTAAAAAAGGGCGCACGAGGCGCCCTCATTTCGATCGGCTATCAGCAGCCGCCTTCACCTTTCGTTGTTAGAAGCGGTAGGTGACACCTGCGCCTATCAACCAGGGATCGAGCTCCGCCTTTCCCGTCAGCTTCGCGCCGTCGACCGTGACGTCGAAGTCTGGCTTGAGGAAAAGCTTCTTCACGTCGAAGTTGACGCCCCAGTGCTGATCCACCATGTAGTCGAACCCGACCTGCAGCGCGGTGCCGAACGTGTTCTTAACATGGAGAGCATCGGCGCTGCCGGCATCCTGGTTATAAAAGATCGTGTAGTTCACGCCGGCGCCGACATAGGGCTTGAAAGCGCCGAAGTTGGTAAAATGATACTGCAATGTGAGCGTAGGCGGCAGCAGCCAAACCTTGCCGACATTGCCCAGCGCGCCGATCGTTCCTTGGCCCTCGATATTTGCATAGGTGGTGCCGAGTATGAGCTCGGCGGCGATGTTGTCCGTGAAGAAATAGGAGATATCGAGTTCCGGGATCACGGTGTTCGAGTAGGAAAGACCGGAGCCTGACACTGCATTGACGTAGCCCGAATCCTCGGTGATGACCCCCAACCCACGCAGGCGGAGTTGCCAAGGACTTGGCTCTTGCGTGACCGAGGCTCCTGCCTGCGGGACGCTCGCGGCTTGCGCAAGGTCCGCCGCGACGGCCTGCTGTCCCATCACGATGAGGACAACGGCCGCTGTTACTCCCCGCGCCGCGCGCATTTGGTTTCTCGCCATGATATTCTCTCCTTGCTCTTCAGAAAATGTGGACCGAACTACGAAAAATCTTGATTGGCGGAGCGCTCATGCGCAATTTGCGTGGGAACGCGCACACATTATTCGCGCCGTGCTCGCAACCATTGACCTGTACCCACTGAGTGAAACGTTGCTCTTTGTCTGGTCCCGCTGACCTATCGAACGCCATCGGCTTGCCAGCCGATCGCACTGCGAAGGAAATTGGTGCCCAAGGCAATGAATGCGGCCCGCTCCCGATTGTTCTTGCCGTAGCCGTGCCCGCCCGCGCCGGGCTCATAGAAGTAACCGGGATAGCCAAGAGCCTGCAGCTTTGCGGCCATCTTACGCGCGTGGCCCGGGTGGAGGCGGCCGTCCCGCTTCGTGGTGGCAAGCAGGATCGGCGGATAGGGCTGTCCCGGCGTCGCGACGTGATAAGCGGAGATTTCCTTTAGGAAAATCCATTCCTCCGGCTTGTCGGGATCGCCATATTCGTCAATCCAGCTCGCGCCCGCCAAAAGCTTGGTGTAGCGGCGCATGTCGACAAGCGGCATTTTGCAGAACAGCGCGCCGAAACGCTCAGGATAGCGGGTAAGCATGTTGGCGATCAGAAGGCCGCCATTTGAGCCGCCCTCGGCGGCAATCCGCCTCGGCAGCGTAATGCCCCTTCGCACGAGGTCGGCGGCAACGGCGGCGAAATCGTCATGGGCGAGACGCTTGCCCTCCCTGCGCCCGGCCTCGTGCCAACGGGTGCCGAACTCTCCGCCGCCCCGGATGTTCGCCACCACGCACGTGCCGCCGCGTTCGAGCCACAGCTTGCCGAGCGAGGAGTTGTAGTGGGGCAGGAGCGATATGCCGTACCCGCCGTAGGCGGTGAGGTGAACCGGGGCATCCCCGTTCCCGTTCGCCGGACCGACCTGCGTGTAGGGGATCATCTCCCCACCGGTCGAGACTGCCTCGTGGCGCGTGACCACCAGCCCGGATGCGTCGAAATTCTCCGGGTTGCGCTTCAGGATTACTGGAGCGCCGAGAGGCGCCGCGGCATTGAGGTCTAATAGGAGAAGCTTCCGCGGCTTGATCGGGTTCTGAGCCGAAACGAGGACCTCTCCGTTGGTCTCGAGATGTTCCGCATCGAGCGACCGAAGGTGAACAGTCCCTTCGGCGGGCACGGTGTCCAGCACTCGGCGCGTCCATTCCTCGCGGTCGGGGGTGAACATGTCGAAACGCGGAACGAGGTAGACGAGGTAGGAGATAATGAGCTTCCCGTTATTCCAGAAGAATGACTGCAGGGAGCGCCTGTCGCCTGGTTCAAAGAGGGTGGCAAAACTGCGCCCGCCGGCGATGAAGGAGGAAAGCGAGATACCGATCAGCGCGTCCGCGGCATGGGTCGTCCCTCCCACTGTCCACGGCTTGCCCGGCTTTACCGCCAGCCAGTCGCCGAAGCCGCTCCACGAGGCGTCCCGAGGAAGGTCGATCCGCATCTTCGGCCCGCTCCTGTCGCCAATTCGGCCGATCTTCTCAAAGAAGGTCGCCTGCTCAATGAACCAAAGGCGCTCGCTCTCGGCGGTGCGGTCCAGATGGCAGGACACGCCGAGGGATTCGGGACCGGTCTCGAAGATTACCGGCGCGGTGAGCGGATCCGCGCCACGTTTCCACAGCCGCACGGTGCGCGCGTAGCTGCAGCGGGTGGCCATGCCATCACCAAGCGCACTGGAAAGCAGAAGCGTGTCAGGATCGAGCCAATTTACCCCGCCCTTGGTCTCCGCGAGGTTGAAACCGTCGGCGACGAAGCTAACAGACTCCAGATCGAATTCGCGATGCACGACCGCCTCGCTGCCGCCGCGCGAGAAGCGTAGAACGGCTCTTTCCCGTCTCTCTGGCTCGATCGACGCGCCCCCCCAGACCCAGTCCTCTCCGTCGCTAGCGGCGAGGGCGTCCACATCGAGCAGGAGCTCCCACTGGGGATCCGCCTTCATGTAGGCGGCAAAGGTGGTTCGGCGCCACAGTCCGCGCGGGTTGCGGGCATCTTGCCAGAAATTGTAGAGGTAGTGACCGTGGCGGGTGATCAAGGGAATCTTGTCAGGACGGTCGAAGATCGCTGTCAGGGCCGCGCGGTCCCGCTCGAATTGCGTTCCACCGAAGTGCTCCAGTGTCCTGGCCGACTGGCTGGCGGTCCAGTCAAGTGCCCGTTCGCCTTCTATATCTTCAAGCCAAAGATAAGGATCATCGTCGGGAGCATTCAGCGTTGGGCGGAAATCGAATGCGGTCATGTCCGTGCAACCTGAAGAATGAAAGCGCAAAGGCTTCCGTCCGCTCGGGAAAGCTCATTGTTTGCGGCGGCGAGCGCATGCTCGGCGAGCGTGATCATAGGATGAGTTCTTCTCAGTTGGTGCGACGCGGCAGTGCGTTTGCGCATCGGACTGCATGTGTCGTGCCAACCAGGAAAATCGTTTCAGAACAATGCGACCACTCTGATGGCGCTGTGTCTTATGTCCGGCATCGTCGTAGATCCGACAATGACTGCAACCGTATCCGACGTACGTCGCCTGAAGGCTCTGGAGGACGAGAACGCCCGGCTCAAGAAGCTCCTGGCCGAGCAGATCCTGGACAACGCGATTCTGAAGGATGTCGCCGCAAAAAAATGGTGACGCCCGATGCGAATCCGCGAGGGGAAGCAGCTTGCTGCCGCGCGCCATGCGGCGAGAGCTGCATGCTTTTTCGTCAGTTCGATGTTCTCGGCGCTCCGAAATCTCTTCGTCACCCCAGACGCGCCGCTCTCGCCACTCACATCATCGCATCCGCGCAATGGCGCGTTGGAAAGCTGTGACGGTCCTCCTGCCTCGCAGTTCGGCTGATAACGGCCTGCGAACATGCGCCGCCTCCTTCAGCACGTCGAGCAGCCCGAAATGAGGCCCGTCGGTTCGGGCAAAGGTTTGAACGGCTTATAGTTATCCGGTATCGCCGCCACAAAAAACGAACCTTCTGCGGAATATTGGCATCGAGGAGAAACAGTTCTTGCTCCAGCTCCTTCCGGATGGAAGCATAGAAGCGGTAAATCACCGTGCATCTGTTGTCAGGTTCAGACCTGAATAGTACGCATCTCTCGCACGAAATGTGATCGAGTCCATGTTCTGCAAGTTCAAGATGGCGTCGCATGGCAACACGATAGCATCGCCATGCAGAACTACCTCTCAGCCCTTGCTCTCGCTAACAAAAAGAGCCGGCACCCAATCTGGAGGGATTGTGTGCCGGGTCTTCAAGGTCACATTCGATTGGGAAGGTGCAGTGACGCTTCTTGGCTACGCCCCGCATGATTAACGAGCGGTTAACTGCCGGCATATTCCTCAGCTCCTATTCCGGCGACGAGGGCGTCCAGATATTCGGGGTGACCGGGAATAACTGATAAGTCCCGGACAGTGTGTCGGTGTCGATTCAAGTGCCTGTTGCGTTCATGCTTTCATGGATGATCGAGCGCTGGCCCGGTGGCTTCCAGACCCATTTTGGGCGAGAACGGCGTACGCCTCTCCGGCGGCGAGAAGCAGCGCCTTGGGTTGGCTCGGCTCTTTACCAGAATCCGGAGATTCACGCAGATGCGTGATGCTTCCTGACTTCGCGGGGAAGCTTAAGAAGCCGGCCCCATCAATCGGTATCTTCATCCATGCCCCGATGACGAAACTAAGCGTGAAGCCATGGGTCACAATGATCTGAGTTGCGCACGGTCGATCCACAATCGCATTCACCCGAGGAAATACGCGGGTCGCTACCTCCCGGCGGGTTTCTGCGCCTTCAATCCCACAATGGTGATCTAGCCGATTGTCATCGGAGATGGGATTATAGCGAGCATCAAGCCAATCTTGCGGTTGTCCACCTGCCACGCCGTAGCTGATTTCGCGTGATGCGGAGGCCACGGCCGAACGTCTGGCGGCGTTGGTTGGTCAGAAACAGCTCGAAATCTACAGCTCCGACCTTCACCGAGCATTCCAAACGGCAGCCGCTATTGCCCGACGCTTCGGTCTGCATGCCCTCGATGGGAGAAGGCAAATCGCGATCTGTCGGGCAAGAGAAGTATCCTGGTTCAGAATCTGCCCGATTAGCTATTCGGAAAAAGGCGACATCGCCGGGCAAATTTGGCGCCGCCATGAGGCGTCCCCCTCAATGTCGGATTTCCGACAGGATCGCGAATCCGCCAACCCGTTGTTTAATAAAATTTTCCTTCTCTGGCACGGCTCATGCGCGGGATTCTGCGAACGCCATCAAAGATAGGTCGTCCATGATCATGCGCACCGAAAATGCCGTCGCCGCAGTGAAAACCGCGCTCTCGCCTGCCATCAAGCCGCCGAAAGGCCGGCGCGTCATGGTTGAGGCGGGCGATTACGCCGGCTTCAAACACCTTAATGGGCCTGGAAAGCGTCTCGCGTGACGACGTCGCGGTCATCGAGGCGGGCGGAAAGGATATACGTCGATGCCCCCAACCCACGTCGCCGGCATGACCCGTCGATTGTCACCGCGCTGGAATGCTCGGTCTACATTCGACAACCGAACGCGCTGGACAAATTCTCGCAAATCCGGTCGGGACCGGGGATCGAAAACGCCCGCGAGGGGGGCCCAATGGCTATGGCCGATATTCGCCGCTAACAACCCGCCGGGTGGGAAAAAACCTATAGGAGCAAAGCAAGTGGAGCAATCTTGCATTGGAGTCGGTGCTGGGCCGTCCAATTTGAGTCTTGCGTGTCAGATACACGAGCAAATTGGGCAAGGGGCGCTGTTCCTGGATCGGCAAGTCGATTTCCGTTGGCATCCAGGCATCGCTTTCGATTCCTCAGAGCTCCAGGTGAGCCACTTCAAGGATCTGGTCACGCTGGTGAATCCGCGATCAGCCTACACTTTCGTAAACTACCTGTACGAGAACGGGCGTCTGTACCACTTCCTGAACGCACAGTTCGAGGCTGTGTTCAGAGCTGAGTTTGAGCAGTACCTGAACTGGGCCTTCCACAGGAACCCACTTGTCCGTGGGGGCGAGACCGTGCACGAAATCCGCTTTGACGGCGAGTTTCGGGTGCGGACGGATAAGGCGGTTCTCGGCGCCAGAAACGTCGTGGTCGGCATTGGCAAGCAGGCGCAAATTCCGCCTCAGTTTCAGGGCTGGACTGGACGCAACCTGTTCCACTCATCTGTTTTATTGCACATCCATCCTGAGGTGCGAAGAAAGCATGTCTGCGTGGTTGGCGGAGGCCAGTCGGGAGCCGAGGTGATGTTGCACCTTGTCGGCCTGCCGAAAGAACGGCGGCCTGCCTCGATCACTTGGGTCTCGCAGCGTGAGAACTACCTGCCTCTCGACGACAGCCCGTTCACAAACGAGTTGTTCATGCCCTGCTTTTCGGATCGTTTCGCGGCGATGAGCGAGTCGCAGCGTAAGCTGCTCCTGCGGCGTTTCGTGCTTGCCTCGGACGGCATTTCGGAAAGCACGTTGCGCGCGATCTATCAGGCGCTGTACCGCCACGCATTTTTCGAGCCAAACCGATGCGACATTACACTGCGGCCGGGCTGCACCGTCTCGCACTGCATCAACGCCGGCGCGGGTCACAGGCTGACCCTGCAGCACGGCATGGTCGAGGTCGAAGAAGTCACGGCTGACATCGTCATCCTGGCCACCGGTTACGAGAACGCGGTGCCAGACTTCTTGGAACCCATCGCGCACCGGCTGGAGCAGATCGACAATGAATTAGCTATTCGCGAGGATTTTTCGGTGAGCTGGGACGGACCGCGTGACAGACGCATCTTCGTACAAAACGCGAGCCTCGGGCAGCGCGGCCTGGCCGATCCGAACCTAAGCCTGCTGGCCTGGCGCGCGCGCCGCATCCTCGATAGCCTTCTTGGACGCGCGCCATGCGCGAACCCCGAGCATCCTGGCTTCATCAGCCATACCTCGATCGAGAGCTGGCCCGCCGCCGCAGCCGAAGAAATGGGCAGCGGGATATGACTCGTAGACTTTTGATCATCGGCGGTGGCATCCTAGGAATGATGTCCGCCTCCGCTGCGGCGAAGGCCGGAGGCTTCTCCGAAATCATCGTGACCGAACAAGCCCTTGGACCAAGCGGCGCATCGCGTTATTCTGGGGCCGTGCATTTCCCCTACGGTTGTCAAGACCGTACCAGGTCGCTCACTCGAAAGAGCGCCGTGGTCTTGGTGGCCATGGCTGGGTCGGCGGTCAGCGGATGGTGCCGCCCTTTAGCGATGCGTGTCGTGGCTGGACCGGGCGAAGCGATTGATCCGGCCCAGTTTACGGAACCCCTGGACCCGGCTGAGCCTGACATAGGCAGTCTCGCGCCGAGCTTCTGCGGACAATATCCGCCGGAGCGGAACGCACTTAGCATCGCCGTCCCACATGACGTGAGTCCGTCTCCGTGGACCCGCAACTTGACCAGCGCCCGACTGCCCTAATTGGGATGTCCGAGCAACCAGTCTTTCCAACAGGAGGCTTTTCGCATGTTGACTGATGCACAAAGAGAAAAGTGGCAGAAAGACGGATACGTCAGGCTCGAAAGGTTCTTCTCTCCAGCGGCTCAGGAAGATATCTCTACTTTTGTCGAAGATATGTCACGCTGGGATGTCAGCGATGATAAATGGCTCATGTGGTTCGAGAAGACGACGGACAATCGAAAGATCATCTCCAAGATCGAGAATTTTCTCGACTTCCATGATCCATTGCGTCGTTTGCTCTTAGAAGATCAGCGCATAAAGTCAGCGGTCGAGGATTTGCTTGGTGAAGATTCGCGCAGGCTCAAGGAGTTGCTGATTTTCCACTACCCCGACAGCGGCGGCTATCTCCCGCATCAGGACATTTATCACATTCCACACAAACTCCCCGACCGGATGGTCCATGCGGTGGTTGCCATAGGCATCGACGACTCCGACCCGGAAAACGGCGGGCTTTTCTTCAGCCCCGGCAACCACAAGAAGGGGGTGTTTCCCATGGATGCCGATGGGGTGATCGATCCTCAAGTCGCCGAAATGTTCTCCTGGGAACCCGTAGTATGGAAGGCTGGCGACATCTTCATCTTCGACGATTACGCACCGCACTACTCACGACCGAACAAAAGCAATCGTTCGCGGCGGACACTCTACTTGGTGTTCCAGCGTGCTTCAACCGGTGGACCGACCCGCGCTGAATATAACGTGCTTAAGCGCGCCCTTAACCCGCCCGAGGGCAAAGTCGCCGATCTCGACAAACTCAAGCCCCCAAATGGCATTTTCTATCGCGATTGAGCTCACGCAGCCAGGCGGAGGCATGCACACGAAACTGATCGACCGCTCAAAAGTGCACGGAGAGTATGGCGTTCTGATTTGCGGGCTCGCGGAGCATCGACCGCAGCCCGTTAGGACGCTTTGGCACGTGGATTGTGGAGGTGGTCGCAGGGCGGTCTATGACGCCTACAGCCCGACTGGCTCCGCCCCTCGTCGCCCGCCTGGCGGCCCAGAGCTGCATTATCCTGGCCGGGGTCGCCAATGGGTCGGGCCGTTTCTCTCCACGAATTGCACGGGAGGCTGTTGCGTTGGCACCGAAGATACCACTGCTTCAACAGCTTAGGTTCGTCATGCGCAAACACAAGTTTTCTCGAACCGGGCTGTCGCGCGCGTTCGGTATCGACATGGCCACGCTTGGAACGGGAAGCGCCGGCACGGGGTTTTCGTTCGGTAGGGTGGCACCGGGCGTTACATCCGAGCCCCATCGGCACGACGAAATCGAGGCCTTCGTGGTCCTGTCTGGCGCGGGCAAGGTCAGGACCGACCTTGGGGAAATCTCGGTCGAGGCGGGCGATGTCGTTCTGTTCCACCCTTTTGAAGCGCATGTGCTGCGCAACGACGGAAACGAAGACCTAGATTTCGTCGATGTCTACTGGCGAGACGGCGAGGCCGCCCTTGATGCCGCTGCAAAGACCACGGCTCCACGCGGGCCGATCTTCGTCTTCTCCACGCCGCCAACGCCAAATGGCGATCTGCATCTGGGGCATCTTTCTGGCCCCTATTTCGGCGCCGACGTCTATACTCGTTTCCTGCGCATGAAAGGAGTCGAAGCATATCACCTCACTGGAAGCGATGACAACCAGAGCTACGTCACGACACGCGCCGATGCCGATCAATCGACGCCTGCAACCGTGGCGCGCTACTACGCCGACGAGATTCGCGCCACGCTTGCACTTCTCGATTGTGACGTCCACAGCTTCCAACCCACAATGGGCGATGACGGTTACGGCGAGTTTCAAGCCGCGTGTTTCCGCAGTCTTCTGAGCAGCACGGCGGTAGATCTGCGCCAGAGCCCTGCGCTTTTCGATGCTGTGACAGGCCACTATCTTTACGAGCCGGATGTTAGCGGCCTTTGCCCCGATTGCGGCGGCTCCGCCGGTGGCAACATCTGCGAGGAATGCGGCGCCCCAAACCTTTGCCACGACTTGGGCGCAGCCCGGTCACGGCAGTCTGCCGAGGCGCCGTTGGTCGGCTCCGTCCGCCGCCCGGAACTTGCCTTGGACCGATGCTACGACAATATCGACCGGCATCTAAGGGCGTCGGGCGTCCCGCTACGGATCTTGGATCTCTTCGCGCGCCTACGCCGACGTGGCAACTTTTCAGTGCCCATTACCCACCCCTCGGACTGGGGCCTGCCGGCCGAAGGGTTCCCGGGGCAAGTGATCTGGGTCTGGCCGGAAATGGCCTTCGGTTTTCTTTACAACATTCAGGCGCTCGGCCGCTTGCTGGGTCGCGACTGGAAGGCGGAGATGCCCGGCAACAACTGGCAGATTGTCCATTTCTTCGGCTTCGACAATTCGTTCTACCACGCGCTACTCTACCCCGCTCTTTACGCCGAGGTCTTCTCCCACTGGACGCCACGCATCCACTATCACGTCAACGAGTTCTACCTGCTCGACGGCAAGAAGTTCTCAACCAGCTGCCGCCATGCGGTCTGGGGCAAGGAGGTTCTGAGCCCAAAGACAGTCGACGTCGTGCGCCTCCATTTGGGCCTGACACGCCCGGAAGGTGAGCGGACGGATTTCACGCTGGACGCGCTGCGCCGCACCGAGAACGAGGTGTTCCAAGGGATTTGGCTGAACTGGCTTGATGCGTTGAACCAGGAAATCAAGCAGGATTTTGCCGGCCGTGTACCTGATGCAGGCGACTGGAGCTCGGTCGACCGCGCCTTCTTTGCTCGGATAGAGATCTATCGCGCGGCGATGGAGCGCGCCTATTCGGACGAAGGCTTCTCGGTCCGGCGCGCGGCCGCTCAGGTCTGCGATTTCGTGCGCGATTGCGTGATCTACCGTCGGGCGCAAGACTATGCAGCGGCGCGACGTTTCTATCCCGCCCGCAATCGGACTTCGCTAGCCCTTCAGACGACGGCCGCTGCGATCCTGGCAGCGACACTCGCTCCGCTGATGCCCCGATTCGCCAGAACGCTGGCGCGAGGCATCGATGGCGTCTCAACCGAAACATGGCCCCGGTCCGTCCAGCGCCTTGCGCCCGGGACGCGCTTTGATCTCGGACCCGTGTTGGTGTTCTACGCCAAATCCGGCAATCCTCATCTCGATGAGGAGGAAGCACTGTGAGCCCAAAGGTGCATCAGTGAGCTATCCCAATCTCGACCAGATCTGCGCGGCAATCAAAGCCGATGATGCCAAATATCTTTACTCGCTGTCACTGGCGACCGAACCCGCTATCAGACGGTAGAGACCAGATTGGCGGACCTGAACCAACGCATCGTCGACACCCTGGCCCGCGCCTTCGAGGACCGCTCGGCCGATCGCTTCCCAGCCCTTGCTGTTTCGTGCCGCAAATGCCGTGTGGGCTCGACTTCGATGACCAACCTCTTCGGCATCGCGGGATTTCCGTCCTCCAGCCGGTCAAGACTGTCATGCGGTTCGAGGCGCTTGGTCAACCTGGCGCGCCCTGGATCGTGCGCCGATCACCGGAAATGTCGAATGCGCACGCCTGCCTGATGGTATCTTCGATTCTGGCCGAGCCTGTACCGGCGCGGCAGTCGGCCGAAGAACAAGTGAGCTACTGACAATCGGAAGGTAGCAGGTTCAAAATTCTGCCCCAGAAACCGGATATTGCGCACAACCAGCGTTCACGATCGCGATGGTGCACAAGCTTCCAACCAGACCCGCGCAACGACAGCCCGTCGCCTGAAGATACTCGGCGAGGGCCGCCAAATCCCTCGCAAGCGTATCCTCCGTCACATGCACGCCGTCGTCGCCGACAATGCAGACGCTTGTCTCGTCGAGAGATAAACCCAGCCAGGGTGCTCCTTCAGGATTGCGTGTTTGCTCGGGTACGGAGCCGCCCCTCAGTTCCCAATCGAGGAGCGATCCTACAATTCACAATTTGGAGATCGCTCGCTAGGTTACCCGGTCTGTGAACCCTGCAAGCCGAAAATTCAGATGCCGCCCATGCAGAGATATTTCATTTCGAGGTAGTCCTCGAGGCCATGGCGGGATCCCTCCCGCCCGATGCCGGACTGTTTTATCCCACCGAACGGCGCCGCTTCTGAAGACATCCGGCCGGTATTTACCCCGACCATTCCATATTCCAAGGCCTCGGCCACACGCCAGACACGCTTCAGGTTGGAGGCATAAAAGTAGGCCGCGAGGCCGTAAATCGTGTCGTTGGCCTCACGCACGACCTGATCCGCATCTTTGAAGCGAATAATCGGTGCCAGCGGCCCGAATGTCTCTTCTTGCGCGACGGTCATCTCGCTGGAGACACCGGTCAGGACTGTCGGTTGGAAAAACGTGCCATTCGTGCCGATACGTTTGCCCCCGCATTGAATTGCGCCGCCTTTGGCGACGGCATCGGCAATATGGGATTCGATCTTGGCCAAAGCGTGCTTGTCGATGAGCGGTCCGATGTCCACTCCGGGAGCGAAACCGTCACCAACTTGAAGTTGGCGAGCCCGTTGCACGAATTTCTCGACGAACTCGTCGTGAACGCCCGACTGGACGTAAAGGCGGTTCGCCGAAACGCAGGTCTGGCCGGCATTGCGGAACTTCGCCTGGATCGCACCGTCAACCGCGGCATCGATATCGGCATCATCGAAGACGATGAAAGGTGCATTGCCGCCGAGCTCAAGGCTGACTTTTTTGATCTGGTCCGAGCACTGGCGCATGAGAAGGCGCCCGATCTCAGTCGACCCGGTGAAGCTGATCTTGCGGACCTTGGGATTGGTACAAAGTTCGCGGCCGACCGCGTCACCTTCGGACGCATAGATCAGGTTGACGACGCCTTCGGGAAAGCCAGCCTGATGGGCGAGGGCGAACATTGCTCCCGCCACGAGCGGCGTCTGTTCAGCGGGCTTGAGGACGATCGTGCAGCCCGCCGCCAAGGCTGGCGAGATTTTGCGCGCCACCATCGAGGCCGGGAAATTCCATGGCGTTATCGTGCCAACAACTCCGATGGGCTGCTTGATTACCAGCATTCGGCGGTCCATCGATGGTGCGGAGATCGTCTCGCCATAGACGCGATTGGCCTCCTCGGCGTACCATTGCAGGTACGCCGCAGCATGGGATATCTCCGACTTGGCTTCTGCAAGCGGCTTGCCCATCTCGGCGGTGAGGATCTCGGCGAGATCGTCGGCGTGGTCGATGATCAACTGATGCCATCGCCATAGAACCTCGCTGCGCTCACGTGCGGTCAACCCTGCCCATCCAGGCTGAGCGACATAGGCCTTGTCGATCGCAGCGCATGTCTCCTCGACACCCATGTCGGGTAGTTCTGCCAGCACTTCGCCAGTCGACGGGTTGAGGACCTCGAATATCCGCTCGCTAGTCCGCGTGCCAAGTGCCGGCAGGCGATCAATGGGTCCAAACAGGTCAGGGCATCTCAGGTGACGGATCATCGGCAGGCACAGGGGCAATACCGGATTCCTCCTCAACGCAGCAGGTATACATAGCAGGTGCGGTGTGTACTCCGCGACGTCCGGGTTCCTTATAGGGCCTCGGCCAGACAGCTGGTAGACCACGGTACCCAACTGGAAAGGGAGAATACCTGAATACGCTAGGAGATGCCTCGCGGTTCTACTAGTCGAACGATTGAACAACGGACATCGGCTTCGCCAGCCGCGCGGAGTGGATGCTGGTGGCCTGCGCCTACAATCTGCGGACCACGAATCGGCGACTCTATCGACTCGAAGAGAGGCTGGCCTGAGGAGGAGCGCACCCCAATAATGACGCCTGAACCGGCAAATGCCTGGCAAGGCCCGCGAAAACCGCTCCTCGCGGCTTTAAACAGATCCCGTTTAGCCGGCGAGCGCCCGCAAGACGAGAAAGAGGATGGAGAGGAACAGGGTGGCGAAGGCGCGCCGAGGGAAGACCGGCCGGCGCATTTGCATGGGGATGGAGCTCATGATCAATTCCCCGCCTGTTGCTGCGGCAAAAGATAGCCTGTGGTCGAATGGTCGAGCGCCAGATAACGCGCGGCGACCGCCTTGACCTCGTCGGTAGTGACCTTGCGGACGCGGTCCGGCCTCTCGAGCACGTCCTTCACATTGCCACCGGTGGTGAGCGTCTTGCCATAAATGTTGGCGATATGGTCCAGCTCGTCGTGCGCAAAAATCACCGAGCGGATATAGCGGTCTTTGGCCTTGTCCAGCTCGTCGCTGGTGACGCCATCCTTGGCGATCCGGGCGACTTCGGCAACGGCCGCCGCTTCGAGATCGACGAGCTTTGCATCGCCGCGCGGCGAGCCGGAGATGGTGAAATTGGTGTCGTCTAGCATGGTGCCCTGAAAGGAGGCGCCGGCCGCCGAGGCTATGCCTTGCTTGACGACAAGCTCCTGATATAGCCGGCTGCGGTTACCGCCGCCGAGGATCTCGGCCAGCAGGTCGAGCGCCTCGGCCTCGCCGGGCTCTGCCGTATGATAGGACGGCACCACCCATTGAGTGGAAAAGCTCGGCACCGAAACGCGCGCATCGGTCAGCGTCACTGTGCGCCTGGTGTTCTGCTCCGGCTCGACCGGACGGTTGCGCGGGGGCAGGTCCGGCCCGCGCACAACCTTGCCATAGGTCTTCTCGGCCAGCGCCTTCACCGTCTCAGGCTCTACGTCGCCGGCCACCACCAGCACGGCGTTGTTCGGTCGGTAGTATTTGTTGTAGATGGTGAATGCGTCGGTGCCGTTCAGCTTCTCCATCTCCTGCATCCAGCCGATGACCGGAATGCGGTAGGGCTGGTTCTGCCGCAACGTCGCGTTGACCTCCTCGTCCAGCAGAGCATGCGGGTTCGTCTCTCTGTGCCAACGGCGCTCCTCCAGGATCACGTCGCGCTCGGTCTTGATATCATCGTCGTTGAGGATGAGGTTGAACATGCGATCGGCCTCGAACCCCATCATCTCACCCAACGCCGAGGGCGCCACCGTCTCGAGGAAGGTGGTGTAGTCATAGGCGGTGAAGGCGTTATTGTAGCCGCCGATGGCTGAGACGGCTCGGTCGAACTCGCCGGCGGCGTGGTTGGTCGTCGCCTTGAACATCAGATGCTTGAGGAAATGGGCAAGGCCGGATTTGCCGGGTGGCTCGTCGGCGCTGCCGATCTTGTACCAGACCATATGAGTGACGATCGGCGCGCGGTGATCGGGGATGACGACCACTTCCATGCCGTTGTCGAGCAGAAAATCCGTCACCTTGCCGCCGGCAGTGGCGGCCAGAGCCGGAGCGGTCGTCACCAGGGCCAGCGCGGTGGCAATGAACGCGTTGCGCAGCCAGGCGGACGATCGATGGCTCCGGTTGTGGTGGCTGGTCGAAAGGCAAGGTTCGAGGCAAAGTGATTTGTCCCTAATTTTGATGAAGGCGCTGCGTCCCCGTCTCCCCGCGTGGGAGGATCGGCGGGTAGCGCCGAGCCAGATGAATAAGCTCTTCATGGAGCCAGGCCTTACCCGAGCCTCATCTTTGGATGGACCCAGGAGACCTGCGGCGGTATTTCTTGGTGAGGTGATCATGGGACGGATTCTCCTTGGTCCGAGACGCCTTGCGGATGACCAAGCATGCACCGTGCCAGATCAGAAAACCGTTCAAGGCAGTGAACAAATCGGGCTCTGCCATGTTGCGCATCCGACATTGTCTGACATCGGACAGGGCCGAACGCGACGCGCGCGCGGCTGAGAATATCTTCTTCGTTCGGAAGACGATTGGGCGCGCTGCCGGGGAGGGGTATAGGATGCGCTTCGAATGGCCGCTGCACTGACGGTGAGAATGGAGATGTTGGTCGCCCCAGCGGAACCCTGTCCTCGACAGCCAGACCGGGTCGATGCTGAAGGGCAGAGGCGTGAGCAGCCCAGCCAACTCGAGCGCGGAGCCTGCTCGCGCGCTAGGACGGATCTGATCCAAAAATCGGCGAGTTGGGCGATATCCGCGAGGCGCTGGAAAACGAAGATCGTAGGACTCGGGCGTGAAAAAACGATGCGGTTGCGCGCTTCTGGTGTAATGCGCCTGCCGCGAGGCCGTTGAGCCTGATGAGTTGCTGCGGGAAAGGGGAGTGTTTGCGCGGGACCTTGGTCAAACGTGAGAAACAACCGTCGAGCTCGCCGTGGATGGGGGGTATGCAGGCACGTTTGTCGCAGGAGGACAGCAGCACCGAAGCTGTCCGCGCTTGCCGTCGTCGCTGGGTACCAAACAGGAGAATTTGGCGGTCGCGATCGAATTCATCTGCGTAAATACCGCCTGGCTGTGCTCGGTTTCCCGGCGAACAGATTTTGCCTTCTTTGCGGCTGCAAACGCATCCCTGGCGGCGTGGTCCCTAAGGTCAAGAGCATCGGGTGAGTAACAGCCTGATCCTGCTCAATCTGATGCGCGCCAACCGCCTCGCCGGATTGTGGAACCGCTCGCGGGTAGCTTCTACCACAAACAGCAAGGTCATGAAATCAAGTAGGAAGTCATCGATCGCTTGGGCGATTGTTTCTGACTTGCCCTTGAACTGGTCCAGCAAAACGCGCGCGTTATCGATCGCTTCCACGCTGGTGGCATCGATCAACCCCTCGACCCTCTTGAAACAATCCAATTCGAAACTCCTTCAAGCGCTTGCCAACCCGTTATGCACGAAGGTAGCTCCGTGAACTACCCGGCCTTTGACCTGGCGGCACAAGCAGCGGTCGGCCTTACGTCCCGTGCCTCCAAGCACCAGCCATAGACGTGGCGCTGAGGAGCGTTGGAAGGATCGGGCGCTTCCGGCCATGCTCGAGCGGTAGTGTAGGACAGTGCTTGCTGGCGACTACGGCCAAAATGGAGTGCGCCAGCTGATCGGGGCTTAACAATTTTTCGCTTTTTGCTGCGCCCAAGTCTCGGCTATGAGTCGGGCAGGCCTAATGGCCTGCCCAACGTTGCAATTGTTAAGGAGGAACACGTATATGCCTACTGGAACGGTAAAGTGGTTCAACAGCACCAAGGGGTTTGGATTTATCCAGCCCGACAATGGCGGTCCGGATGTTTTCGTCCACATTTCCGCTGTCGAGCGCGCGGGCCTCTCGACCCTCGCTGACGGCCAGAAGATCAACTATGAGATCGAGCAGGATCGCCGCACCGGCAAATCCTCCGCTGGCAGCCTCAGCAAAGCTGGTTGAAATTTTCTCCTGCGTCCTGGCAAGAGTGGGCGCGTAGGTCCGGAGGTCCTCACGGCCGCTCGATAGGAGCGAGCAAAAACTGAGGGCAGCAGATTGCTGCAGGCGTCGCGAATTCCTCATGAAACAAAGTTGTTTGAAAGGAAGGCGGGGTTGGCCCCGCCTTTTTATATGACGCGCAGATTAAGCCGATGTCTGCAACGCTCCAGAACGAATCTCGATTGCCGAAATCAAGCCGCGACCTTCTTGCGGGTTCGCTTCGTCGGCGCCGGCTCCGGCGCTTCCGGCGCTTTCGGTTTGCGGCCGAGCCCCATCGTCTTGGCCAATGACGAGCGCGCCGCGGCGTAGTTCGGCGCGACCATGGGATAATCCGCCGGCAGGCCCCATTTGGCCCGATATCCATCCGGCGTCAGCCCATAGTGGGTCGACAGATGGCGCTTTAGCGATTTGAATTTCTTCCCGTCCTCAAGGGAGATGAGGTAGTCCGGTGTCACCGACTTCCTGATCGGGACTGCAGGCGTAAGGGCAACCGGCTCTTCTGTAGAGACACCTCGGGCCGTCCCTTTCAGAGCCGCGTGCACTTGGCCGATGAGGGCAGGGAGATCCCCCACCGGGATCGGATTGTTGGAGACATAGGCTGAGACGACATCGGCCGTGAGCTCGATGAGGGTGTCGATGTTTTTTTCGGCTTCTTCTGTCATGAAACTCTCCAGGCGGCGTGAAACACAGTCGGCGAAGCGTCGCTTCATAGTGGCGGTCGCCGCTGAAAGCAACAAAGGTCTCGACACGATTATTGCGATGTTCGTCCAGCGAGATCTACGGCGCGGTATCCCGCCGTCGTGATCGTTGATCCGTCCGTTGTTGGTGACCTGCCGCGGTGCTTGCGCATTTTCAGGCGCGTCTCGGCCGTAAGCTTTGCGCCGAAATGACCAGTAATCTCGAAACGAAGCGGGCTATTTCTAAACGGCCCTCTACAGTCGAAATAAGATCGTCCCGCAAAAGTGCTACAAGACACTATCGCGGATCGATTTGGGCCAAGGTCGATCTGGCGAAGGCTGGCGGAAGTCGAGCAGGACCTGCTGCGGAACAGATAACCGGCCCAAACCGAATCCGACACGGTGGCCCCGATTTCTTCATAGTTGAAGGCGCAGAGAGAACCGGAGCACGGCTCCGGCGCCGCCGCTTGCCGAGCAGCGATCCTCCGCCTCCCAAAATCCAATCGAGAAGAGCGTTCAATTCCGGGACGGTCCAAGCTCTGCCGCAAAAACAGGTGTCAGACCACCCGGTCCTCTCCCGCAACTGATCTAGCGCAGGGCGTTCATGAGCCGCATATCCCAGAGTGGCTGCGTGCACGACGCAGCGAGATCATTTATGAAAATCCTATTCAGTGCGATGGCTGTCCCCTTGCTGACGGCCACCGCCTTTGCTGCGGATTCGATCCCCGCAGACCTCAGAGAAACGGCAATGGCCACTTTCAAGGCTTTGCCACCCACCACGCCGGCAGTCGCCAACAACCCGATCACCCCGGAAAAGATCGCTCTCGGCAAGGCACTGTTCTTCGATCCACGCGTCTCTGCGTCAGGCGTCTTGTCGTGCAACTCGTGCCACAACCTGGCCACCGGCGGCGACGACAATCACGAAACCTCGATCGGCCATGGTTGGCAGAAGGGACAGCGCAACGCGCCGACTGTACTGAACGCTGTCTTCAACATCGCCCAGTTCTGGGATGGTCGTGCCGAAGACCTGAAGGCTCAGGCGAAGGGACCGGTCCAAGCCGGGATCGAAATGGCCAATACACCGGGCCAAGTCATCACCACGCTCAAGTCCATGCCGCAATATGTCGAGTGGTTCGATGCAGCTTTTCCGGCTGAAGCCGATCGGGTCACCTTCGACAACCTCGCCAAGGCAATCGAAGCCTTCGAGGCGACACTGGTCACGCCGGCCCCCTTCGACAGTTTCCTGAATGGCGATGACGCCGCCATGACTTCCGAACAGAAACAGGGCCTGGCGCTTTTCATGGACAAAGGCTGCTCGTCCTGCCATGGCGGTATGAACGTTGGTGGGCAAGCCTATTACCCATTCGGCCTCGTGGAACAGCCCAGCGCCGAGGTCCTGCCGGAAAAAGACAAGGGCCGATTTGCGGTCACCAATACTGCCGACGATTCCTATGTTTTCCGCGTGGCGCCGCTGCGCAACGTTGCACTCACCGCGCCATACTTTCATTCGGGCAAGGTTTGGGATCTGAAACAGGCCGTTGCCATCATGGGAACCACCCAGCTTGGCGTGGTACTGGCGGACGAAGAAGTCGACCTGCTTGTTGCCTTCCTCAACTCGCTGACCGGAAAGGCACCCGAGCTCGCCTATCCCATTTTACCCGCCGAAACGGCGACAACGCCCCGGCCTGTAACGCAGATCTTAGGAAAATAAACGGCCAGCTGACTGCGGAACATCGCAATCGACAATGATTGCGACTTTTACTGGACGAGACGAGTCGCGACGTCCATGAGAACGCAAATGGCTCGTTTCCAAAGTGCAGACACTGCTTCCGTCACCAGCTCGTTGCGATGGAATCATGTTTGGGATCTGGCGTGCGACATGCCAAGGAAGGCGTCTGACGCATGAGGCTCGCGCGCTGGCGATACCGCGCGGCGGCCGGCCATCGCGCTGGCGGCCGAATTGCCGCGCGCCGAAGTGATCGGCCCCCTTAGGGCGAAGGGGCAGCCACTCCGTCCTCCATGTCCAGCGATTCTTCGACTGCTTCCGGATTCCGGGCGATGGTCCAAAGGAGAGTATTCGCCGCTGCATCCGGTTTCGAGCGACCTTGCTCCCAGTTTCGAAGCGTTGCCAGATCGAGGCCATACCTCACGGAGAATGCCTCCTGAGAGAGCTTCGTGCGATCCCGGACTTCGCGAACACTTATCGGCCGCGGCGCATGAACCTTCGCGATCACGCCTGCGGACGACAGTTCATTCTTCAGTGCCATTAGGTCGTCGACGCAAGGAACCGTCACGAACGCCTTGCCGTGATCGACCATCTCCGTGAGTATCGCGTGGGCCGTCCTGAGCGGCAGCTGTCTCTTAACGAGAATCCGGGCGGCCTCAGGAGTATTCGCGCCGTGAAGAAAACCGAGGCTCAGTCGGATGGGAGAGCCTGACGACACCGGGACGACGTCCCGGGTTCGAACCCGTTGTCCGTACCGCTCCATGAATTTCGATGTAGTCGACATTAAGCTTCTCCGCGATCACTCGACCGAGCTTGCGTAATTTGGACATCCAACACTGGAGGGCATCGCGATAAAAGTACGCCCAACAACGCTAAGGGAGAACAAACGGTGATCTGATTTCATTCGACGCTCGTTTTCGAGAGCCGTTCTGGGTCGTTCGCAATCAACTGTGTAGGCCAGCGGAGCGAGCAAGGAGCGCCAGATCCGGACAGGGCTGAGTGGGGTGTTTCTCCGTGGGGCGATGCCCTAAGGGACACGAGATGTAGTGGATTCGTCGATCCGCGCGGTTTCGATTCGCGCACCCGGGCACAACGCTTGGATAAGTCCCATCAAATGCTCTCCGGTGCCCGTCATCTGTATAGCTGACATTGGGCCGAGGGCTTCCAGCACGAGCCACATGGCGCGGGTATCGACCGTGACCCATGGTGCGCCGCCCCTGCCGCCAGTTCCAGCGGCGGCACGTAACACCGGCATCATCACACCAGATGACTTCGCCCGGTTCGGGATGCTCGGTTACCATTTCACCTTGCTCGATCGTGCCGAATGGCTCCGCTCCCTTCGCAATTAGAAGTCTCGGGACCCCTGTTAAAGATCGAGATCCTCCCCGCCAATCGGAACGCCGTACAGCACGCTGACGGCATTGTAGGCATCAACCAGTGGGGATATCCGCGGGAGAGAGCCATCTTTCCGCACCCGCTTGAGAAGCGCGGCGGCCGAGCACGGCGTTCGATTGGCCTTTGTGCCGAAAGCCTCGTAGGCAACGGCCCACGCGCAAGATGCGCGTCCCTTTGGGCGTCATCGCGAAGCGCCGCCTGTTCCGCCGCCGCAATCGTGTCGTTAACGCCTGTGCATCCGGCACGTCGATTTCAGCGTTCCGCACCACAATGCTGATCAGATGAAAATCCGGGTAGCGGGCCTTGTTCTCGGGGTCAATCAATGGCGTGAAAGACATGGGATGCTCTTTTCTCATGGGGAGGCTTTGCGCTGCGGGTGGTTCGGGAAATGTTTCAAGAAAGGTGCTTGTCGAGCGTCCAGATCTTCTGGCGTCGCCATGGTGCATGCCGCACCATGCGCTGGATAATTCCATCATTCGGCGGTGGACAAGGCCTGACAGAGATCGTCGATTATGTCTTGCGGGTGCTCGAGCCCACCTCGGCCGGCAACAAGCTACGCCTCCTCCAGATCCTCCATTTCATAGGAGGCAGCGGGCGCGATATGGATGTGAAGCAGCTTTTCTTGCCGGGTCATGCATCGCTTTCGGAAATTCGTCTCACGAAAATCTCCCGCCAAACTGGCCTGATCAACAGCATGGTATGGCGTTTTCCCAGTCCAGTTGGCTTTGCAACGAAAACGCGGTTCAGCCCAAGGGTCGGTTTCCTCGCCAGCACGCCACGTCCCCGCCGTTTTAGCCACCGTGTCCCGGCAACGCGTCTTGCACCTGCCTGACAACCGCTCGCAGGACCTCAACGCCCTTCTCGATCTGCCGAATGCTCAAGGCGGCATAGCCCATGACAAGCCCCACGCGATCGATGTGGCCTTCGTCCGACTGCCGCTCGTAAAGGGGCGAGATCAGGTGTAGCCCCAGGCCCGCGCCTCGGGCGGCTTCGACCAGGGTCGTTTCCCGCGATCGCGGCAGTTCGTCGAACCAAACGACGACGTGCAGACCGGCCTCTGCTCCCTGGACAGCGATGCGATCTCCGAAGCTGCGCCGCAAGGCGCCCAACAACGTCTCCCGACGCTCGCCGTTCAGCCTGCGCACACGCCGCACATGGCTTTCGTAGCCGCCACTCTCGATCAAACAGGCCAGAGCCTCCTGTTCAGCCACCGGCGAATGCCGGTCCGCGAATTGTTTGGCGGTTGCGAAGACCTCCTGCAATTCCGTCGGGACGACGAGATAGCCGATACGCAGCATCGGCGAGAGCGTTTTGGAGATCGTGCCGAGGTAGATGACAGCCCCGTGGTCCTCAAGACTGTGCAGCGGAGGGACCGGATTGATATCGTAGCGATATTCGCTGTCGTAGTCGTCCTCGATCACATAGGCGTTGTTGTGCCGCGCCCATTCCAGAAGCTGATGGCGGCGCGCGATCGGCATGACGCCGCCCAGCGGAAACTGATGCGATGGCGTGACATAGGCCAGTCGCGCCCCGATCCCCGCCAGCAACTCCGTCTTCATCCCGTCCTCGTCGACGGTGACCGGGATGGGCGAGGCACCCGTACTGGCAAAGACCTGACGCGCCATCCTATAGCACGGGTCCTCGATGACAAAGCGGTCGGCGGGATCGAGAAGCAGGCGCGCGCACAGGTCGAGGCCCTGCTGCGAACCGTTGACGATGATGATCTGCTCGAGGTCGCAGCTCAGGGTTCGGGCGCGCCAGAGATAGCCCTGGAGCGCCTGCCGCAGCCGGCGCGAGCCGCGCGGATCCTCATAGGCAAGACGCAACGGGCGCTGCCCCATCGCCTCGTTCATCGCACGTTTCCAGACCAATGCGGGGAAGTCTGACGGCGCCAGGTCGCCATAGCGGAAATCGACCTTCAGCCCAGTCGGCAGATAATCCGGCCAGGGCGGCGTAACGCGCAGTCGGCCCCCATAGGCGGACAGAAGAACCGGGCGGACCCGTTTCGCAGGCGTGCGGCTTGTCCCAGGACCGATCAACGAAGATGCAACGCGGGGTCGTGCGCCTTGACGGACGTCGATGAAACCTTCCGCAGCCAATTGCTCATAGGCGACCGTCACCGTCGTTCGCGAAACCCCAAGGTCATTTGCGAGGCCTCGGGAGGACGGCAGCTGACTGCCGGTTTCGTAGACACTTCCGAGGATCTGCTCGCGAAGAGCCTCGTAGATCTGGCGTGCACCCATCGCGTGCGTGCGACCTGCAGAACCGGCACTTGAAGACTGGACCATTTCATTCATCGCCAACTGGATATTTCACATTGGCCAGTTTGCCGTCAATCTTTCGGAAACCCAAGAAAGATCTTAGAGGCCGAATGACCCGTTCCTATCAATCCGAAACCGATGCTCTCACGCGGTCGCTCAACGACACCGGTCCCGGATTCGCCACTCGGGCGATCCATCATGGCTACGATCCGGCCGGCTTTTCCAATGCCGTTCAGCCGCCAGTCTTCTTGACCTCGACCTATGGATTCGAAAGCGTGGCAGCGAACGAGGCAGCCGCCGCCCTTGGCGGAAGGCTCTATGCGCGCGAATACAATCCCACGACGGAGATCCTCGAGCAACGGCTCGCCAATCTGGAAGGAGCCGAGGCAGGTTTGGTCGTTGCCTCGGGGATGGCGGCTTTCGGCACACTGATCTTGTCGCTCCTGTCCCAAGGCGATGAACTAATCGTCCACAAGACGCTTTATGCGAACACGCTTGCCATGGTCGAACAGGCGGTCCCCCGCTTCGGCATCAAGGTCGTCGCGGTCGACCTGTCCGATCCTCACAATCTCGATGCCGCGATCACCGAGCGGACCCGGCTTGTTTTCTTCGAGACGCCGGTGAATCCGCTGAGCCGCATCCTCGACATCGCTGCCATTGCCGAGCGCGCCCACGCGCGCGGTGTAAAGGTTGCAGTCGACAGCACCTTCGCCTCCCCAGCGCTCCAGCGGCCGCTCGAACATGGGGCAGACCTCGTGCTCCACTCGCTGACCAAATACATCAATGGGCACGGCGATGCCCTTGGCGGGGCGATTCTCGGCGACGCGCAAACGCTCCGCACGCTGCACGAAACGGGCCTGCGCTACATCACCGGCGCAGCGCTCTCGCCCATGTCAGCCTTCCTGATCCTGCGCGGTCTGAAGACGCTCACGCTCCGCATGGAGCGGCACAGCGCCACGGCCGTTGCGGTGGCTCGGGCGCTCGAAGCGCACCCGGCGGTGGCATGGGTAAGTTATCCCTTCCTCGACTCGCACCCTGATCAGGTGACGGCGCGAAAGCAGATGTCCAAGGGGTCGGGCATGTTGGCCTTTGGCCTGCGCGCTGGATACGAAGGCGCGCGCCGGATGATGGACCGGCTCAAACTGATCACTCGCGCTGTCAGCCTCGGCGATGCCGACAGTCTCATCTATCATCCGGCAAGCCTGACCCGTGCTCGTCAGCCGATCCGCAAGGATGCGCATCTGGCCGATGGAGTCGGCGAGGACCTCATGCGCCTCTCGGTGGGTCTTGAAGACGCCGATGACCTAATCGCCGACCTGCGGCGGGCTCTGGACGCCTTGTGATGACCTGTCGTCCGGCCAGTCCTGCGCTCACGCACAAACCTGGAGCCTTGCCATGGCATTCCTGAGCGGTCTTTCCGCGTTTCCCATCACGCCCGCCGATCGTGACGGCCGCGTCGATACCGTTGCTCTGCGCAGGCTGATTGCTCGGCTTGGCGCCGCTCAGGTCGACTCCATCGGTCTTCTCGGCAGCACCGGCACCTACATGTATCTGTCGCGCGAGGAACGGCGACGGACGCTCGCCGAGACCTTGGACGAAATCGCCGGGCGAACGCCGGTCGTGGTGGGTGTGGGCGCGTTGCGCACCGATGAAGCAGTGAGGTTCGCGCAGGACGCCAAGGCCCTTGGAGCTGCCGCGGGGCTGCTTGCAGCCGCCTCCTACACCCCGCTCACTGAGGACGAGGTGTTCGAACATTTCTCGACGGTGGCGTGCGAGAGCGGCCTGCCGATCGTCGTCTACGACAATCCAGGAACGACGCATTTCCATTTCACCCCAGCACTCGTCAGCCGCCTGGCAAAGGTGGGTGGGATTGTCGCTATCAAGAATCCGACAGACAAGGGCGATGCGATCAAGAGCCATCTGGCCGACCAGAGGCGCACTGTGCCGGAAGGGTTCTCGATCGGCTACAGCGGCGACTGGAACGCTGCAGAGGCCATAATCGCCGGCGCCGACACATGGTACAGCGTCCTCGCCGGCATCCTGCCCGAGGTCTGCGTGAAGATCGTCACGGCGGCGCAACAGGGCGATGCGGCCGAAGCGCGACGGATCGATGCCACGCTTGCGCCGCTCTGGAGCCTCTTCAAGGAGTTCTCGAGCCTTCGCGTCGTCTATGCACTTGCCGAATTGCTCGACATTTGCCGTGCCGACCCCCCGCGTCCCATCCTGCCTCTGCCCTCAGCAGCGAAGCGCCAGATCGCCGCCGCGTTGGAACGCTTGCCATCGGATGTCAACCGGTGAACAGCGAACCCGGCGGCCAGTGAAGGAACCTGTCATGTATGTACCCGCGCATTTCGATGAACCGAGCCGAGAAGTCCTTTACGAACTGATCGAGAACAGCGCACTTGGCATGCTGATAACCCATGGCCGGAGCGGTCTCGACGCCAATCACATCCCCTTCGAACTCGACACGTCACAGGGAGAAAACGGTACCCTTTACTCCTGCGCGATTAATACACGTGCCGAAGGAAAGTGCACATTCTCGCTTGAGTGACTTATTTCAAAGGATGTGATCGCGTTTTGGCACATTCACGGCCGACATGCGGCAGCCGGTGACTCACCACATGGTGAGCAACCAAGAAACCCTCCGGAGCCTACACTTTCTCCCGGAGCGCACGTGCTGCATCGACCATGTTCATGAGGGCAGGGCGGACCTCCTCCCATTTGCGTGTTTTGAGGCCACAGTCCGGGTTTACCCACAGTTGGGAATCCGACAGTCGCTCGCGGGCAAGCATGACGAGATCCGAAATCTCCCCGACTTCCGGGACACGTGGTGAGTGAATGTCGTAGACTCCGGGCCCGATTTCGTTCGGATATTTGGAGCTCGTGAAGGCGTCCAGCAGTTCCATTTTCGAGCGCGACGTCTCAATCGAAATGACATCCGCATCCATTTCAGCGATCGCGTCGATGATCTCGTTGAACTCCGAATAGCACATGTGGGTATGGATTTGAGTCGCGTCCTTTACACCCGTTGAAGCGATCCGGAAGCATTCGACAGCCCAGTCGAGATAGTCGTTCCAATCAGACTGGCGCAGTGGCAATCCTTCGCGAAACGCGGCCTCATCGATCTGGATCATCCTTGCGCCGGACCATTCGAGATCCGTCACTTCGTCGCGGATGGCGAGCGCGATCTGGCGGCATGCTTCGGAGCGCGGTACGTCGTCGCGAACAAAAGACCAGTTGAGAATGGTCACTGGGCCTGTGAGCATTCCCTTCACAGGGTTTTCCGTAAGCGACTGGGCGAATTGCCACCAGCGCAGCGTCATCGGATTGCGCCTCGATACGTCGCCGAAGATGATGGGGGGGCGCACGTAACGCGACCCATAGCTCTGCACCCAGGCATGCTGGGTGAAGGCGAAGCCGGACAGCTGCTCGCCGAAATACTGTACCATGTCGTTTCGTTCGAACTCACCGTGCACCAGCACGTCCAGCCCGATCTCTTCCTGCCAGCGAATTGCAGCCTCGATCTCCTTCTTCAGGAAGGTCTCGTAGTCGACATAGCTCAGCTGGCCCTTCGCATGAGCGGCCCGCGCCCTGCGTACCTGCGGCGTCTGCGGGAAGGACCCGATGGTCGTCGTCGGGAACGGCGGCAGCCCGAGCGTGCCGGCCTGGACTCTGGAGCGCTCGGCAAAAGCGCTCTCTCGTCGCTTCATGCTGTCGTCAATGCTGGCGATCCGCCCCTCAACCAGTGGGTCATGGATCTTCGTGGATGTCACGCGAGTGGCGGCAGCCTCGGCAGACGCTTTCAACGCGCCTGCCACCGCATCCCTTCCTTGGGACAGGGCCCGGGCAAGCAACACCAACTCGTCGGTCTTCTGGGCCGCGAAGGCGAGCCACGACCTGATGTCCGCGTCGAGTTCCGTCTCCATGCGGAGGTCGATCGGCACATGCAGCATCGAGCAAGAAGGCGCGATCTCGACGCGGTCCAAGGGCCAGCCGGCGACGATCGGTTTGATGCGGTCGAGAATGGCGGGCAGGTTCGCACGCCAGACGTTGCGGCCATCGATCAAGCCAAGCGAGAGCACCAGATCCTTCGGTGCGAGCCGACCCACCGTTTCCAGCTGCTCGGGAGCGCGCACGAGATCAACATGCAGCCCGGCCAGGGGCAGAGAAACCGCGGTTTCGAGATTGTCTCCCAGCGGCCCGAAATAGGTAGCCAGCATGATCTTCAGCTCGGGCGCGGCTTTCGACAGCTGGCCATAGGCGAATTCGAACGCAGCTCGTTCGTTCGGGTTCAGATCGAGGACAAGCGCTGGCTCATCGATCTGCACCCAGTCGGCTCCAGACAGCTTCAGCCTCTGCAGGAGTTGCTCGTAGACGGGCAGCAGCCGCGGCAGGAGCGCGATGGGATCGAATCCTTCGGCAGGCGATTTCGCCAGCTTGAGGAAGGTGATTGGTCCAAGGATGACTGGGCGTGTGTGAATGCCGAGAGCTTTAGCCTCGAGGAAGTAGTCGGCCGGTTTCGTCGACGAGAGGGCGAACGTCTGATCATCGTCGAGTTCCGGCACAATGTAGTGATAGTTGGTGTCAAACCACTTGGTCATTTCCATCGCGGTTACATCAGGCCGACGAGCCGCCTGCTGGTGACCAGCGTGTCCACAATCCTCCGTCTGACCCTGGTTGCCGCGCGCCATTGCGAAGTAGATGTCAAGTGGGACCTCGCCGCAATTCCAGCCGTAACGGGATGGAACGGCGCCGACCATGGCTGCGGTGTCGAGCACATGGTCGTAGAGCGAGAAGTCGTTCGACGGGATTTTCGACACGCCGCGATCGTGCTGCTCCTCCCAGCTAGCGGCACGGAGCGCCTTCGCCGTCGTGAGAAGGTCGGGGGCGGAAGATTTTCCGGACCAGTAACTTTCAAGCGCGAATTTCAGTTCTCGCCGACGACCGAAGCGCGGCACGCCGAGCGTTGCTACAGGAATTTGATGAGAGACAGTCATGCCATACCCCGATGGTTGGGGCGTCGGTGACAAGGAAGGCGCTAGCAGGCCGGCACGAACGCCAGGCTGCGGCGGCCACCGAGACACCCCGCCTGTGGACGTAATTCGCCGTGGCAGGTCTCCTGGCTCGCGGGGTCATAGCCAGCTACCCGTCCTCCCAAGGCTATTCGCCTCAGTGACATGAGTGGGGTTGGCTCGCCGCTAACAGTTGCGGGGGCAGCGCCGGCATCGCACCGGCTTCCCTCTTAACTCCGCTGCGGCAGCGCCGTACGGAGAACCACGACACGGGAGACAATCACAGCAGTTCGCTTCTTTGTCAATACCGCATAAAGAAATGTTTATGTCGTTATATTAAATTTCCGTTGGCATGTTCCAAAGGTCGCCTCGAAAGCGAAAACTGTGGAAGCCTTGAGCGGCCGGTAAATCAAAGCAATGACGCACGGCGCCCTTGTCCAGGAGGATAGGAGTTCGTCGGCTGCCGGCAGCAAACATACCGGCAAGCCCCGTGGTGCTGCTTAGCGCATCATGCGAACCACCTCGGCGTCGAACTTCGGCTCCGAGGTTCCGACCGCTTCGTTGGTAATCTGCTCGCGACCATATTCGGGTCAATGGCGAGGCTGTTGCCCATGTGGAAGCTGTTGGCCGTGATGCCCTCGGTGATATGACACAACGATTTCGGGGGGAGCACACCGAGGCCAGGCGCAGCGGCGTGTTGCGAAGTGATCGAGGCCAATGTCTCGAACTGCTTGTTCGCAGCCCACCGGCTCAAGGTAACCCGGCTCAAACCACCGGGCCAGCTCAAGTCCTGTCCAAATGAGGCCTGAGCGGCAAATCGTCGTGCACGCGCACGGTTTGGCGTTCGATCTTGTGATGCGTCTTGGGCGGACAATCGCCACGGTGCAGCGCGCAGAAGCGGTCCCCAATTGGGGAGCCGAGGGCGGTGAGGGCAAGCCAGCGCCACAGGCGGAAGGGGACTTGGACCTGTTTGCCCTGCTGGACCACAAGTTCGCGACACAGGGCCTCAAGGAGAAGACCAAGAGTGATTATGCGCGGGACCTCGCCAAATTCATCAAAAGCAGCGGGCAGTCAAAGTTCGGCGCCGATTGACATGGAGATAGCCATCGCGGCGGACCGCCCAGGCGGACCGCAAGCCGGAATACAACCGGGTGCAGGCGGCCAAGCTCGTCCACAAGATGGCGTCGGGCACACACCGGCGATGGGAGAGCGGACCGTGGAGTGCAGGAACTTTACGCCTATCCACGCTCCCGTGGACGTGTCCTGCGGCACATCGGCAGCGATATTGAGGAGGCAGTTGAGCTTCTGGTCGAGCACTCTTACCTGCCACTACCTACGCTTAACGTCATCTCGTACTGAAAACGCACCACGCAAGGTCGAGATGTAACATGCGCCCTTCGTGGATGGTTCTAAGCTTCCTCGGGCGCGGTCAATCTGTGATAACGGTCGCTTGGAACCTCCATCACCGCGACGCGATCAAGGTTGGCGTATCGCGCTCGGTAGTAACCTTCTTCCTCCACTTCGGCGAAACTACACTGGGGAACGTCAAAGGTCGCAGCTTCCAATCCGAAGAAAGTCGTAGCGGTTTCTTCATCCAAGAAGTTCCACTCATCTTCTCCGTCGTCATATGTGACGCGAACATAGGAGGCCATGCGCACGGCTTCCTGATCACCCATCTCTGCGATGATGGCATCGCATTCTTTCTTCAGCTTTCCTGAAACCTCACCCTTATCCCAGTCATCCAAAGCCCGATAGATTTCTGGATGATAATACTCTGGCATCTCCTCTACATCGTCACCGATAAGCTCAATGGTGCGGACATATTGCGGATTTATCAAGAGTATTTTGTTGTCAAGGCTCCAACAATACAGCCATGGCCTGCTTGTGTTATTTCTGCGCAGATTATGAAGTTCCTTCAACTGACGTAAAATCGATTCACGCGCCTTTTCATCGATAGGATATTGGCGGCTGCCAACAGTCGTCTTGATTCTGAGCGTGCCGTATCGCGTTTCGGCATCGGCAATTGCAAACGGGCTCGTGCGCCACTCCTCGACATCAATCTTCCAGCCCAGCAGCTCCTCGACCGTGCATTTCAACGTGAGACAAAGGTCCTTGATCTGCTCGACGTTCAACTGCGTTTTGCCTGTTTCCCAACGGGCCACAGTCTGTTGCGTTGTTGCCATCTGCTCTGCCAAATCTTTTTGAGTCATGCCCAGTCGAACCCTAAGCTCTTTCATGTTCATAACTCACCTCGCGTGTTCAACACACGCATCGTGGATGAATTAATCTAACACGTCAAGCGTGTTCAAAAATCGCAGCATGTGTTTTTAGGGCGTCTTCGAGGCTCCGGCAGCCGTTCGTGACCACTTGCGCAAGACACAGGGCTGGTACACAGCACGAATGGGCGATCAAAAATTACTGCTGCGATGCTCGTCATCAGCCAAGCTGCCGCCGCACCTTCCACTAGGGTGCCAAGGTTCGAAATGAGTGCAGCCGACCATAGCGAACGGAAGGTCTTGTGCTCAAAAGGAACGAGTGAAGATGTTCTCTTCGCCATTGTGGGAAGCCTCGGGATTGACCGCGGGGCTGGATTTGTTTCGCCTCACTCAACCATGGCCTCGCCGTACAAGCCAAGCTGCCACAGTGCGCGCCTGCTAACCCAGAAAACTTGGCGGCCTTACAGGCATGCGCAGGACGTGCGAAGCCGCTCAAATCTCCCCAGATGGTCAGCCATCGAAGACCGGCATCACTTGCCCGTTGAGCGGCTATACGATAATGCTCCGCGCTAAGCAGGAAGCGCCAAAAAATTCGAGCGGCGACTTCATTCTCCTATTCAGGAAGGAACTATGAGGCGGCAGACGCGACCATTCACCGTGGAAATCAAACAAAAGCGCAATTATCAAAAATCCGCACGTTCCATCTGGGGCAATTTCGACATCGCCGCGGCGATGGCCGAGACAACAAAGGAAGTCGAGCCGTTAAATCGTCAGCTTGTTGACTCTACTGTAGTGGCCCTTGATGCTGAACCTTTGCACAAACCGCGAGTGGAGCATTTCATGGCCAATCCCCTGGAGACCGAGTCAGCAGTAGTTCATAGCGAACCGGCAGACAAAACGGAAACGCCAAAACCGAAGACGAGAGCGCGGCGGTCGAGGAAGCCAGAAGCTGAGGCGAGCGCGCCTGCCAAGCCGATATCCGCGACCACTGAAGCACCGCCGTCAGCGCGAACGGGCCGAAAGAGCTACTCCGCGAAGGATCGTGCCCAGAAGCTGGCGCAGATCGAGACCTCGATCGGCGGCGGCGCTACTCTCAAGAGCGCGGTGAAGCAAGCCGGCATCTCGGAACAGACATACTATCTTTGGAAGAAGGCGGCGGCGCCTGCGGCGGACAGTGACGGGCTGAAGGATCTCGTCGCGCTCGAGGAAGAAAACAAGCGGCTAAAGAGCCTGCTTGCCGATCGTCTCCGCAAGGAGAATGCGGAACTGAAGAAAAGGCTCGGGCTGGATTAAGGAGGGTGGGCAGCTGGTTCTTGGCTCGCCACCTACAGCAGCCCCGCCTGCTCGGCCTCTCTGCGCAAATTCTGGCGTGGCCTTGGGCCGATCTGCTGGATGACCAGGCCGGCCGCTAGCGAGCCGAGATCGCCGCACTGCTTCAGGCTGCGGCCTTGCGTGTAGCCGTAGAGGAAGCCGGCGGCGTAGAGGTCGCCGGCGCCTGTGGTGTCGACCAGCTCGCGGATCCTGGTCGCATTGATGGTCACGGTCTCGTCGCCGCGGACGATGACCGAGCCCTTTTCCGAACGGGTGACAATGGCGATCTTGCAGTCCCTGCGGATCTGCGCCAGCGCCTCGTCGAAGGACGCGGTCTGGTAGAGCGACTTGATCTCGTGGCTGTTGGCAAAGACGATATCCACGGTGCCGGAGCGCATTAGGTCGAGGAATTCGTCGCGGTAGCGGTCGACGCAGAAGGAGTCCGACAGGGTCATCGACACTTCGCGCCCGGCGGCATGGGCGAACTTCGCCGTCTGCCTGATCGCCTCCTTGGCGCGCGGCGGGTCCCACAGATAGCCCTCGAAATAGGTGACCGCGGCGCCCGACGCCTTGTCGGCCTCAACGTCCTCCGGGCCGAGCTCGACGCAAGCGCCGAGATAGGTGTTCATCGAGCGCTCGCCGTCCGGCGTGACGAAGATCATCGAGCGCGCCGTCGGTGGCTCGCCGCTGAGCGGCCTGGTGTCGAAGGCGACGCCCTGGGCATGGATGTCGTGCGCGTAGATTTCGCCGAGCGCGTCGTTCGAGACCTTGCCGAAGAAGGCGGCGCGGCCGCCGAAGGAGGCGACGCCCGCCGCCGTGTTGCCGGCGCTGCCGCCCGAGGCTTCGATGGCCGGGCCCATGCGGCTGTAGAGCAGTTCGGCGCGCCTCGTGTCGATCAAAATCATCGCGCCCTTGATGATGCCGTTCGTCTCCAGGAACGCCTCGTCGCACTGGGCGATGATGTCGACGATGGCATTCCCGATACAAAGCACGTCATAGTCCGGCATCAATTCATGTCTCCGCCAAAAGCCCACCGGCTTTCTGGCATGCCGGCCGCCGGCGGGTCTGGCCAGTGGGAATGGGCTTTCCGCTTGCCAATCGGTTCGGCGCCAGCCCTCACGGGGCGGCAAGTCCTGCCTCGCGACGCAATTCGTCGGCCCTGTCTGTCTTCTCCCAGGTGAAATCAGGCTCTTCACGGCCGAAATGGCCATAGGTCGCGGTCTTGCGGTAGATAGGGCGTAAGAGATCAAGCATCTTGATAATGCCCTTCGGTCTGAGATCGAACAACTCAAGAATGAGGCGCTCGATCCTTCTTTCCTCAACCCTCGCTGTTCCGAACGTGTTGACCATGACAGAAACCGGACTGGCCACGCCGATTGCGTAAGCAAGCTGCACCTCGCAGACGTCCGCAAGTCCGCTAGCGACGATATTCTTTGCGACATACCGGGCCGCATAGGCAGCTGAGCGGTCAACCTTGGACGGGTCCTTGCCCGAAAAGGCGCCGCCGCCGTGACGACCCATCCCACCATAGGAATCGACGATGATCTTGCGTCCAGTGAGACCGCAGTCGCCGCGCGGCCCGCCGACTACGAACCTCCCCGTCGGGTTGACCAGAATTCTGATGCCTTCCGTCTCCAGGTGGGTCGGCAGGACAGGCTTTATGATTTCCTCAATGACGCCCTCGCGGACCGTCTCTTGCGAGACCTGCTCGTCATGTTGGGTCGATACGACGATGGTATCCAGGGCGACCGGGCGCAACCCCTCATAGCGCACTGAGACTTGGGATTTCATGTCAGGACGCAACCAGCCAAGCTGTCGTGCTTTCCGGACATCTGCCTGTTGTTTCGTCAAGCGATGAGCGAGCTGGATCGGCAAAGGCATCAGAGTATCGGTTTCGCGGCATGCGTAGCCGAACATGAGGCCCTGATCTCCCGCTCCCTGTTGGAGGTCCTGCCCTCGTCCCTCGTCAACGCCCTGGCTGATGTCGGGCGACTGCTCGGTGAGTGCATGAACGACGGAGCAACGCCGGCCGTCAAAGCCGACGGCCTCGTTGTCGTATCCAATATCGAGAATCGTATCGCGCGCAACTTGGCTATAATCCACCTGCGCATCGCTGGTAATCTCGCCAGCCAGAACGACCATCCCTGATTTTACCAACGCTTCACAGGCGACGCGCGCCTTGGGATCGGTGCGGAGGATGGCATCGAGGATGGCATCCGAGATGTTGTCGGCCAACTTATCCGGGTGTCCCGCGCCAACCGATTCGGAAGAGAACACGAACTGCCTAGCCATGAAATGCCTCGCTTCGGGTGTTGGAGTTGTATGGGGCATTTTGCTTAGCCCACCTTACCTGTCGGTGAGGCCCGGGACCTCGAACGCAGCGCACAAGTCGGCAACGTCTCTTCGCACGCAGGCATGGAGATCTTCGTCTTCTGGCTCGCCGGAGGACGGAGTCCATGAAGCCAGCAATTTGCACGGTTTCCACATCGCGCAAGCCCATTGACGTCACTGCTGGCGCCCCCAGGCGAATTCCGCTTGTGACCGCAGGATGGCGCGGGTCGCCCGGCACCATATTAAAGCTCGTAATGATGCCTGCCTTCGCTAACCGCTTGGCATAGGCCTTGCCTGATAGTGGTCGATCGCGAAGATCAAGGATCAGCATGTGATTGTCAGTGCCCCCGGTGACCAGGTCATAACCTCGGTCCAGAAGCGCCTGGGCCAGAGCCTTGGCGTTTTTGACAATCTGTTGGCCGTAACTGCGGAAGGACGGGTCCGCGGCTTCCCGCAAAGCGACAGCTAGCGCCGCGATAACATTCATATGGGGGCCGCCTTGCAGTTGAGGGAAGACAGCGCGATCTATTCGTCTGGCGAGATTGTATTTGCCCTTCGAATGATACAGCGCTTGATAGCGATCTTCATTCCTTGACAAAATGAAGCCACCGCGGGGACCACGGATCGACTTGTGAGACGTGCTGCTGACGACGTCGCAATGGGGTACGGGATTCGGATGCACTCCAGCGACAATCAGGCCACTGATGTGCGCGATGTCGGCCACGAGGTAGGAGTTCGCCTCCAGAGCGATTTCTGCCATTGCCGCGTAGTCGACGATACGGGGATAAGCAGTACCGCCAGCCCAAATGAGCCGAGGCCGTTCGCGTTTTGCTGTTTCGCGCAAACGGTCATAGTCAATTTGCTGCGTCTTTTCGTGCAGCCCATAGGGGACGCGCTTATAGTCGGTTCCGGAAAAATTGATGGCCCAACCATGAGTGAGGTGGCCCCCTTCCGGAATTGGCAAACCCATCACCTTGTCACCGGGGCTTAAAAGCGCTCGATAGACAGCCTGATTGGCCGGCGAGCCGGAATAAGGCTGGACGTTGGCGTGTTCGCTGCCGAATAACGTGTTCAAGCGCTCAATGGCGAGGTTCTCAAGCTCATCGACGATCTCGTTTCCCGCGTAGTAGCGCGCAGCGGGGTACCTCTCGGCGTACTTGTTCATGAAAATCGAACCGGTTGCTTCCAGCACGGCCGAGGAGGCAAAGTTCTCAGATGCGATCAGTTTGAGCGTCGTCCGCTCCTGCCGCTCCTGTCTTAGAAGCAGTTCGTGAACGCGGCAATCAACCGTCGCCAAGCGAGACCGTCCATAAGTGTCGGGCTGCGCGATGGCGCTGTCGGCGGAGTTGTCCATGGTAGCTTCGCGCTCCAATTGGATTGATCTATTTCACGGTCAAGCATGCGGTCCCCTTCGGCCGCGTGTCTCGTACCGCTTCGAGCCGTTGAAGGTCTCGTTTGTGATAGCCATCGCCGTGGGGCAGGAGATCAACCAACAATTGAACCAGCCCGCCGTCCTTACCTCCTGTTTTGAGATTGTACGAGCACCACGGACGTTGTTCGTTGCAGTAAAGAAAGTCGGCTCTGGCCAGCAGCCGGACGTGTCGTACAACGTGCTCACGACGCAGACCCAGAATCTCCGCTAGCTGGCAGACAGTTAGGTCCGCGTGCGCGCAAAGGCCTAGAATTCGAAGGCGATCTAAATGCGCTGCCGTCCGTAGGCGACTGACCAGTGTCAGCATTGGTCAGGACCAAGCCACTTGGAAAGCCTGGGCACTCGTCCTACTGAATTTGTCATTTCGCGTTCTCCACAGATTTTGCAGCTTTCGAACCAAATAATATGGTTGCTTGTCCACCGACCGGACAATCTCGGTGGCCGTGAAGATACTGTTTTGAGCCGATATGGCTGTGTCGAACAAACAAGATGGGCGCTCTTCTTGCCATTGCCTTTAGCCGAAATTGCACGCAGTTCGGCGGGTCGGAGAATAAGCCACGGTTCGGACCCCACTGACTCAAACGTTGCAATAAGCCTACCATTCACAGCGAACCGGAGTTGCTAAGAGTCTATGAATTTCCTTGAAGGATCTGTTGCAACGTTTGCGCAGCCCGGTCTTGCTCCCGGCTTGCAGCGGTCAATCTCGTGCAGACTGACCGTGATGCAAAGATGACAAGGAAGGTTCGCTTTCAATCCGATCTTCTTCCTGGCCAAGTAGTTCGTAGTCTCATAACTGTGGCCTAGACAAAAGCTGGGCTAATCAGCGAGGTATGATGTCGTTAGCGTGGTTGGGCCACCAGCAGGTCGACGCCAAGATCGACACGCGCAATTTCCCGCGCTCCGAGAATGTCAGTGACTGCGCGCTCTTCCTCGGCGGTCTGGCTGCGCCGTCTAGAATCTGAATGCGTCTCGCGCCGACCCGTTCAGCAATGAGCTGTTCGGCTTGCCGCATTGACGGCGAAGCAAGCTCAAGTACGTTTTCGCGCATCTCACGCGCCGCCTCGCCGACTTCCGCAAAACGCTTCTCGGCGAACTGCTCCTTAAAGAGCGCAGCGAGATCATCAAATGTTTGAACTTTGGTGGGCTTGGGTTTCGAGCAAAATATCCAGTTGCCAGTCCAGGTTTATAGGCAAGGCTGTACGCTTTGTCGTCTGGCAAGGGCCCAATATCCCCTGGTGAGACGAAAATGGACTGCCGTGCTACGGTTGCTCCATTATAAGAGCGGTCGAAATCGCTGATGTTTGCGATACAAGGAGCCGCATAGAAGACGTTTGACGGATAGCGCGCCTCAAACCGAAGAAGCAGTTCATGCTGACGCGACACATCCCTGCGCATCATCGCAATCCGAAAAAATGGTATCGACAAACCGGGACAATGTCCGCTCGCAACCTCAAAGGCAGTTCCTCGCTTCATCAGCTCCGGAAGCTTGTACTGGAAAAACAGCGGAACCCCTGGGAAATTGATGCGGATGTCAAAGCCAGAATGCCGCTCCTGTATGAGGTTTGGAAAGACCGGCGCGCCTACAGGTGCGGCTGACGATGACCGGATAAGGTTTTCGGTGAAGGCATACCCAAATGAGAACTCCATGTAGCCCACCTTCATTCAATTCTGCTTTCGTGCTGAAGTTTATCCTGGCTCTTTGCCTGCAGCCGAGCAGACTCTATAACAAAAAAAACTATGTATACTTGCGAGATAGTCTGAGCTTATCGATTCCTCGGATAGATATTTAAAGAGCTCACCCACTCTTCTGGCTGCTAGAATGGGAATGGGAAGCTTCTGGTTGATCTGGGTCGAGTTCCAGTTGATTTTGGTAAGCGACAAAACCTCCTGCGCTATCTCAGCGATTCCCGGCCAGATCGCCGATAAGTTTCGGGCTTCGCGAACAGAGCCAGAGTGCGTAGCCGATATCTTCAACCAGGGCGGCGGCTTCTCCCTCGCCAGTGCCGAGCGCGATCACATGCGTTGCCCATTCGGCCAGCGCGCCGTCAAGGCGCCCCGCTTCCGTCGCGCTGCCGTAAAGGTCCAGGAACCACGCCAGCGAATAAGACCAGTCGGCAGGCAAGTCCTGCCCATTGTGATCCCTTGCGACGACGGCCACGACGGCGTTGCGGCCTTCGGGCGTGCGGGGCTCTATCCCAAGGATCGGGTATAATTCGGGTGTCGGCTGCTGAAGGATACGCGCCGGCACGAGCGACAGTGCTTTCTCCAGCGAGGGAGGAAAATCCTCCAGTTCTTCGGCCAGTTCGGCAGCTTCTCTCCTTCGTCCCTCGCGGCGCGCTTCTACATATTCTGCCGCAACCACGGCAATGGTGCGCTGCGCCCGTTCAGCGGTGCTGGTGGCAATCAGCTCGGCCGGAATGTCACCATCCTTGATCGCCCAGTGCGTACGGTGCTGTTCGAACTGTTGAATGCCCAGCCGGTCCGCAATTCTCAACACCGCTGACCGGTCGAGAAAGGCATGTTTCGGATCGGGCTCGAAGGTGAAGGCCAGTTCGTGTCCGCGCCGAACGATATTGCGTATGCGGCTGTGCCGGACCACGCGCGCGTGCGGGCCTCCCGCCCCGACTTCGTACATCAAAAGCGCCGGGATTTCCTCCAGCCGGCGCAATGTTTCAGGGCGCGAGGTCGATAGCCTCGGCCTCGGCGCCGCTAGATTCCTTGAACCGGTCAATGGTTGACGTGAACGGCGGCGTTTCCCACCACTCGCCGTGGCCCGAGACAAGCAAGTTAAACATGGCACACCACCGACCTCACGCCGCCTTCTCCATAGACCACTTCACCCGTTCGCCGACAAAGGCGGCGAACGTTTTCACATTCATATTGCCGCTCGCCTCCTCCAGCCCTGCGAGGTAGGCCTTCCGGTCATCGACTCTGACGACTGTCCAGGGGTAACCGCCTGAAGCCAGCATCGCGTTCATGAGGAACCGCGCCATTCGTCCGTTGCCGTCCGGATAGGGGTGCACATAGCCCACAAGCCAATGCCCCAGCACGGCACGCACGGAGGCCTCCTTCTCCGCCTCCAGCAGGTCGAACAGCTCATTCATACCATCGGCCACCGCTTCGGTACGCGGCCGCACGTGCTGCGAGCCGCGCAGGTACACAGGGTGATTGCGATATCCCGCAAGCGCGCTGGCTTTGAGGATGCCGGCGGTCACTGACGGCGCGAACAGCTCCCGGTACCACTCCCGGTGAGTGTCCCGCGTCAACGCGCCGGCTGGCTTGCCGTTGATGATCGCGGCAACAGAGTCTTTGACCTTCTGGAATGCGAGGTAGTAGCCACGCGCGGCAAGCGCATCTCGGTTCTTGCGGTCCTCTTCATCAATCTCCGGATTCCAGCTCCCCTCGCGCACCCGGTCGATGAGTTCCGGGGTGACGCTGTACCCTTCTATCGACAGCGAATGGTAGGCGTCGCTTTCGTAGATATCCTCGACGAACTTCATATAGGCGTCTTTGTCGGACGGCAGTCCGGGTGCCTTCGGGAATATCTCGATGATGGCTTCGCGCTGCGATTGCCAGATCGCGCGCAGGCGGGCGACCAACGGCGGTACGCCCGCCGCAATAGTTGTCACTCCAATTGTCCCGCGAACGGATCGGATTCGCGCACGTCATAGCCGGCGGCTTTGAAGGCGGCCACGATTTCATCGGCAAAGGAGTCGCGTCCTACGCGACGGAAGGCCCCCGCAAGCCGTCCCGCCACGGCGGAATGGCCGCCATCAAGCAGCAGGGCCAGAACGGTTGATACGTCGCGCACCGACGCCATGGCGATCTGCATCTCGATAGGGGCGCGCTGGAAGAACGCTTCCGGCACCCGGGTAAGGGCGGCCTCGACAGTGAACACGCGCTGGCCGTTTTTCTCTGTCAGTTCGGCCGGCATCTCCTTGACCTTGAGGTCATAGAGCGAAGTGCCGAACAGCAGGTCGATTTTGTTATTCGTGCCTTTGGGGGTGTTCACCACCACCTGAGGCGGAATAGTGGGCGCTTCCGCGTGCAGAAGCAGCGACTGCTCCGGTGAGAGGAACCAGTCCTTGCCGAACCGGTCATTGCAGTAAAGGGAGCAGAACTCCCAGAAGCTCGCGTACCAAGGGGTGGTGTCTTGCTGCCGTGCCTGCGGGCCGGTCGACATGAGCCAGCCTTTGATAACATCGCGCAGGAACCCGTTCTGCAGCAGCCGCTCCCGGTGGACGCGGGTCAGCTTATCTGATTTGAATATGCGCCGCCCACCCTCCTGCAGCTCTTTGAGGACGGCCAGTGATACAGCGAGTTTTTCATGGGGCTTGGCCATGGCCGTGCCTTTGCAAGTTTTTAGAGCTGTGCGATTACAAGTATATAGTGCTGATAGGCGACAAGTCAATGATGCTGTGGAGTTGCAAGTTTTTTTAGTCGTGCGATAACAAGTTTTTTATGCGATAATCGGCAAATGCGATCGTTTCCATAGCCGCGCGAAGGATCGTTACCCGGATGGGCCGAGACCCAGCTCCCCCGCAGGCTACGCAGGGGCTCGGGGCGAGCCTAGAGCCTGGCCCTCCGAAGCGCTTCGAAGGAGGACGCGCCTCTTTGAAAAACTCGCCCGTTGTGCATCGTGGGTACCCGTAAACGCGAATTCTCAAAGGAAAGACGCTCCTTACCTCTCCCTCCCGCCACGATCATCACGGCCGCGCCCGCGCTCACTACGCCGCGACGCCCGCGAGATCGCTGCACGCATCTGATCGGCCACCAGACCGGGTTGCAGATGAAGGATGTCCGTGACGCTGTCGTGTGTTTGCACCGTCACCGCAGTGACGGCAAGGCAGCTGCGCACGCCCATGGAGGAGAGCGTCTCGATGTCGCGCGCGATTCCGGCACCCCCACTGGAGTCCGATCCGCCGACGACAAGTACATGCGATGCCTGCCTCAGCGCCCTTTCATCCGTTAGAATGAGCGTTCGAAACGCAGGATTCCGCCGACACTGCTCTTCTTGTTCGCGTTGGTCCAATTCATGTTGGAAGCGCCGTCCACCTTGCCGACGGCGAAGTTACCGTATCGGCCATAGTCGAGTTCCGCCGTAACTGTGAAATCTGGAAGAAACGCATAGGCGACGTTTGCAGCGACACCATGGTTCTTGAGCTGATCACCGGAGAGCTGAAGGTTGAACGAAGTTGTCTCGTTGAGCTTGTAAGTGGCGCCAGCCCAGAAAGCCCAGTTCCCGCCCCAACTCTTATAGAAGCCGCGACCATGAGCGTCGATCGCGTTGATGGAGTCGTCGTTGAGCTTGCCATTGGAACCGTAGCCGAACATTCCGAACAGCAACAGTTCGTCGGTGACATTGATGTCGACACGGACCTTAGCGGCCACCGATTCGTAGTTGCTATCATAAGCGGCAACGCCGGTGATCGCGCCCCAGCCATGTGTGTATTTTAAGCCGCCGACTACGTGCGGTGCGTAGCTGTCGATTGTGCCGACCACGCCCGAGCCTTCTTCGAGCGAAACCACGGCCGAAAAGCCGTTCCCGACGTCGAAGTAGTACTGAACCACATTGGTATCGAAAGGGCCGTACGGAACCGGCGTCTGGTTGAGTACGTCACCCGCGCCGCCAATAAACATGTCGAAGGCCGACCAGTCCTTACCAACTCGGAGGCCACCAAGCTGAATCCAGGCGAAAGTCAAAGTGCTGTCTCCGTTGAAGGCATAGGGCCGAGAACTGTCCGAAACCGAAGTGTGGCGGTTGCCGAAGTTCATGCGGGTTTCGGTGTAGGTCTTCAACGTGCCGAGTTCGGTCTCCTGGCCGGTCCAAGTTTTCAATGTGAAGCGCGTGTTGTTTTGCCATGTGCCCTGATGCTCACCAGTCCTCACATCCGAGGTTCTGGCGTGATCAACCAATCCGACATGGCCCAAGCCGACGTCGTAACGGACATAGCCGCCGACGCGCACGCAGGTCTCAGTGCCTGAAATGTAGACGTAGCCCGAGCCGTAGACGTCGCAGACTTTAACGTACTCAGTCGGGTCAGGCTCGGCAACGGCGGTCACGGCGCGAGCGTCGGAAACGGCAATCAGTGCCGCAGTTGAGCCGAGGAGGAGGCTCCTAATGTTCATTGTTGATCTCCGTTCAAAGAGTAAAAGGAATGGACGTCAGTGATGAACTCTTGCTAAGGAACAGTCGATAACGATGCGCATTGAGTTGAATTTGAGCAGTTTTGATGCGCTCGTCACGCCAGATATTCATCAGAAATTGAGAATATGATTGGGTGTTATTGTTACAAATATGCGATTGTTATTACAAATATAATAATCGCCGAAACGACGCCATCCAACATTTCTGTACAAATCATCCCCGTCATCTCCGCTAGTTGTTGGCGGGCCGTCACAAAGGCTTCTACTGCAAATGACGTGCCATCCTGACGACGCAGCTGCGGCTTGAAGCTCAAGTGTGCCGGCGGACCTTGGTTCGCTCTTCCTTCCTTTTTGCCTGCGGATCAACCCAAGCACGAACGGCAAACGTTTCGGCTACGTTTCGTCTGTTCGCTTCGCGACAGTTTCGTTCAATGGCGACAGCTTTGTTTGCTGTGAGCCCCGACGTTGAGACATCATGCGGCGGCACCGCTCGGTACGACGCCGTCATTTTGGCGAGCGCGATGATCGGTAATCACGCGCTGAACGCGAGCCTTGCCTCCACCACGGAGTCAGTAGACGCGCCGGCCTTGGCATTGCGGCCGACCTGACGGTCGCGTCGAGCAGCCTCTCGTCCTGATAGACGGCGCGCCACAGCTAATGCTTCTTGCCAGCAATTCACACAACGAGCTCATCGAGATGCCAGAGATCACTATGGGGGCTGCGCTAGCTGGCGAGCAAAGTGTGGTCCCAACGCCGTGTTATCTCGTTGGATGCGGCAGCCGCGCTCAGCAGAATCTACTCGACCAGGCGCAGGCTGAAGGGAAGGGATGGTGGAACCAAACGGTGCGCGTGAGGGTCGCGGCGGGAACAGCCATGGCCAGTCGCTGACCGTCCAGCCAAGACTGAACGGCCGCTATTGCTGAGAAATACAAGTTTCGAGACCAAAGCGGAACGGACTGACATAGCGCAAAGACACAGGCGAGCGCAGCGGTAAGGTTGGTGGTTATCAGCATGGGACGGTAACTGTTGCAGACCACAAAATATCGCGAGGCCGGCCTGCCTTGGTACACTATCTATCCGGCTGTGTCGGAGTTCTCTGGGGCGGTCGGCGCCGAGGCTTATGAGGAATGGCTCAGGAACCTGCCGGCTGATGATCCGGTGTCACTCTATCTGCACGTTCCGTTCTGCCGATCAGCCTGCTGGTATTGCGGCTTCCCAACCACCATCACCCGCCGTGATGCGCCCATCCTCAACTATCTGGCGGCGCTGCGTGACGAGATCCGTCTGGTTTCGGAGCGAGTGCCGAAGACGTTGCCCGTGAGCGACATACATTTCGGCGGCGGAACGCCGTCTCTCATTGGACCAGCCGAGTTCCTCGCTCTGATGGAGTTCCTGCGATGCCGCTTCGCCATCTCGAAAACAGCTACGGTCGCCATCGAGATCGATCCACGCACGCTCACGCCCGAGATGGCGGAAGGCTTGGGAGCGGCCGGCGTGACCCGCGCGAGCCTGGGCGTACAGAGCTTCGATCCCATTGTTCAAAAAGCGATCAACCGAATCCAGAGCGAGGCCCAGACGTCGGCTGCCGTGGAAGTGCTGCGCCGGCATAGAGTAAGCCGCATCAACTTCGACCTCATCTACGGCCTGCCGCGTCAAACGGTGGAGTCGTGCGTCGAAACAGTGAGGGCGGCGGTCGCCATGCGCCCCGACCGGCTTGCCTTGTTCGGCTACTCGCACATCCCATCCCAAGTAAAGAATCAGCGCCTCATCGAGGCGGAATTTCTTCCCGACAGCGCTGCCCGCGCTGAACAGTATGCGGCTGTCGCCGTGACGCTGATTGCCGCCGGCTACCGACAGATCGGGCTCGACCATTTCGCCTTGCCGGACGACGAGCTCGCGCTGGCACAGGAAACAGGTCGCCTGCGACGTAACTCGTTGGGCTACTCGGCTGACACCTGCAGAACCCTGATCGGTTTCGGCGCGTCGGCTATCGGCCGCATCGGCCAGGGATACGTTCAAAACGAAGTTACACGGGATTCCTACATCCAGCACATCGCAGCTGGCCGACTGGCTACATCGAAGGGCCATCGCCTCACAGACGACGACCGCGTGCGAGCCGCAATTATCGAGCGATTAATGTGCGATTTCGAGGCTGACGTGCCGGCAATCTGTGTCGCCCACGGATCTGATCCGATCCGTCTTCGCGATTCGGCTGAGCGCTTGGCCATGCTGGCCAAGGACGGGATAGTGGACTTCGAAAACGGCTTTGTCCGCGTACGGCGGGAGCATCGCTTTGGGATTCGCGCTGTCGCTGCCGCATTCGATGTTTTTAGGGATGGCGTTACGTATATCCCGCAGCAGCTTAATGCGATGCAAAGCACGACATAGTCCGGCATCAATGTCTCCGCTTGGAACCGCCGGCCTACTTGCCACGCCGGCCGGGCGCTGGTCTGGCAAGTGGGCTTTCCGTTTGCCAATGCGTTCGTTCCCGGCCCTCCGGGGCGGCGAGTCCCTGCCGTGAGCGCCTCACCCGCGAGGCTACATGGCGGCCGTGGAGATTACCTCAGCAGCGGCGCCCGATCGGAAACCTTAGCACCTCAGCGCTTTGGCGTGGCTGCTTGAACTCTTCGACGGCAACCGCCTCAATTAGCAGGTCCAAGGCTTCGCGGCCCCTTTGACTCATCGGGTCATCCCCACAAAGGTAGTCATACGCTCGATCTAAATGCACTCGGGCGGCGGAAAAATCGCTTGTCATATCATAGAACCCTCTCTACCCGCCCGCATTGCCGTCTACGAGGTGAAGGTAGTGCAATCGTCAATATATACAGACAAATTTGAATTAAATCGGAGATGATCATGGAGGCCGAGTTCCCTGACCTGATGCCGCCATCGAGCCCGCCGACGACCACTCGCTGGCGCTCGGTCGGTTCATAAGTGCCGAGCACCCCGTCCCGAGACCACCTCTGACCTCCCTCCTTCGATGCTAGACGCGTGGAAGACATGGCTGCGCCGCCGCTGCGAGAAAGGCGTGTCCCATCGCGCGGCGGCTGCATAGTGGGCAGCCAGCGCCGGGAGCTAATCGGCAAAGCCGCGTGTGGCGATTTTGCATAGCGGGCGCAGGCGAATCGCCACGCCCGTCCAGCATGTCCGATGCCGCGTAGGCCGCCAGGATCCCTGAGCGGAGTGCATGCACGATCCCGCGTGATGACAGTGGATCGGCACAGAACAGGCAGTCGCCCGCCGCGACCCAGCGGTCACCGGCGGCGGGATCGATCGTTGCGGTTCCCGCCGCGTTGATCATGCTGGCGGTCTCGATTGCGTTGGGCGGCACGAGCGGCGCGATGGACTGCGTTGCGGCTAAAGCGCGGTACCAATGTCCGGCTTTGCGCAGTTCGCTGCCCAGATCCGGATCGGTGAGGCACGCGCAAGTCGGCGCTGTACCACCAGCCTTCGGGACGCGCCTCGACAACCATGCTGCAATCGCCCGGTGCGCGGTCGAAAAAGCGTGTGTAGGCGGCAAGATGTCCGTGCATGGTGAGCTTGGCGCCGAAACATCGCGCCAGCCTCCAACTGCGACCGGTCGTCCAAACCACGGCGCGGGCAACGATAGCTTCATCGCCAGCTTGAGCAGCCAGCCTTGATCGTCGCGCACTGCCGAACCCACGGCCGAGCCAAACCGCGTGTCCACACCTGCCGCCTTGGCCGCCTGCACATCAGCCGGTCGAATCGCGTCCGGTCGAGCTGCCAGCCGGCACCTTGAGCGGAAAACATGCCGTGCCGCTCGCTGGGAACTTCATTGGCCCACACCGAAACAAGCGCACGATTTTCAACGAAGCCGGCCTCGGCGAACGGCGTCCAGACACCAAGCTGACGCAGCAGCCCATTCGCTACTGCCGGCAGCACCTCTCCCGGCTTTGGCCGATCATGCCTTCCTGCTTCCAGCAACAGCACGCTCCGCGCGGGTGCATCGTTGCCAACGCCAGTCCGGATGTGGTCGCCGCCGAACGTGATCGTCTCAGCGAGCTGGCGGGACAAAATGCCAACCTCAAGATAGCATTGGCCCGGATCAGCGAGGCGGACTAGGAAGACTTTAAATTCAAAAGGTGACACGCGGCAATAGTCGCGTGCCGCTGTAGCCCCAGGCTCCGCTTCACCGTGGGGACCGATCGGTCGCACTCTCAGCCTGGGGTTCTTCTCTGCCACCCATCATCGAATTTTGGTGGATTGTCCGTCTCCCGCACCGGTTTGAGCGCGATAGACAAGAATCGCGTTTTCTGTGCCGGCCGGGCTTCAATGACGGGGATGGCGAAAAGCTGAGTGCTCGGGCTTGCGGGCCGAGCTTGTCGGTCGCTCGATGGAAAGTGTCATCTGAGGCGCTTCCTCTCCCGCGTGCAACTGGAAGACACGCTCGTCCAGTTCCTTGTCCACTTCCGTCAGACGATGATTGAGGCGAAGGTAGTCCGTCCAGGTCGGCGTGCGGAACGTTTCCGTCCAATGCATAGGCTTCTGCAAGTTCCGCTGGAGCGTCCAATTCCGAGCACCGACCCGGCTGTGTACATGACGCCGCTGCCGCATGAGGTCGAGGAAAGCCTCGAGATTTCTCTCGGCTATCAGATATTCGACCTTGACCACGATCGGGCCGCTTCTCGGCTTCAGATTGAGAGCGACAGCCGGGGCATCGAATTCCTCCAGAGGATCGGGCTCTGAGTCGCGGCGCTCGCGAAGAGGAAACAGAACGCCGGCTGCAGCGACGAACATCAGGGAGGCAGCGGAACCCTCCAGCGCCAGGGCCAGCGAATGGTTTTCGGCCACCGTGCCCCACACCCAGCTGCCGAGCGCGATGCCACCATCTATCAAAGCATAGTAGATCGAGATGGTGCGCCCCACGACCCAGCGCGGGCTTGCCAGCTGCACGCTCACACCGACCCCTGACCAGGCGGTGACCCAACCCGCGCCGCCCAAAGCGAGTGCAATTGCCGCCACCCCGATCGAAGTTGTCAGTGCCAGGGAAAGTGAGCACGCCGCGCAGGCGACGCAGGAGAGCCTCATCAGCCGCTCCTGCGACAAGCTCCGTCTGAACAGGCTGTTGGAGAGGCCAGCGAAGACGGCTCCGGTCCCGAAGCCGGCCATGAGCGCGCCATAGGCGAGCGGGCCTCCTCCCAGCTGATCGCGGACAACCACCGGCAGCAGCGCGAGTATGGCGATGCTCGCCAAGCCAAAGAGGGTTCCGCGCGCGATCGCGGCCTTGATTTCCGATGACATCGCCGTGAAGCGCAGCCCGTCATAGATCGCCGTCCTCATCGACTCGCGTGGAAGAGGGGAAGAACGAACCTTCCACTTGCAGCGCCAAATAGTGGCCAAGGGTACGAAATAGGTGAGCGTGGTCACCGCGAATGCCGCCATAAGGCCAAACGAGGCAACTACAATGCCGCCGAGCGCCGGGCCCACAGTCCGGACGGTATTGAATCCGACAGAAAGCAGGGTGACGGCAGCGGGAACATCTCGTCGATCCACAATATCGCCAACCGACGCTTGCCAGGCCGGATCATTGAGAGCACCGCCGCTTGCGATCAAGAAGCTGAAGCCGAGGATCATCCACGGACTGACAAAGCCCAGCGCCACCGATGCGGTCAGCATCGCGGAGGCAGTCACCATAAGGCACCGACCGGCGAACATCACCCTGCGCCGGCTGAAATTGTCGGCGAGAGCCCCGGCGAAGACAGACAAGACGAAGGCGGGCAGGTTCGATGAAGCCTGAACCAACGCAACCATCAGATCGGAAGTCGAGATCGTTGCCATCAGCCAGCTGATGGCGACAGTCTGCATCAACCAGCCGAGGCTTGAAACCTGCGTGGCGAGCCAGATCGAGCGAAAGGTGGGCTGCAGAAGTGGCCCAAAGGTCGTTGGTGCAGCCAAATCTTCGTTTGATCCAGCCACCCTACTCATTTTGCGATCCTTTGCTTTCCGTTATTGTCGCTTCCCATGTAATCTAGGCTGAACCGTGGCGGCTGGAAGAATAGATAGACCCATTTGTCTCCGACGATGTGGCCACAGTTCCTCCAGTGGTCTGGCGGCCGAGACGCAGAAATGGGCCGGCTCACTCGCCTTCGACGACATGTTGGTGTGCCGGAATTCACATGTCATTTGAGGCATCAAGCTCGTTCGACGCGCTGCCGAGCGATTTTTCGCGAAACGTTACCCTGTTCTTTTGTTGGAAACTCACTTATCAGCGGCGTTCGATGCTGAGTGTGGCTTCCAAAAAGTGAGGACGCTTGCAGATCTTTGACTGATAGATGCAGACGATTGCCAGGCCGCGATCGAAGACGCGCGCGCCCTGCTCCTTCAGTTCGGACAAAAGTCTGATGCGCTCACACATGCGATCGACGAGTTTCTGCTCGACCTGATGACATTGGCTTTCATCGTTGAATGTTACGGACGCGGCTCTGAACTTTTGGCGCCAACGCTTGCCCGTAGAAGGCTGGCGAAGGTCAGACCGTTGTCGGGAGGGGTCGGCCGGGCAGAACGGGTTCCAAAGCCTGATGGCTGAACAGGCGATCGAGCCGCGTTCCATTAACGACGTGGCGACCGCCAAAAAAAAGGGCCATCGGAACACCGAGGCCCTTTAGGTGTAAAGTCAAAACCTTCAGAGAGGAACAGCTGATACGATGGAATGGGAGGGAACCATCGCGTGCATCAGCTGTAAGCTTAAGGGCTAAAAGTTGTGCAATGCGCAAACACATTTTGCAATGCAGCTATGCAGTAACGCAAAGCCTCAAGTTGCAGGATCGAGTTTGGAAATGTTTGCTGCTCGTACGGTGATGGGCGAGATCCTTAAGCGTATGTACGGCGGCATGATGGACGCTTGCAAGCATCCAGACAAGATTATCGCGAAGCTAAAATAAGAGGTTCGATCCAATCGGTGATGCTCAATACCCGCGCCATTCTGGTTCAGCCGGGCGTTACATCGCCTCGCCAAGTTGAGGATGTATTGGTCGCGAGCAGCCGCGCGCCAATTTGGAACCCACGACCATATGCAACGATTGGGCACTGTCCGAAGAAGGCCGAGAACGGTTGAAAGTGCGCTAGATCGAGATATTCTGAATTGGAACGGGGGCCTGGTTCATCGCCAAAGCGAGACATGGATGAAAAGCAGATCGGCCCAACGCCTGATCCAACCATTGCAACGGAAGTCCCCTGGTCGGAAAGCCTAACCGCATATGATGACAAGCATACGTTTGGCCGCTGCAGCAACCTACCTTACTGGCTGATGTATTTCGGACCGTGGTGGATGACGGGGGCTGTCCAAGGAAGAGCTTCGGCACGATCTGCCGTTGTTCGCTCATGATGTTGAGAGCTTGGCTGCACTTCCTCCGGGCTGGCTCTCGCAAGAGCCTGCTCGCGTCGTGAAGCTGAAGCTCGTGGCGCCGACCCGCGGTGAGGGGCCGTCCGGCCAGCTCGGCGAGCTCATACCAATGTCGCGCCGACAATAAGCGACGTCCGCCAAGAAATATGCCGCAAGCGAAACAGCGGTGGTGTGCTTACATATGGGGCAAGCTGCCGTTGAGATAACCGTCTGCCTGTGCCTAGGCTGCCCTATAGCCGACAGGGAAAATGCGCTGGTGTTTCTTCTTGTAGATGCAGTAAGTGAGCAGATCGTAGGTGTTTGAGAAGCTGTGCAACCAGAATACATGGGGTTCGCCGTTCGCATCATAAAAGATGCTTTCGCCTTCGCCTACTGGACCCCGTTTGCGGTTCGTTGCGTGATCGCAGATCGCGGAATAGGCAACTGTGGTGGTGATTCCGGGAAAGTGCTCAGCTAAAGCTTTCGATCTTGGAAAATACGCTACATTGTCATTCCCCGCCTTCTCGCAAATATCTCTGTGATACGGATGCCGACTGACAACGCCGAAGGCAGGAAACTCCGGGTCGCGTTCACAAACCATTTGCCAAAGTGTTGTTGTAAGTGTGTTCCCATAGCGCTTGCGAAGCTGCTCGATACTCTTCCATTCCAATGAGCAGTCCAGCGCTTCCGGTCGAAACCTTCCTCCGAGAAACAAGAGATGGCGTCCGCCATAGTTAGCTTCTGCTTCCATTGCCTGATGGAATGTTGGGTTCAGCGTGAACTCGTTGTCGCCCAGAAGCAGGGAGCGATGCCACGGTAGAAGGTCATGTGTAATTTCATGTGCGATGAGGAAGCGTCGCTTTAGCTCGGCTACCTCGTCATCGATGAAGATTCTTTTGTCGCCTTCCTTCAACATTAGGATACCACGAAGGCCATATTGCTGGACTACATCGACCATGCGCTTAGCCGTGCTGGTGATCTCGTTCCCAGCCATTCGCGCCCTGTGGGCGATCTCATCTAATAGGCTCAAGTTCGCCTTGCTATAATAGGTAAGGTCAAGCTTTTGCAGCGCGCGCACCTGCTCGAGCCTTAATGGGGGCTCTGGATTGCCGAGATCACGTAGCAAACGTGATATGTGCTCATGGATATCTCGGCGCTCAAAGTTCCCGATTATCGGCTCAATCGCAGACATGGTCATCCATTCTTCTTATCGATTGACGCCAGTACCTTAACGAAATCGTTGAGGTCGCGCCTTTCAGCCTGGCTTAGTTTCGATAGGTCGTCTGAACTCGCAGCAAAACGATGCACCGCTTCGGTGAGATTGTCATTCTGCGCGGACGCCGCCGCAGTCAGCAGTCCTACAGCACGTGCTGAAACCCCAATAAACTCGGCTAGCTGATGAACGGTACGCGGGCCTGGAACATAGTTGGGATCCTTCTCCACCTGCTCCAATTCCGCCGCATCAACACGAATTTTGGCAGCCAACTGCGCAATGCTTAAACCGTCCTTGCGTCGAAGCTGATGCACCAACTTAAACAACACAGCAGATTTCTGTTCGGGGGCAGCCGAATTAGGCTGCCCCGCAGTTGCTTGATGACGAGACTTCTCCTGCATAAGACGCTCAAGCGGAGCTGCGTCGCGGAGCGGGAGCCCCACGTCGCAATCGACATCCGGATCATGTTCGATATGGCTGCGCAGCCAATCGGCAGTGAAATGTAATTTCATGGTCGACTCCTCTTGTTAGTGTTGCACGGATAGGAAAGTCGCAGCATCCCTGCTGGAAAGCTCGAAGTATCTAAGTCCTTTATGTACTCCTTCGCTATCCGTTCCGAAATCCGTCATTCCGATCGCATCCCGGTAGAAAACTTCTGCGCCACGAAGTGAATGCAGACCAATTCGGCCACCAAATTCCTCTTCTAGGCTCAAGCTGACGGCCGTACCGATGAGCACACGGCCCGCGCCCTTGTAAGTTGGGTCAGCAACCAACTTTGGTCGGTTCCATGGAGCCGTCGCCAAAAACTCCACGTAGATCAGCGGCGCTCGCTGATGCTCGGGGTGGCGACTGAAGCAATCCTGACCGCCTTTGCGCGTCATCATGATGGCTTGGGTACTGCCACCACATTCAAGCACGAAGAAATCGAACAGGAAGGGGTCGTTCAGCGCAACCAGCGCCTTCTTGCCCCATTCCCAATGGGCGTCTTCAGCATTGACCTCTGCTAACGTCTGAAGGGAAGCCTTAGCCTCCCTCCGACGCAACTCAAAAAGAGGTCGCCAGCGTCCTTCGATATGCGCGAGATTCGTGCTGTCCAAGCCATGATACAGGTGTGCATCTTCGTACAGGCCTGTGGCACGATTTTTGAGAAAGACTCGATCGATCAGCCCTTTCATAGAACCATAAGCTCTACTTTTTCTGATTTATCCGCGCTTTCGACGAACACCTTTTCGCCCCGCGCCAGTCGATCATCGACTGATTTGTAGAGCCGCAGCGCTTGGCGAACGAGTGCGGTTTTAGACAATCCTTTTTCTTCACACATGGTTTCAAGGACGCTCATTTCTGCGTCCGACAAATTAAGCGTCATCGTACGCTTCACAGGCGCTTCTCCCTAACCAGCACTCTCCATGTAGCTATAAAGTCCATACCTGTCAATCAAAAAACAATCATTAATTAGCCAATTAATAGCTAGACATTGGCTAAAAACTCCATATATGATTTGTGCAGAATGCGAAACAAGGAGGGTTCAATGCCTGACGTAACGAACTTTACATATAAGCTGGATGGTCGCGTGATCGCCACCAATGACGCCATAATCTCAGGTCGCGAGGTCCGCACCATCGGCGGGCTCAATCCAGCTAGCGGTTATATTCTCATCCAGATTGCGGACGGGTCGACGCGTTCGATCGGGCTTGAGGAGCCGACCGACCTGCGACAGATGCCGCAGCCTGAGTTCCTTTCATTCGAAGGTGATCGGACCTTCTCCCTCACCGTCAACGAGCGCGGCTGGGAATGGGGGGCGGCCAAACTCTCCGCAGCTGACATCTACCGTTACGCCAGCATCGATGAGGAACTCGAGCTAATCCTGGACAGCGCCGGCGACGCGGTCATTCCCGCTGATGGCGAGGTGACTCTGGGCGGACAGGGAGTCGAGCGCATCCGCAGCCGCGAAGCGAAGACGGTGGTCATCAAAGTCAACGGGCGACCGCGTACGGTGCCCAAGAAAAAGCTCAGCTATCGTGAGGTTGCACTTCTCGCCTACCCTGACGCCGACTTCGAGAAATTCAAGTACACGATAACTTACCTGAAAGGTGTACACGGCGCGGAAGGTGATCTGGTGGAGGGCGAAAAGATCGAAGTCAAGAATGGGATGGTCTTCAATGTCCGCCGATCTGATAAGTCGTGATCCACATCTGAAGCAACTGCTGGACGAGGGGTTTGAGCTTGAGATGCGCGACCTCGTCCTCCTCGTTCACAGCGTGCCCTATGTGAAGCGGGACATGTCGCTTGGTCGAGGCACACTTGTCTGCACTCTGTCGCTGGATACGGAAGGCCTGACCTCGACTCCACTGACGGACCACACCATGTGGTTCGCCGGCGAGACGCCTTGCCATCGCGATGGCACGCCAATGACAAATATCATCCATAATAGTCAGGAAGCGACTGTGGGGTCGGACATCAAGGTCCACCATTATTTCTCGTCGAAGCCAGAAGGCACCGGCCAGTATGCCAACATTTACGACAAGGTTGTCACCTATGAGTCTCACCTCGGTGCTGCTGCGCGGTCTCACGACAAGACCGCCAACGCGCGTACAGGCGTCACGTTGGCCAGTGCGGAGGACGATAGTCCCTTCGCGATTCCCGATTCTGCGTCAGTCCGCTACGGAATCCTCGCCGCCAACTGCAAACTCAGGGGCAGCATCGCGATCATCGGCCTCGGCGGAACCGGTGCCTATCTGCTCGACCTCGCCGCCAAGACCCGTGTTGCCGAGATCCACATCTACGATGACGACCAGCTTCTCAACCACAATCTTTTCCGTTCGCCTGGTGCTCCCGAACTGGTGCTAGCGAAGAATTTCCCCCGCAAGGTAGATTATTACGCTGCGCTCTACGCGCGCATGCACAAGGGCGTGAAGCCGCACACCACTCGAGTGACGGCTGACAACATTGACGAATTTTCAGCCTATGACTTCGTATTTGTCTGCGTTGATAAGGGATCGTCGCGGCGCGTGATTGCCGAAGGGCTGGTTCGCCTGGGCATTGCATTCGTCGACACTGGCATAGGTATAGGGCTGGACGACAACACGCTCGACGGTTGCGCAAGGGCAACGTTTATTGCCCCTGGCATGCCGTGGGCGGAAGTGGCTACCCATCTGTCGTTCGGTGACGACGACGAAGAGGCCGATGTGTACGGAACCGAAATCCAGATCGCCGAACTCAATTCTTTGAACGCGATTATGGCGGTCATGCGCTGGAAACGCTGGCTGACCTTCTATCGTGATGAGCGCAACGAAAGGAACGCGACATACATGATCGAGGGCAACAATATCACAAACCGGGTGACATGATGGCTCGGGTGGATTGTCTTACAACGGTCTTCGTCGAAGACATTCCGGAACAACTGGAAGACGGTGTCCTTTACGTGTCGCGCGAATGCCACGTCGCGCTGCATAATTGCGCGTGTGGGTGCGGCGAGGAGGTTTCAACACCGCTCGTTCCGACTGAATATGACCTCATTATGGAAGACGAGGGAGCCTCGATATGGCCGTCGATCGGCAATCACGACTTCCCTTGTGGCTCGCACTACATCATTAAAAGCGGCCGCATCCAATGGGCCGGCAAGATGTCTCGCGCGCAGATCGAAGCGGGCCGCGTCCATGACCGTCTGCTCAAGCGCGGCGCCCAGCCGAAGGGGCTCAGGGCCATCGTCGCATGGTTCAAGCGCCTGTGGATCAAGTTCATTGGCTAATCAACGTTTGCCATGGGGTCGGCCGCAATTTGCGGTCGGGCTGGCGCCGACACGGCTGTCCTCCGATTGGCTCCAAGTAGGTCTAGGAAGCCGGTAGTCGTTGATGTTGCAAATCTGAATGAAGGGCAGGTTTCAGGGAAACGGTTACCTGGCGGCGTTGTCCAAATGAGGCGCGAAGCCCGATCTTTCATCCAGGAGCACCCGGACAACGCCGAAACTCGCTCGTCAGGGCCGGAGATCGCTTCGTTTTCTGTGAAGTCGGTCGATTAGGGATTCATTTTGGTCGGTACCCATCCAATTCTGAATGAATCGAATTTGGCGGTCTGACCGGCCGAACAGATAGGTGTCTGCTGACCCAACGATGTGTTCGTTTATTGGCCTAATGCCAAACCCAGAGATCGTGTCCCGCGGCGTGGTGTAGGTGGCGGCATTAGTCGCCGTGCTCTCCGGCATGGGCCGGGCTGATCAGCGCGCCACGGCTGGCAGGCTGATCAGGGGATCATCGCTCATCTGGCTGATCGTTTCCAGAGTCATATTATCTGGCCCGCTGCACTGCCCATTCATCGTTCTGTTCGAGCAGGATTGCGCCGACGAGGCGCACGACCGCATCGTCGTTCGGGAAGATTCCGACGACCTCGGTGCGCCGCTTGATCTCGCCGTTGAGACGTTCGATCGGATTCGTCGAGTGGAGCTTGGCGCGATGTTCCTTGGGGAAGGTCATGTAGGCCAGCACGTCGGGCTCGGCGTCGTCCATGATTGTCGCCAGCTTCGGCACCTTCGGCCGGATCTGGTCGGCGACGGCGCGCCATTGTACGGACGCGGCCTCGGGCGTTTCCTGGGCGAAAGCGGTGGCGATGAAGGCTGAGACGACCCTGCGGCCGCTCTTGCCGGCATGGGCCAGCACGTTCCTCATGAAGTGGACGCGGCACCTCTGCCATGTCGCGCACAGCACCTTGGTGACGGCCGCCTTGAGGCCTTCGTGAGCATCGGAGACGACGAGCTTGACGCCGCGCAGGCCGCGACGTGTCAGCTTGCGCAGGAACTCTGTCCAGATCGGCTCGGCCTCCGAGGTGCCAATCTCCATGCCCAGTACCTCGCGCCGGCCGTCCGCGTTGACGCCGACGGCGATGATAACGGCGACCGAGACGATCCGCCCACCGCGGCGGACCTTCAGGTAAGTGGCGTCGATCCACAGGTATGGCCAATCGCCCTCGATCGGCCGCTCGAGGAAGGCCTTCACCTTCCCGTCGATCTCCTCGCACAGCCGCGAGACCTGGCTCTTGGATATGCCGCTCATACCCATGGCCTTGACCAGGTCGTCAACCGACCGGGTCGAGATGCCTTGCACATAAGCTTCCTGGATAACGGCGGTTAGCGCCTTCTCGGCCATGCGGCGCGGTTCGAGGAAACCTGGGAAGTAGCTTCCCTTCCTGAGCTTCGGGATGCGCAGCTCGACCGTGCCGGCCCGCGTCTCCCAGTCCCGGTCGCGGTAGCCATTGCGCTGGGCGAGCCGCAGCGGGTTCTTCTCGCCATAGCGGGCGCCGGTGGCCGCGCCCACCTCCATTTCCATCAGTCGCTCGGCGGCAAAGCCGATCATCTCCCGCAGCAGATCGGCATCCGGGGTATTCTCCACGAGCGTGCGCAGGTTCATCATGTCGTCGGTCATCGGTGGTCCTTCCGAAATGGGTTGGCGTCAACAACCAAACCCTACCGGAAAGCGCCGATGACCACCCACACGCCGCTCGCTCGCTACAGCGCTACTAACGGCGCGCTCGTGAGCGGCTTCGCTACCGCCGAGCTACACCACCTGATGGGACACGACCAACCCAGACGCTGCCGCGCGCGGGATCATGTCTGTACCGCAATGCGGGCAAGAGCCCCCGAAACCCGCTTGCGGGCGGAATCTTCGCCCATCGACCAATGCGTTACGCATGGCACCTTTCCCGGCAATGCAGATATGTGGCAGAATTTATGGCCGGGAGCGGGAGCGAAGATATATGCGAGGGTAAAACCTTGGCATGCTTATCGTTGGGCGCGATCACTGAGAATGGCCTTTTCAAACCAATCAGGAACCTGTTGCTGCCACCTACGGCATTGCCGGGACGTCGCGCCAGAACGCGACAATCGCGTCTGAGAACGTCTGGAACTGGTCATCGCTCACCTTGAGGTGCGTGTGGTTCAGCAGTTTCTCTGACCACGGCGGCCGAGTGCCTTTGAGCGGATCGTCTAGATACTCGGAGCAGGTTTTCTTCAGGTCATCCAGCGATTTTCCGGCGCCGTGCTTGTAGACGTTGACCACCAACCGGCACGCATCGAGCGTCTTGAAGCAGTCCGTGCTTCGGACTTTCCAGCCGAAACTTTCCAGGAGGTTTGCAATCTTGGCGAAATCCGCTGACCAGACCTTCGCAGCTGCCGTATCCCCTCGATGCCAGTGTCGTAATTCGCGGACCAGCCAGTCCCGCAGCTGTTTGTCCCACTCGTGGAACATCCCTGCGGTGACACTCAACCGGGTTTGGTCGCGTATGCCGCTCAGGAGCTGGTAGAACTCAACGCCGGCGTCGCGAGCAGCCTCGTAGAAATCCCCGGAATCGTCTCAAACCGGCCTTTGCTTTGCTCCAGCACTGCGGGGCCAGATCCGGCGGCCCCCGCCGCGCTGAAATGCCTCGCTCCTGCGGCCTCACACTCGCCAGGAGGCACAAGTGCATCCCCATGCCTGACTGGCAGTGCGCTTCGCCGCAGGAAGAGTCCCGTTACTTTCCCGGCCTGGCAGGGCAGCTTGTCTCGGCGCCGCTGAATTCCGATCTGCAAAGCGGCCTCATCCCGTCACGCCCTGTGAAAAAAGGGCAGGAGGGCTACGGCTTCCATTTCAGCGTCAGCCGCTGAACGCTTGAGCCGGCTCTACGGCTATTCGGCTGGGGTTTTCCGAAGCTTTTCTAACACAAAGAGCTTGCCCTGGCGCACGGCGTACTCGATTGATTGCGCCTTCGCCAGATGTGCCGCAATCGAGCTGGCCAGCATGCAGCCCGTCCCGCGCATCGATGCGGCAAGGCGCGGCGTGTCAAAGCGGACTGGTTCGTGATCGGGGCGCAACAGAATATCGGTTGATTGCGGTCCCGATGCATGGCCGCCCTTGATCAGCAGAGCCCGCGCGCCGGCTGCCAGCAATTCTTGGCCTTGCCACACTACGCCGTCCTCATCCACTGCCCGCTCCGAGCCAACAAGGAGTGCCAGCTCGAAGAGATTGGGGGTGACCAGACGGCAAAATGGCATCAGATCGCATTTCAGGGCGGCGATGGCGCCGGCTTCCAGGAGCGCCCGGCCTGACGTCGACGCCAGCACCGGGTCGAGCACTGCCGGCACCTGCGGATTTTCGCGCAGCACTCCGGCAACCGCAATGACGATCTCCACCGTGGCGAGCATCCCGATCTTGATGGCCGCCACTTTGTTGGCCTGCAACCCCGCACGCATCTGACCGGCCACCAGACCGGGTTGCATAGAGTGGATTTCCATGACCGCATGGTGCGTCTGCACCGTTAGCGCGGTGACAGCAAGGCAGGTGCGCACGCCAATGGAAGAGATCGTCTCGATATCGCGTGCAATTCCAGCCCCACCGCTGGAGTCCGATCCCCCGACCACGAGCACATGCGGTTCTCGCCCTAGCGCCATGGCTTTGTCTTTTCGATCCATTGCCGCGTGCGCGCTTCGGGATCGGCATTCAACGTGATGTCGGTGACCACTGCCGCGCTGTCTGCGCCAACCTCGAAAACGCCGTCGAGCCGGTCGGGGTTGAGGCCGCCAATGGAGACCAACGGGATCGGCGCGACCCGGCGCTTCCATTCGCCGATCCGTTCGAGCCCTTGCGGCGCCCACTTCATCTTCTTCAGGATGGTGGGATAGATGGGGCCGAGCGCGATATAGTCGGGCTCGGCAGCGATGGCCGTTTCCAGTTCGAGATGATCGTGCGTGCTGAGCCCGAGCTTCAATCCGGCGTACTTAATCGCCAGCAGGTCGGCCGCGGCCAAATCCTCTTGGCCGAGATGGACAAAGTCGCAGCCTTCCTCAATTGCGAGCCGCCAATAGTCGTTGACGATCAGTTGGCAACCATGGACCGCGCAGACGCCGTTCGCGCGGCGGATTTCCGTCCGCAGCGTGGCCTCGTCCCTATCCTTGATGCGCAACTGAACCATCTTAACGCCAAGCGGCACCAGCCGTTCGATCCAGGCGGCGCTGTCGAGGATCAGGTAGAAGGGATCGAGCCTCATGAAAAAACCCCCCTGCCAATTGTCGGCGTCGACGGCACGGCGACGTCGCGCGGTTCGAGCATCCCGGAGCTGAAAGCTTCACGACCGGCCTCGACCGCCTTGCCGAACGCGCGCGCCATGCCGACCGGATCGGCCGCCCTGGCGACCGCGGTGTTCAGGAGTACGGCGTCAAAGCCGAGCTCCATGACGGTTGCCGCGTGCGACGGCCGTCCGAGCCCCGCATCCACGATCAGCGGAACATCAGGGAAATGTCCGCGCATCGAGCGCAGCGCCGTGATGTTGATCGGTCCGAGAGCGGAACCGATCGGCGCGCACCACGGCATCAAGACCTTGCAGCCCGCCGCAAGCAGCCGATCGGCAACGACAAGGTCGTCGGTGGTATAGGGGAATACAGCAAAACCGTCCTCGCACAGGATGCGGGCGGCTTCGACCAGACCAAACACATCCGGCTGCAGGGTGTCGTGGTTGCCGATCACTTCGAGCTTGACCCAGTTCGTACCGAAGACTTCGCGCGCCATTTTCACGGTCGTGACCGCTTCCTTGACGGAGTGACAGCCAGCAGTGTTGGGCAGGATTCTGACGCCGAGCGAGCGGATCAGTGACCAGAATTTTTCGCCAGCCCTGCCGCCTGCCATCTCGCGGCGCAGCGAGACGGTCACCACCGAGGTTCCCGACGCCTTGACCGCCTCGGCAAGGATGGCCGGCGAAGGATATTGAGCGGTACCGAGAAGCAGGCGCGACGGAAGCTCGGTTCCATAAAGCTCTAACATGGTCTAACCGCCTTGCATGGGCGAGAGGATTTCGATCCGGTCGCCGTCGCTCAACTGGAATTCCGCCCGCTTGGCTTTGTGCACGAGGTCGCTGTTGACCGCCGTCGCCAGCCAATCGCCCTCATAGTCCAGCGCGGCAAGCAGCTCGGCCAGCGTGGTGGCGGCAACCTCATGCGCTTCGCCGTTGACCATCAGTTTCATGAGCAAGCTCCTTGGTTGCGTCTTGATTGAAAACCAGGTCGGCAGCCTGGCGCGCCATGGCAGGCGCGAGAAGAAAACCATGGCGATAGAGTCCATTGATCGCGACGGCAGTTCCAAGTGCCTCCACGCGCGGCAGATTGTCGGGAAAGGCTGGACGGATGCCGACACCTGTTTCAACGATCCCGGCCTCACCAAAAGCCGGGTGGAGGGCATAGGCGGCACCGAGCAGTTCCATCATCGAACGCGCCGTCACCGGTCCGGCGGACTGGCTTTCAACCATAGTCGCGCCGATCATGAACTGCGTGTCGGCACGCGGCACCGCATAAAGCGGAAAGCGCGGATGCAGCAGCCTGACCGGGCGCGACAGCGAGATATCACGCGTGCGCAGGATCAGCATTTCGCCGCGAACGCCGCGCAGCCTGTCATCGGCTGCTGCGATTCCAGTGCAGTCGATCTGACGATCGAAATCGGAAACAGGCTGGGCGTCGGCGCCGAAGCGAAATTCGACGCCCATGGCCGCGAGCTTGTCATGAAGTGCTACCATCGCCTGGCGCGGGTCGAGATGAGCCTCATCGGGGAAGAGCAATCCGCGCCAGAAGCGGCCGGCGAGGTCGGGTTCCAGGAGCGAAATTTCATCTTCGGCGACCCGCCGATATCCCGACGTGCGGCTGGCGAACCGGTCGAGCTCGCCAGTATCACGCAGCGCGGCCACGACCAACGTTCCGGCACGTATCACCTGACCCGGTAGCACCGCATCCCACCAGTCGGCGGCGTCGCGTCCGAGATCCAGCACCGGCTGCTCGGCGCTTTCACGCTCGCACCATGGCGCGAGCATACCACCGGCGAACCACGACGCATTGCCCTCGATGGCAGGCCTTGTCTCGGCAACGGTGGTCACCGCGCCGCGTGCGGCGAGCTCGAAGGCGGCGGTGAGGCCGGCAACACCGGCCCCTTTGACCAGCACCCTCATGATGGCGCATGCGCCTGTGGCATGGCCGGTGCGCCGGTCTCGTCCGCCGGTATGTAGAGATTGCCGCCCTCGCGGTATTTCGCCGCCATCGCCGCCATGCCCTCCTTCTGCGCCTCGGCGCGGATGTCGTGGGAGATACGCATGGAGCAGAATTTCGGCCCGCACATCGAGCAGAAATGCGCCAGCTTGTGCGCCTCCTTGGGCAAGGTCTGATCGTGGAAGGACCGCGCGGTTTCGGGATCGAGCGACAGGTTGAACTGGTCCTCCCAGCGGAACTCGAAGCGCGCGCGGGAAAGGGAATCGTCCCTGAGTTTCGCCGCCGGATGACCCTTCGCCAGATCAGCGGCGTGTGCGGCTATCTTGTAGGTGATGACGCCCGTCTTGACGTCGTTGCGATCGGGAAGGCCGAGATGTTCCTTGGGCGTGACGTAGCAGAGCATGGCGGTGCCGAACCAACCGATCATCGCCGCGCCGATGCCGGAGGTGATGTGGTCGTAGCCCGGCGCGATGTCGGTCGTCAGCGGCCCAAGCGTATAGAACGGCGCCTCGCCGCAGACGGCGAGCTGCTTGTCCATGTTCTCCTTGATCTTGTGCATGGGAACATGGCCCGGCCCCTCGATCATCACCTGGCAATCCTTGGCCCAGGCGATCTTTGTCAACTCGCCGAGCGTTTCCAGTTCGGCGAATTGTGCTGCGTCATTGGCGTCGGCGATCGAGCCGGGACGAAGGCCGTCGCCCAGCGAAAAGGACACGTCATAGCCGCGGCAAATGTCGCAGATCTCGGCGAAATGTTCGTAGAGGAAGCTTTCCCGGTGATGGTGCAGGCACCATTTGGCCATGATCGAGCCACCGCGCGAGACGATGCCAGTGACCCGGTCAACGGTCAGCGGGATGTAGTGCAGCCGCACGCCCGCATGGATGGTGAAATAGTCGACGCCCTGTTCGGCCTGCTCGATCAGCGTGTCGCGGTAGACCTCCCAGGTCAGATCCTCGGCAATGCCGCCAACCTTCTCGAGCGCCTGGTAGAGCGGCACCGTGCCGATCGGCACCGGCGAGTTGCGCACGATCCAGTCGCGGATGTTGTGGATGTTTCGGCCGGTCGACAGGTCCATCACCGTATCGGCGCCCCAGCGGATCGCCCACACCATCTTTTCGACCTCTTTGGCCATGGACGAGGTGACGGCGGAGTTACCGATATTGGCGTTGATCTTGACCAGGAAATTGCGACCGATGATCATCGGCTCGCTCTCGGGATGGTTGATGTTGGCGGGAATGATTGCGCGTCCGCGCGCCACCTCCTCTCGGACGAATTCCGGCGTCACGAAATCGGGCAGCGTCGCGCCGAAAGCCTCGCCGTCACGCTCAAGCTTGCCATGCAGGATCTCACGACCAAGGTTCTCGCGGATGGCGACGAACTCCATTTCGGGCGTGATGATGCCGGCGCGCGCATAGGCAAGCTGTGTCACCGCCTTGCCGGCCCTGGCCCTGAGTGGCCGGTTGCGGACTGGAAATTCTGGCGTCAGGCGTTCGCCCGTAGCGAACCCATTGTCTTCTGGCCGGACGTGGCGGCCGTCATAGGCTTCGACATCGCCGCGCGCCAAAATCCATTCGTGGCGAAGTCGGGCTAGGCCTTTTTCGATGCTGGTTTCGACAGCCGGATCGGTATAGGGGCCCGACGGATCGTAGACGGTGACGGGCGGCTCGCCGGCTGTCGGATGGACAGAGATTTCGCGCATCGGCACCCTGAGCTGCGGGTGGATGGTACCGGATTTGTGGATTTTGCGTGAGGCAGGCAGCGGTCCCGTCGAGACGGCGGGGGTGAGGGCATTCATCTTGAGGCTCCTTTGCTCGTTGCATTGGAGACCCAGTTCTGTGCCGGAAGGATGAAAAGACGCTTCTAGCGACCTGCTGAAACAGGACCTCGGGCGTGAACTCCCGCAAAGCGCTTGCACCGTCCCTACGCCAGTATGAACTGGATCAGGTTCAACGGGTCACTGCGCCGCGAAAGCCAGCAGTATCTCAGCCCCTTGCCGGGACTCCCCTGGTGAATGCCTCAAGTTGAACGGGCCGGGGTTGTCTTGTCAAGCGCATGTTCGTCCTGCGGCGGCGGTGGGCGGCAATCAAATTGGGCCCAAATTGGGCCGACGGCCTCGCCACGGGTCGCGGAGAAGTTCCGCGGGAGATAGGGCAGGTGTGGCCAAAGCTGCATTTGCCTCATCAAACTTGATGTGACATTGACGTAGACGGAACTGCTGCGTTTCAAGGATCTTAAGCCGTCAATGCCTGATCGGAACAGAACTGGTGGGCCGCCCGAACGCCCCACAAACATCGTGCTCTCGATCACCTCCTATTGTCGCCGGAAAAGGGGTGATCGACCAATCGATCAAGTCGACCGCTCGCTGAAGGGCGCCCTCGGTTTCAGCACGGCTGGGCGAAGTGGCAATGACATGTCCAATCCAGTCTCGGAAATCCCCCTTCCTGACGATCGGTGTCTTGGGTTCAACATTCAATTTGACCTCGGCCACACCTGATATAGCAGCTGCCTGAGTGTCGCCACCAATCCAGTCCAGGGTGCCATCTTGATCAGGAAGCAGGAATCGCGCGGCCGCAGTATGCGAATGCTTTTTGCGCAGATCCCATTCCTCGCCAATTGACAAGCTTGATGTGCTCGGTGACGAGGTCGACACCGTAAGCTAACTGGACCAGTTGAGGGTCGGGCGCGCCACTAAGACGCGGATTGACTTCAATGACAACTGGACCGCGTTTCGTGCACCGGAGTTCAATGTTAGTTGGCCCCCAGCCAAGGCCGAGAGCCCGCAAACAGCTCAACGAAACATCGGCGATGCGCTCACGCTCCTGATCGGTTAGCAGGGCCGGATACGTCACCTCACGTATGACGAAATGGGGGAGGGGACCAAAGTCATTGGCGCAAATCGCAACGACCTCATTCCCCATAACATTAATGCTATAGAACGGGCCCTGTGCGAATTCTTCGACGAGTATTTTCGGTGTAGACCGCCATATGTGCTTTCCGCCCAATAGATAGGTCGTATGTTCGGCTACGTCTTCGAGGCTGCGGCACAATCGGACACCCATGCTGCCGCTGCCTAATGCCGGCTTAAGAATCACGGGCAGGCCGATCTCTGCAGCCGAGCTTTCTACCTCCGCCGCATTCGTTGCCAACCGATAAGCCGGTATTGGAACGCCGGCCTGCGCGAGGAACTCGCCATGAGCCGGGTGCGCAGCGATCGTCCGACGCTCTTGTATTTGCTGGATCCCAGCCGGCTCCGCCTCCGACTGCCTCGGTAGCTCGGTATCCTGAGCGCGTCGGCGGCATCATGCCATTATCATCCTACGAATTGCATGCTCCATCGTCCTGGACGAGACCGGTTTGGCTAGCCAAAGGACGAAGGTCTGATTACCAGATGTGATCGGCATGGGGTCGCTTCCACCAACGACGATGATGGGCACCGTCATCAGGGTGGTACGTACGGCTTCGGGCTGTCCTGGCCCGAGGAAAGTCGCTTTATCGAAAATTAGGAGGTCGGCTGCCTTCCCGCTCTCGATCCAGTCGCAAAGACTTTCGAAGGTCGCGAAGCCGACAGGCTTATAACCAAGCGCGGCGATCTTATCGTTGTAGATCTCCAACGCTGCTGGATCGGGCTCCACGACTGCAATGATTTCTCCGTTGCCAAGTGATCCATCGCATGGGCCGAAAGCGCTATCAGCTCTGACCTGCTCCTCAGCGCAGGCCGGTAAGTAGAGATCGAAGCGTGTACCTCGGCCAACAGCCGAGGTGACGTCAAGGCATCCTGCGAGCGCGCTCACATGGCGGTCCACTGCAGCAAGACCCAGTCCGGTCCCGCCGACGCGAGAGCGCGTGGTAAAAAAGGGCTCAAAGATATGCGGAAGCACCGAACTTGCGATTCCTTGGCCATCGTCGCTGATGGAGAGGAGAACGTAATCTCCCGGTTTCAAGGTGCCCTTAGCCACGGGCTTCGTTTGACAGACGTGAGCGCGAGAAACGCTAATCTCGACACGGCCCTCATTCAAGAGAGCCTCCGACGCGTTCTTGCATAGATTCATAAGGATCTGCTGTATCTCGGTCGGGCTGCCCTCGATCACCGTTTGCCACTCGTTGATCTTGAAGTTCAACTGAACATCCACACGAAGTGCAACCCGCAGCAATGGCGCGAGATCCATTACACTCTCCGAGACGTCGAAAGGCATCGCCACGCGCTTCCGATTTCGGCTTAGTGACAAAATTTGGTCAATAATCAGTTTGGCTCGGTTGCTGGCCAAGATAATTTGGCCGATGTGGCCCCGAATTCTCGAGGGGCGACGCACAAGACCTTTAGCCATCTCTGCGTAGCCGACTATTGCTCCTAGAACATTATTGAATTCATGTGTAACGCCGCTTGCGATTGTGCCGACAGCCGTCAGCCTTTCCGCATGCTCCCATCGACTCTCAAAAAGGTTACGTTCCGTGTGTACACGTTGCATTTCAAGATGGTTGCCTAAACGCACAGTAGCGCTCGCCAGAACCAGGAGGTCGTCTGTGGAGGGTGGTGAGCGATCTCCTTCAAAAACAAGGATACAAACCGCAGCCTGCTGATCGGAGGCCCTGCAACCAACAATTTGACAAACACCGGTAGTGCCTACGGCAGTCCGAACCACTTCCGACGCGGGAACGACGCGAAACACTGGCTGTTCCGGGTGTACAAGTGAGACGACTTCATTGATTAGCGTGGCGTTCCAGACGCGCATGCGCTTGTTCGCGACAAAGTACTCGGTATTCCTGCTGATACTCGGATCCACCAGAGCAAGCGCGCATTGATCCGCATTGAAAACGCATTGAATGAGTCTAAGCGCTGCTTCGGTGGAGAAGCGCCGCGAAGCCTTCGTTGCTTGACTGTCGATGAAACAAGCTTCGATCTCACTCATCGCCGCTTCAAGCTCTAACCGCCTTTCCAACCGGTTCGTCCGCACATGCAGCGTGGAGGCTCGAATGGTCGCAAACAAGCAGAGGCATATGGACACCAAGCCAAAGAAAAGTCGTGTACGCTGCGCTTGCGCGCTGGCGAAGCTGTAGGCTTTCAGATGTTCTCGCTCCAATTCGGCAGCCTTGGCGAACGTGTCGAAGGATGGGATCCGATTGACAGCGCGGTCCAACCTCAACATTGAGGACAGGATAGCGCGGCCCTCGCGGGCAACATCCTCCGTGACTTGGTCCTGGCTAGGAGGAAGTCGGCGGAGAGACTGATCGATTTGTAATGCGAGGCTGAATCCCGGTCTGGCCGAAAATTGAAGGATCAGATTGGAAAATTCAGGCCTGTTCGACACTCCCCCCCGAAGGCGATTAGCCGAGCGAGCAAAGCGTACGAGAGAGCTTTGCAGAAGCTCATTTTGCGCGGCCGAGGCCGAGATGGCAGCTTCTGTGTTTTCGAGGGACTTTTTGAGCTGTGCAACCAACCTGGAGTGCACCCCGGAGCTCTCATTGGGCGAAATCTCAACAAGGCGTTGGTAGTTTTGAAGGTTCCTTTTTAATGCTTGCCCGGTAGAAGCAACGGAACGGAAGTCCAATACCATGTCGGCGCGGGCGACGTCTCGCTGGAGCAATGCGTAGTTGATCTGAATCGTCCGCAGTTCGCTTAGGACCGCCTCGTTGATCTGGGGGTCTTGCCACTGTATCGCGACCAAGAGCGCAACCGAGGCCACTAGGGCCATTACAGAAGCTTTGTCGGTACTGAGCCATTTTTCCCAAACGAACGGCGTTTGATCCGCGGTGCGTGCCTTGCGAAGGTCCGATTTGAATTCTAGCTCCCCATCGCGTCGGTGTGCGGCCGGATGCTGCTGGAACAGGAAAGCCAAGTGTACCTCTCCCCTCAAATAGGCGGTGTAGACACCGTTGCACTCTGCCCCCATGGCCCGCTGACCTTCCATTGATTCGCGGGCGTTTCGACCTCGACGGCGAGGCGGCAGCACAAGGCGGGCAACTGATCGCAGTTTTCGGAACTGGTCTTCCGAGAGATCATCGAAGGGGCATACAAGCGCACGCCTGCAGCAGCCGAGGATGATACCGGCCGGTCAAACGCAACTGGCGAGGGCCGGATCTGCTGTTGGCTGGCAGCTAACACTGGCGGGGCGGCGGCCTCAACTCCGGCGTGCCTAGAGCCGGCTGCTGCGAAAGCGTCCGACACGCTTCCCTTGGGGGCATCCCGTCCAGCGGGCATCCTTGGATCGCTGAAAAAAGACGAGGCGGCTTGATGATCCTGCCCTCGCTGAAGCACCTCGCGAAACCCCTGTTCCAGTCGCAGAAGCTCCTCTGGACCGGTAGGCGGCTCGTCAGCTCGACCATCGAACAGCGGCCGGAGCGCCTCGGACACGTGCTGCTCAAAGCCCACTCGCCGGGCCTGGACCGCTTGCCCGTCTTCCAAGCCGGCGTCCTGCACCTGCGACAAAGCTGTTACACGGGATGGATTACTATTTCGCGGGTTCATACTAGCCTCACATCAAACTGTATCGTCAAAGTCCTGCGCCAATCCACGCAGCGGCTCATCGAGTTTTTCTGTGGAGAGCCCCCCGTCTGCTTTCGTCAAGGGCGTCGGCTCCGGGAGGGCGCCTGTCTGGCTTTCAAAGATGCGTTTCAGAATGCGATCGGAAAAATATCGCACCTTCCTCAATTTTAATGGTGGCAGACCTTGATGAGAACGATTTCGTACTCGTCATTGAGCAGCCGCACCTGTTCGGGACGCAACAGCGGTGCACCTTGATGTGAATTCTGAACGTTCCTTCGCGCCTGGCTGTAGGAAATCGATTGGGCTTGAAATGTGAATCCACCGATAGCTTTGGAAATGTAGTTCGGAGTCTCGTCATCTACCTCGATGTTCCTAGAAGCGCGCCGGCAGCCCGGGCGGGGGGCTTGGGGTTAGACTGCCGGCCCACGCCACTCAGAAAGAGCGGCCTCTTTTCGCGGTTCGGACACCCATAGTCAACCCGGCAACGTCTGGATGCCCGCTGTGCTTTTTGCAGAGCGGCGATGCCGGGCATATCGGCCGATCCTGTCTAGGATGGTGTGGCCACTCTCGTCGGCCGAGTTGATGCTCCAGCCAGTATCGCCTTGCCGACCAGCATGAGTTCGCCGTTAGCAATCCATCGTTGCGAGCCGAGACCGAGGTAAAAAGCGCGTGTTATCGACTATGTAGCTGACGCTCCCGCTGACACCTTCGAGTGCGCACGCTATGCCCCGTTCGCACCCTCTTGTGAATAGTACTGCGCCATGCACCTGAAACCGCCTCCTGGGGCCAGGCTTGCTGATTCAACACGATTGATCCGACGCCAAGGGAAGCGGTTTCGAGGTGCCGCAACGCGTACATGATGATGGCCGCCGCGGGGGCCTCGCGGACTTCGAGAACCTTTTCACCGGTTGAGATGTGTTCGAGCCCGGTTGCTGACATACTGGCTCTTGCGGCTGCTGATCGACTTCAGTGCTCGTCGCGATGCCGCAAGCGATTTTTTGCGGCAAATGACCTTTCCGAAAAGTTTGCGACAGAACCCGCCGACGCCGCTCTCATCGAAGCGGATGAGGCTCAGCGGCCTCCCCTGTCCGACAATTTGCGTCGGTTTGGCGATTTGACCCCAGCCATGGAGCTCAACGCCCCGCGTCGGAGCGCTCCCTGCTTCTGAAGGAAGCCATTAGGTCCGCTCGGGCTTGATCGGAGGCTTGGCTGATGGACGTCGTGGTTGCTTCGCTCAGTTGCCGCCCCATGGCGCGGCTTTGCGGATTATCAGTCCTCTGCCTCTTCGCCGGTCTCAACAGCGCTGTGTAATGTTCATTGTTTATGATGACGCCCCCGCTGTTCACGAGGTTGCTCCTGTCAAGTGTACTCGTCAGTCCGTCCTGGGCCTCGCGCTTCTTGCCCAAGTGCCGTTCAAACGGCGCTGGCGCGACTTGTTGAGCTCGAGAGATGGGTCCCTGCTCTCCTGCGTGGCCATGAGCTTGTGCCGCGGTCTGCGCAGCGGCGTCCCCAATGGCACGAGCCTCCATGCCGACTGCGTCTTCCCGACGAGCAGCAAGGGCAATTTTGCGCCCGGGTGCGAACTTCCGGAGATGAGCTAGTGCACTGATCCCAGCGGAGTTCATATAGCGCTTGGCATCTTCATCCAGCGACCCCTCGTGAAGCCGATCCGCAATCCGCGGCTTTTTGTTTTCAACCAGGCATTGACTGAAACGTCTAAGAGCAGACCCATAGACCTGAATGGTACCGGGATTCGGCCCGGTCGCAGGCGCTCCCTTGTACTCTTTGATGTGAGCCGCTGTGTACTCTCTGATGAGCGCGGCGTCGGCAGGGTCGGGATTCAGGACAGCGCGGCCCAGCACTGGCGCTCCGCCCGCCCACGTCTTGAGACGACCTAGTGACCCAGCCACGTCCGAGGAGCCACTCTTGCGCTGGTACTCCTTGAGATCCGGATCCAGCGACGAATCGTTAAGCCGAGCGGCAAATCCCGGCTTGTTGTTTTTAAAGAGCCAATGACCAAAGCCGAGAAGAGAATCTACATGGCGCTTGACCGTGCTCTCCTGGACCTTACCGGCATAGAGTGCTGACCTCAGCCCTTCGACAACGGTCGCATCGTTGGAATAAAGAGGACGCTGGTCGTGACCGGAGACCACTATTGGAGGATCTGGCTGCACCGCCGCCGGCACAGAACGAGCATGGTCATGCAACTCGAACGGTGCGGGGGGATTCAGATCAACCACTGACGAATCCGGCGCATGATGATGGCGCGCCGTTGAGTGACCCGGCTGCAGCACCGAGGCACCTAGCATCGACCCACTGCCTCCGGCGTACGGCGCCGCGGCGTGTTCTTGTCCGCTCCCTTGCATCATGGGCCGCGCCTCCCATGGCAATGCACCCACTTGATGGGTGGGGGCCTGCATCAGCACGCGAGCGCCTGAATTGCCGATCTCGCTCAGCTGCGGCTCAGTGGCAACGTCCTGCAGACGACTGTTCGGGGTCCTTTGCCTCTTCGCTGGTCTCAACTCCGCTGTATCATGCTCACGGTTGATGAGGACCTCCTCGCTTGGTAGCTGGTTGCTCCTGTCCTGTGCAGCGATCCGCTCGTCCGGCGCGCCCTGGTCGCCGTAGATCAGGGGACGAAAGGACTCTGCGGGATCCGAGGCTTGGTGATGGTGCCCAGTTGGCACGAAAGACGATGTCACAACAGCGTCGTCTTTCCCAGGGAGGAGATTCTCTGGCCAACTGAATGCCTCCTGCGGCCCGCTGCGCTGCGCAGCGGCGTCCCCCTTGCTCTCAAGACTTTGAAATTTAAATGGGTCCCCGGGAGCAACGTCTGGCGCTGACTGGCCGAGCCGCTTGATCTGCTGGGGAAACGTCCCAACGGGGCTTTCCTTAACCGCGTCTCGGGCCTGTCGGTCCATGAGTTCAAAGTTCGTGAGATTATTTGCCGTTCCGAATGTATCGTCACCCCTGAGGCGGGTTTGTAGTGCCTGCCGATTGACGACGAGGTTGTTGAGGTTCACGTCTGGCAGGTCTGGCTGCGATCTTTGCAATCGCCCAACCAGCGCCCGCGTGCCGTCCACCACGTGGACTCCGCAATCCACCTCGTTTCTCTGCTGGGCGATGCGGGGTGAGTCCACGCGGGTCTCCAGGCTGACGCCCAGATTTTTTGCGAGCTTTTTTGCAAGCGGGTCATGCCATCCGCTGACGGAGTCATAATGATAGGCAACCGGCCGTTCCCGGTCGCTGCGATCAACGAACAGCAGCGACCAATGGGTGCCGCGCTCCGCAAGAGTCTTACCGCCATCGCTCACTGGCACGAACAGGAAGTCGGCTGTGTCGTTACCGTTCTGATTATGGACGATGCGCTGGAATGCGCTTAGCCTGTCGCTCTTGGAGCCCAAGCGCAGATGATAATTGGCTACGAGGGGATCCACGAACCGCGTCCGGGCGGCGAGATCTGGATTGTTCCCCTGCAACTCCTGCTCCAGGAGCTGGTAATCCCTCTGGATATGTTCGTCGCCTAGCAATTCCAATGCGCCGAGCACCCGCCCGTCTTTAGCTTTCCCAGGGGGCTTCTCTGGCCGACCCAATGCCTCCTGCGGCCCGCTGCGCTGCGCAGCGGCGTCCCCAATGGCACGAGCCTCCATGCCGACTGCGTCTTCCGGACGAGCAGCAAGGGCAATTTCGCGCCCGAGTTCGGGCTTCCGGAGATGAGCTAGTGCACTGATCCCACCGGAGTTCACATAGCGCTTGGCATCTTCATCCAGCGACCCCTCGTGAAGCCGATCCGCAATCCCCGGCTTGTTGTTTTCATGCAGGTATTCACTGAAACGTCTAGGAGCAGATCCATAGGTCTGAATGGTACCGGGATTCGGCCCGGTCGGCGCTGCCTTGTACTCTCTGATGGGAGCCGCTGTGTAATCTCTGATGAGCGCGGCGTCGGCAGGGTCGGGATTCCGGACAGCGGCGCGGTCCAGCACTGGCGCTCCGCCCGCCCACGTCTTGAGATGACCCACTGCTCTAGCCACGTCCGAGGAGCCACTCTTGCTCTCGTACTCCTTGAGATCCGGATCCAGCGACTCCTCGTGAAGCCGAGCAGCAAATCCCGGCCTGTTATTATCAAAGAGCCAACGACCAAAGCCGAGAAGAGAATTTACATGGCGCTTGACCGTGCTCTCCAATGCTGACCTCAGCCCTTCGACAACGGTCGCATCGTTGGAATAAAGAGGACGCTTGTCGGGACCGGAGACCCCTATTGGAGGATCTGGCTGCACCGCCGCCGGCACAGAACGAGCAGGGTCACGCAACTCGGACGGTGCGGGGGGATTCAGATCAACCACTGACGAATCCGGCGCATGATGATGGCGCGCCGTTGAGTGACCCGGCTGCAGCACCGAGGCACCCAGCATCGATCCACTGCCTCCGGCGTAGGGCGCCGCGGCGTGTTCTTGTCCGCTCCCTTGCACCATGAGTTGCGCCTCCCATGGCGATGTATCCACTTGAGGGCCGGGATCATGCACTGGTTCGTCCATTTGCTTTTGCAACCGAGCCCACCTTTCGGCCACCGCGGCCTCGCCAACCGCGGAGGGCGTCTCCTCAGCCCTGGCGAACGCTGGCCCGGCAGGCGCCGCCGGCACAGAACGAGCATGGTCACGCAACTCGAACGGTGCGAGGGGATTCAGATCAACCACTGACGAATCCGGCGCATCATGATGGCGCGCCCTTGAGTGACCCGGCTGCAGCACCGAGGCACCCAGCATCGACCCACTGCCTCCGGCGTAGGGCGCCGCGGCGTGTTCTTGTCCGCGCCCTTGCGTCATGAGTTGCGCCTCCCATGGCGATCGTAGAAGGTCCGCGTGCGGAATCGAGTCGAAATATCCCGACAAATCAGCGTCGACCGTCTGCTTTTGCAACCGAGCCAGCCTTTCGGCCACCGCGGCCTCGCCAACCGCGGAGGGCGTCTCCTCAGCCCTGGCGAACGCTGGCCCGGCAGGCGCCGCCGGCACAGAACGAGCAGGGTCACGCAACTCGGACGGTGAGGGGGGATTCAGATCAACCACTGACGAATCCGGCGCATGAAGATGGCGCGCCGTTGAGTGACCCGGCTGCAGCACCGAGGCACCCAGCATCGACCCACTGCCTCCGGCGTAGGGCGCCGCGGCGTGTTCTTGTCCGCTCCCTTGCGTCATGAGTTGCGCCTCCCATGGCGATCGTAGAAGGTCCGCGTGCGGAATCGAGTCGAAATATCCCGACAAATCAGCGTCGACCGTCTGCTTTTGCAACCGAGCCAGCCTTTCGGCCACCGCGGCCTCGCCAACCGCGGAGGGCGTCTCCTCAGCCCTGGCGAACGCTGGCCCGGCAGGCGCCGCCGGCACAGAACGAGCATGGTCACGCAACTCGAACGGTGCGGGGGGATTCAGATCAACCACTGACGAATCCGGCGCATGATGATGGCGCGCCGTTGAGTGACCCGGCTGCAGCACCGAGGCACCCAGCATCGACCCACTGCCTCCGGTATGCGGTGCCAGGTGCTCGCCACTGCCTCCGGCGTACGGCGCCGCGGCGTGTTCTTGTCCGCTCCCTTGCATCATGGGCTGCGCCTCCCATGGCAATGCACCCACTTGATGGGTGGGGGCCTGCATCAGCACGCGAGCGCCTGAATTGCCGGTCTCGCTCAGCTGCGGCTCAGTGGCAACGTCCTGCAGACGACTGTTCAGGGTCCTTTGCCTCTTCGCTGGTCTCAACTCCGCTGTATCATGCTCACGGTTGATGAGGACCTCCTCGCTTGGTAGCTGGTTGCT
>NZ_JAMYMF010000024.1:0-119559 GCF_040318415.1 Mesorhizobium sp. M1163 | reverse complement strand
ATCGGCAGACGCACGAGATGAAGGGCGCGCGTGCGAGGGAGAACTGGCCGGAGATCAGTGTCGTGCCTTGGTAGGAAATGTCGGCAGGACAGAGGGGGGTGCCTCGCGCCAATATCTCGCAATTATTTGCATTGCGGTGCGACCGAAAACGGGGCGCCGAAACGCCCCGTTTCGATTACGCCGTCGATCGCCGTTCAACCGTTGACCAGGGCCAGCAGCTCCTCGGTATAGCGCTTGCCGACCACCTTTTCCGGCGACAGCGCGTCGCCGATGGACGCCACTTCGGCCTGGCTCAGCACAATATCGGCTGCCGCCGTATTCTGCTCCAGATGGCGGATTTTTCGCGCACCGGGGATCGGGACAATGAAGTCGCCCTGATGCAGCACCCAGGCGAGCGCCAGCTGCGCCGGCGTTACGCCCTTCTCGGCAGCAATCTTTTCCAGCACCGCGATGACCACCGCATTGGCCGCCATGGCGTCGGCCTGGAAGCGCGGCAACCCGCGGCGCCAGTCGTCGGCGCCGAGAACATCGGGCTTGGCGATCGTGCCGGTGAGCAGGCCGCGGCCGAGCGGGCTATAGGGGACAAAGCCGATGCCGAGCTCGCGACAGACGGCAAACACCTCTTCCTCCGGATCGCGGCTCCACAGCGAATATTCGCTCTGCACCGCGGCGATCGGATGCACGGCATGCGCCCGGCGGATGGTCGCCGCACTCGCCTCCGACAGGCCGAGCGCCCGCACCTTGCCCTCGCGCACCAGCTCGGCCATGGCGCCGACCGTATCCTCGATCGGCACGTTGGGATCGACGCGGTGCTGGTAATAGAGGTCGATGACCTCCGTATCCAGCCGCTTCAACGACGCTTCGGCAACCGCCTTGACGTGTTCCGGGCGGCTGTCGACGCCGGCCATGCGCTCCATGCCGCTGCCTTCTTCCAGGATCTTGAAGCCGAATTTCGTCGCAATCGTCACCTTGTCACGCACCGGCTTCAGCGCCTTGCCAACCAGGATTTCGTTCTCGTAGGGGCCATAGACTTCGGCCGTGTCGAAGAAATTGACGCCGATGTCGACAGCGTGGCGCAGCGTGGCGATCGCGTCCGCCTCCGGCTGGCCACCATAGGCAAAGCTCATCCCCATGCAGCCGAGGCCGACCGGGTAGACGTCAAGTTCATTGCCGAGCTTGCGGGTTTGCATCACGTATCTCCTTGTTGTGATGGTTGTGATGCCGCAGAGATAGCGTCTTGCGCTGCGTTCGATAATCGGCTCTCATTTGCACAGGCTGTTCCAAAAAATAGATCAATGAAGCGAACCCATCTTTCACAGCTCGCTGTACTGGCAACGGTCGCCCAATGCGGCAGTTTTCGCGGCGCGGCCAAGGAACTGGCAATCGCGCCATCGGCGGTCAGCCACGCGGTTTCCAGCCTCGAAGCGCGCCTCGGCGTGCGCCTTCTGGCGCGCAGCACGCGCAGCGTCGCTCCGACCGAGGAGGGCGCGCAGCTGCTCGAGCGCCTCAGGCCGGCGCTGTCGGAAATCGACCTGGCGCTGGAATCGGCGATCGAGGCGCGCGACCGGCCGGCCGGCAATCTCAGGCTGACCGTGCCGCGCACCGCGGCCCACCTGACGCTGACGCCAAGGCTCGGCGCCTTTGCCGCTGCCTATCCCGACATCGTGCTGGAGATCGTCATCGAGGACCGCTTCACCGATGTGGTCGAGGGCGGCTTCGATGCCGGCGTGCGGCTGGGCGAGAGCCTGCAGCGCGACATGATCGCCGTGCGCATCGGGCCGGACCTTCGCGGCGCAGTCGTCGGCGCGCCATCCTATTTCGAGACCATGCCCAAGCCGCAGCATCCGCGCGATCTTGCCGGTCACCGCTGCATCCGCTTCCGCTTCTCCAGCGGCATTCTCTATCGCTGGGAATTCGAGAAGAACGGCGAGGAGATCGAAATCCCGGTGAAAGGGCCGCTGATCCTCGACGAGGACCATCTGATTGCCAACGCCGCGGTCGACGGCCCCGGGCTCGCCTTCGTGTTCGAGGACTATGTCCGCGACGCGCTCGCCGCCGGCAAGCTTGTTCGCGTGCTGGAGGACTGGTGCCCGCTTTTCGACGGCTTCTTCGTCTATTACCCAAGCCGCCGCCAGATGCGGCCGGCGCTCAGGGCCTTTGTCGATTTCTTCAAGGTCGGCGAGTAAGCCAACCCTCCCCACAAGGGAGAGGTGGAAGAAAGCCGACCTGGCATTCGTTCACCGACCATGTCAGCACTGCCCAAAAACCAGGCCACCGGCTACGGCTGGACGGCGATCATCCTTCACTGGCTGATCGCGGCGCTCTTTATCGGCCAGTTCGTGCTCGGCTTCGTCATGGTGCGACTGTCCAGCCAGCGCACCGCCTTCGAACTGATCCAGCTGCATAAATCCTTCGGCTTCCTGCTGCTTGGGCTGGTCATCCTGCGCATCGCCTGGCGCCTTGGCAGACCGGCCCCGCCGCTGCCGCGCTCGGTCGGCCCGTTCGAGCGCCGCATCGCGCCACTTGTCCATCTTGCGCTTTATGCGTTTCAGCTCGCTCTGCCGCTGTCCGGCTGGGCGCTGGTCTCGGTCTCGGTGCTGGAGATCCCGAGCGTGCCGTTCAATCTGTTTGTTATGCCCAATCTGCCGCTTGGCGAATCGGACGTGGCTGAAAGCTTCTGGGCAGCGACGCACTGGTATCTCGCCTATGCCGGCATCGGACTTGTCGCTTTGCATCTGGCCGCGGCGCTGCGTCATCATTTCTGGCTGAGGGATACCGTGCTGATGCGCATGATCACGGCTTCGTCACATCGCGACACGGAATAGAGCGGGCGGCTCATTCGTTCATGGGGCGAGGACGCAAGAAAGCGTTGCCTGCCAAGAGGACCATTTCCATGTACGCGCGCATCTTCGGATTTGCGGCAGCCGCCGCTTGTTTTGCTATGCCTGTTTTCGCCGCCGTCGCCCTTGGCGACGCGGCCGGCAGCTACACCATCAGCCCGGGGAGTTCCAGCATCCACTTCTCGATCGGCAAGCTCGGCGGCGGAGGGCTCGACGGTGCTTTCTCCCGCTTCAAGGGCAGTATCCTCATCGACAACAGCGATGTCGGCCGGTCCCAGGTCAATTTCACCATCTTCCCCGAAAGCGTCGGTACCGGCCAAAGTCGCATCGACGCCTTTCTTCGCTCGGACGCGGTTTTCGACGCGGCCAACAATCCGGAGATCCAGTTCCGTTCGACCAGCGTCAAACGCACCGGCGCCACGTCAGCCCTTGTCACCGGCCGGCTGACGGCGCGCGGCAAGACCTTTCAGGAAAAATTCACGGCCGAGCTCGGCGGCCTCAGGGCGGGCACGATAAAATTCCATGTCACCGGCAAGGTGTTGCGGTCGCGCTACGGCATGGATGTCGGCACGCCGATTTACTCCAACGTCGTCGACTTCGACATGACGCTGACGGGTAGAAGGGGATAGTCTTTGCAGGACCTGGGTTCGTCGCCCCCGCAAGGGCAGCGCCGGCATCCGGAAAAGCCGCAGATGATCGCCCTGTTCGCCGCCAGGCTCCCGCATTGGCTTTTCTCCTGAATTAGGGCAAACCTCCAGGCCTGCAATCGAGAGGAGAAATCTGATGTTCCGATGGGGTGTTTTGTCGACGGCCAAGATCGGCCGCGAGCAGCTTTTGCCGGCAATCGTCGAGGCGGAGAACGGCGTGCTGTCGGCGATCGCCAGCCGCGATCTGTCGAAAGCCCGGGCACTGGGCGAACGCTTCGGCGCGCGCCACGCTTTCGGCTCCTATGAGGAGCTGCTCGCCTCCAGCGACATCGACGGCGTCTACATTCCGCTGCCGACCTCGCAGCATGTCGAATGGACGGCCAAGGCGATCGAGGCCGGCAAGCATGTTCTGGTCGAAAAGCCGCTGGCGCTCGATGCCAAGGATATTCCGCCGCTGATCAAGCTGCGCGATGCCAAGAAGGTGCTGGTCTGCGAAGCCTTCATGGTCGTTTACCATCCGCAATGGATCAAGGTGCGCGAGCTGATCGCCAACGGCGCCATCGGCCGGCTGCGCCATGTCCAGGGCGCGTTTTCCTATTACAATGTCGACCCCAATAACATGCGCAACAAGCTCGATCTCGGCGGCGGCGCGCTGCCCGATATCGGTGTCTACCCGACGGTGTCGACACGCTTTTCGACGGGCAAGGAGCCGCTGCGCGTCCAGGCGACGATCGAGCGCGACAAGACGTTCGGCACCGACATCTATTCCTCGATCCGCGCCGATTTCGGCGATTTCGAGCTGTCGTTTTACCTGTCGACGCAGATGGCGGCACGCCAGGTGATGGTGTTCCACGGCGAGAAGGGATTCATCGAGGTGTTCTCACCGTTCAACGCCGGGCTCTATGACCATCACCGCGTCGAGCTGCACAACCAGAACCACAGCGAGGCGCAGGTATTCCGCTTTCCCGGCACGCAGCAATACCGGCTGGAAGTCGAGGCCTTCGCGCGGGCGGCACAGGGCGGCAAGGACCGCGTTTTCACCCTGGAAGAATCGGTGCTCAACCAGAAGGTCATCGATGCCATCTTCCGCGCCGGCGAGAAGGAAGGCTGGGAGACAGTCTAGGCCGGCCATGATCCCAAAAAATGAGGGACCGGTTTTTGGACGAGATCATGGCCAAATAGATGCCAAACGACGCGGATGTGATCATTGTCGGCGCCGGCCTTGCCGGTCTTGTCGCGGCGGCCGAACTGACTGAGGCCGGCAAGAAGACCATCATCGTCGAGCAGGAGCCGGAGCAGTCGCTTGGCGGCCAGGCGTTCTGGTCGCTCGGCGGCATCTTCCTTGTCGATTCGCCCGAACAGCGGCGCATGCGCATCCGCGATTCGTATGAGCTGGCGCTCGAGGATTGGCTGGGCACTGCAGCCTTCGACCGCACGGAAGATCTCTGGCCGCGCCGCTGGGCTGAGGCCTATGTCGGCTTCGCCGCCGGCGAGAAGCGCTCCTGGCTCATGCAGCGCGGCCTGAAATTCTTTCCGGTGGTCGGCTGGGCCGAGCGCGGCGGCGGCAATGCCGCCGGCCACGGCAATTCGGTGCCGCGCTTCCATGTCACCTGGGGCACCGGGCCTGGTGTGCTCGAACCGTTCGTGCAGCGCGTGCGCGAGGCCGTTAAGCGTGGGCTGATCCGCTTCAAATTCCGTCACCGGGTTAACGAATTGACCCGGACGGGCGCCGTCGTCGACGGCGTGCGCGGCGACATATTGGCGGCGAGCGATGCCGAGCGCGGCCGCAAGAGCTCGCGCGAGATCACAGCCGATTTCGAGTTGAAGGCGCAGGCCGTCATCGTCGCCTCCGGCGGCATCGGCGCCAATCACGAGCTGGTCCGGGAGAATTGGCCGCAACGGCTGGGTGCGCCTCCAAAACGCATGATCACCGGCGTTCCCGACCATGTCGACGGCCGCATGCTGGCGATCGCCGAGGCTGCCGGCGGCAGGCTCATCAACCGCGACCGCATGTGGCACTATGTCGAGGGCGTCAGGAACTGGGCACCGATCTGGACCGATCATGCGATCCGCATCCTGCCCGGCCCGTCATCGCTGTGGCTCGATGCGCGCGGCAAACGCCTGCCGGTGCCGCTCTATCCCGGCTTCGACACGCTGGCCACGCTCAGCCACATCATGAGCACCGGATACGACTATTCCTGGTTCATCCTGACCAAAAAGATCATCCAGAAGGAGGTCGCGCTGTCCGGCTCCGAGCAGAACCCCGATCTGACGGGGAAAAGCTGGCGCCAGGTGCTTGGCCGTGCCACCAGCGGCGTGCCCGCGCCGGTCAAGGCGTTCATGGAGAAGGGTGAGGATTTCATCGTCGAGCCCGAACTGCCGGCGCTGGTCGCCCGCATGAACGCACTGGCCGGCGGCGAGCCGCTGCTCGAACTGGCGCAGGTCGAGCGCGAAATCCGCGCCCGCGACCGGCAGCTCGACAATCCGTTCTCCAAGGACATGCAGATCACCGCGCTGCGCGGCGCGCGAGCCTATCTCGGAGACCGGCTGATCCGTACCGCAAGACCGCACAAGCTGCTCGATCCCGCCAATGGCCCGCTGATCGCCGTCAGGCTCGGCATCCTGACCCGCAAGACGCTCGGCGGGCTTGAGACGGACCTCGACAGCCGCGTGCTGGGCGCCGGCGGCCAACCCGTCGAGGGGCTGTACGCGGTGGGCGAGGCCGCCGGTTTCGGCGGCGGCGGCATGCACGGCTATGCAGCGCTCGAAGGCACGTTTCTCGGCGGCTGCATCTTTTCCGGCCGCAGCGCCGGACGGGCAGCGGCGCGAGCGGTGGGGTGAAACAAGGCGCTTTAGGCGAAGGGTTGCAAATTGACGTCTTGAAGCTTGGAACCTGCAAGCAAAGCCTCGAGCACCTGCTTCTTGAGGAACAGGCACTGCGAACGGGCAAGTTTCACGATGCCGGAAACGTCGCCTGCCTCGCAGGCAAGAACCAGTTCCTTTTGCTGGGCGATGATCAACTGGGTGAAGTCGCGCGACTTGAACCCGAGGTGGAGAACCCGCGCCGACTGGTCGAGTATCTGGTCCAGTAGATGCGCCAGTCGTAAATTTCCCGAGAGCTCCGCAAGGGCCAGGCGAAAAGCACGATCGGCCGCAAGGAAGGCAATGTGGCTGCGTAGCGTCTCCGGCTTCAGCACTTTTTTCGCTGCCAGCCTGATATCCTCCAGCCCGCGCTCGGTCATGTTCGATGCCGCCACCCTGAACACTTCCGGCTCGATCAAGCTGCGGACATCGAAGATCTCGTTGACGTCGCGCAGACTGAGCGTCGCAACGACGTAGCCGCGGCGCGGCTCGCTCCTGACCAGCCCTTCCTGCATCAGGCGGGCCAACGCCGCGCGGATGGTCGCCTTTTTGATCAGGTATCGATCGCCGATCTGTTTCTCGGTCAGCGCTTCGCCGGGGCGCAGCACGCAGGCAATGATGTCGTTCCTCAGCTGCTCATATGCCTGTTCCCTGCGAAGGACGTCGGCGGCTGACAGTGCTGTCGCCTCGACCGTGGCCGGTCTTGCCGGTTCGGCGGTCAACTTCGTCGTTTTCATATTCTGTCCGTCTGGCTGTCCCGTTGACGCTGGCCTCAGCATTCGCTAGCGTGAGCATCTCAGATTGTAAATCTGAGCATTTCAGGGAGGATAACTGATATGCCTTTGCCCGCCAACTCGCCTCTCTACGCCGTTGCCGACGATATCGTCAATGCCGCGAAGGGGCCAGATCCCCTCGAAGCGGTAAGGACGGTCCTGGGCGACTACACCAACCGTTTTCACGCATCGGGAACACTCGCTCACGAAGAGGACGACGACGAGGTGCTTCTGCATGCGGGCCCGAACCTGACGATCTATCACATCACGCTGTCGCCCGGCCTGCAGTACCCGCCTCATAACCACCTGATGGATGCCTTGATCGGCATCTACAAGGGCAGCGAGACGAACTTCATCTATCCTGTTGCCGGCAGCGAACTCGATGTCCCCGAAAGGCAGGACATCGCAGCGCCTGCCGTGGTGCACATGGCGTCAAATACCGTGCATGCGGTTGCGAATACCGGCAGCGCGCGATCGGGTGCGCTGCATGTCTATCTCGGCGATCTCACACGAACCCACCGGCAGCTGTGGAGCCCGGAAAGCAACCAGGCCGAGCCGTTTGACAATGACCGCTACCTGGCCGGCGCACGGGGCGTCGCGGGCGGCGAAATTGGCCGTGATCAGCGAACCGGTCGGAATCGCGTCACACTTGTCACTCTCGCCAATCCGCTATCAGCCCCTATCCTGGCTCACGACCCAACACGTCGCGCCGGTGCGGCGACAAACCAGCAAGGGAGATGCACAATGACGGCACATCAGAATGGCACAGGCGAGCAGGGCTCGCGGCTCGCGATGAAGACACCACCGGTCGTTTCGCCTGACGCATGGGAGGCCGCGCGCCAGCAGCTGCTCGTGAAGGAGAAGACCGTGACCCGGGCTCGCGACGCACTGGCCGCCGAGCGCCGGCGGATGCCATGGGTGGCGGTGGAGAAGTCCTATACGTTCGAAGGGCCTGACGGAAAGGTGAGCCTGCTCGACCTGTTCGAGGGCCGCCGCCAGCTGGTCGTCTACCGTGCCTTCTTCGAGCCCGGCGTATTTGGCTGGCCCGATCACGCCTGCCGCGGCTGTTCGCTGGGGGCGGATCAGGTCGGCAATCTCGCCCATTTGAATGCCCGCGACACCACGCTTGCCTACGCCTCGCGCGCACCGCAGGCCGACATTGCGCGGCTGAAGGCGCGGATGGACTGGAAGATGCCCTGGTACACCATCACCGACAGCTTCGATGCTGATTTCGGCGTTGACGAGTGGCACGGCCACAACGTGTTCATCCGCGACGGCGATCGCGTGTTCCGCACCTACTTCATCAACAACCGTGGCGACGAGGCGATGGGGACCGTATGGAGCTACCTCGACCTGACGCCGCTCGGCCGCCAGGAGGTTTGGGAGGATTCGCCCGAGGGCTATCCGCAGACGCCGACATACAAGTGGTGGAACTGGCACGACAATTACGGCGCCGAAGCCGTCCCCGACAAAAAGTGGGTCGAGATATCGGACGCCGGAGAGGCCGCGTTCCGGAATCGCACCGAATAGAACATCTTTGGCGTCGCAGAAATGCGGCTAAGACAAATGGAGGAGCGGGATGCGCTGTTCATTCGAACGCATCCCGCTCACTACCAGGGACAACGGACATGAGCGAGATTGATGCAGGCGGATCCGGCGGCGATGCGAGCCCGGCCGCCCTTGGCGCGGCCGACTGGCTGTCCTTCGCCGCCGCGCCGACCTTCGCAACCATGGCGTTGTTGACACTGCTCGGCGGCGCGCCGGATATGATGTGCTCGACCGGGCAAGAGACCTCACCGCTGGGCGGCATGGTCCCGATGTACCTGCTGATGAGCGCCTTTCATTTGGGGCCTTGGCTGAGGCGGGTTTCCGGGCGGCGACGCAGCCGCAAGTAAAGCTATCCCGGCGGATAAAAGCCCGTCGGGGCGAGGAGGACATCCCTCACCAGATCCATCCGCCCTCCCCAGAACCGTCACTGCATCGACAATCCGGGTAAAGCTCGAGCGGGCGCGGCCGACCGTGTGCCTGGCGCGCAAATAGCCATGCACCAGCCCCGGCTCCTCGAGCCACCAGGCACGTCCGCCCGCGGCAACGATGCGGTCGCGATAGGCTTCGCCGTCCGACGACAGCGGGTCGCATTCGGCGGTGATCACGACGGTGGGCGGCAGATTGGCAAAGTCGGCGTCGGCGAGCGGCGACAAGGTGAGATCGCCGGTGCGGTCCTCGCCCCCGGTCCTGATGTCCCTGTAGAAAACGAGGTCGCGCACGTTAAGCATCGGCGCTTCCGCGTGGGTGACGGCGGCGGCGAGATTGCCGCCGGCGCTATCGCCGCACAGCAGGATAGGACGCTCGTAGGTGGTCGACGCCCATTCGAAGGCGCTGATGGCATCGTCGAAGGCGGCCGGATGAAGGTGTTCCGGCGCCAGCCGGTAGTCGACCGAAACCACTTCGTAGCCGGTGCGGCTGCAAAGCTCGGCGCAGAGGTCGTCATGGCTGTCGAGCCCGCCGAGGACAAAACCGCCGCCATGGAAATAAAGCACCATCGCCGCTGTTTCCGGCGCCGGGGCGCGGTAGACGCGGATCGGGATGTGCCAGGGTGTGGCAATGGCGGTGGTTTCCGCCGTGACGCCTTGGGGATAGCCGGCAAAGAACTCGCGGCACATCCGGTTATAGATCTCGCGCTGCTCGGCGATGGTGTAGTCGATCGTATCGGGTGGATAATAGGAATTGGTCCGCTCGATGAAGGCCCGGGTCTCGGCGTCGATGAGGGTTTTGTAGTTGGTCATGGGCGCCGAATGGGCCGCCAAGGTTGAGCTTGGACACCCCCCTCTGGCCTGCCGGGCATCTCCCCCGCAAGGGGGGAGATCGGCAGCTTTGGCCTTGCCGCTTGTCCTGCAACGCTGGAAATTGGCGAAATCCGATGCGACATCCGATCTCCCCACTTGCGGGGGAGATGCCCGGCAGGGCAGAGGGGGGTGTGAAGGATCGCCATCATCTCCGCAGCGTCACTTCCCCTTCCACACCGGGTCGCGCTTCTCGGCGAAGGCGCGAAAACCCTCGAGATTGTCCTCCGAGCCGTAGAGTGCGTCAACCGTTGGCAGCTGCCGGCGCGTCACCCGGTTCATCGCGTCCTGGAACGTCAGCGATTCAGCGACCCGAGCCGTCTCCTTGATCGCGGCGAAGACCAGCGGCGGGCCGCTGGCGAGCAGCCGCGCGATCTCCCAGACGTGGTCCTCCAGTCTTTCCTTGGGCAGCACCTCGTTGACCAGGCCCCAGCGATGCGCCTCGGCGACATCCATCCAGCGGCCGGTGAGCAGAAGGTCCATTGCGACATGATAAGGGATGCGCTTCGGCAGCTTGATCGTCGCCGCATCGGCCAGCGTGCCGGCGCGGATTTCGGGCAGCGCGAAGGAGGAGTGGTCCGACGCATAGATGAGGTCGCAGGACAGCGCCAGCTCGAAGCCGCCGCCGACCGCCATGCCGTTGACGCAGGCTATCACCGGCTTGTTGAGGTCGCGCAGTTCCTGCAGCCCGCCGAAGCCGCCGACGCCATAGTCGCCGTCGACCGCGTCGCCGCCGGCCGCGGCCTTCAGGTCCCAGCCGGCGCAGAAGAACTTGTCGCCGGCGGTCTTGACGATGGCGACGCGCAGCTCGGGATCGTCGCGGAACGCCTTGAACGTCTCGCCCATCAGCCGCGACGTCTTCAGGTCGATGGCGTTGGCCTTGGGCCGGTCGAGCGTGACTTCGAGGATCGTGCCCTCGCGGCGGGTGGTGATGATTTCAGCCATTCTTCTTGCCTCCCAGCACCAGCAGCGCATCGGCGATCCAGGCGCCCTTGCCCTCGGCGCAGACGATCAGCGGATTGATGTCGAGTTCCTCGATCTCGCCGGCATTTTGCTGCACGAAGCCGGCAATGCCCGATATCGCCTCTATTGCCGCCGTGACATCGGCCTTCGGCCGGCCGCGATAGCCGTCGAGCAGCGGGAACAGTTTCAGCCCGCGCAAAGCGGCCTCGATGTCGTCACGGGTCGCCGGCAGCATCAGCGTGACGCTGTCGCGCAACAGCTCGACCAGCACGCCGCCGGTGCCGAGCGTCATCACCGCGCCGAACATCGGGTCGCGGGTGAAGCCGACCAGCAGCTCGGCGACGCCATCGCGCACCATGCGCTCGACATAAAGGCCGGTGCCGAGCGGGCCGAGATCATGGGCGGCGGTGCTGACGGATTCGGCATCCCTCAAATTGAGCCGGACCGCGTCGAGCTCGGATTTGTGGATGACGCCAAGAGCCTTCAGTGCTACCGGGAAGCCGAGCGCCATCGAGGAGATCACAGCCTCGACCGCGTTGCCGGCGCGCTCGCCCTTCGGCACCGGGAGCCCGGCCTCGATGAGCCGCGCTTTCGCCTCCGCCTCGTCCGGGGTGACATGGTCGCCGGCCGGCGCGCCAGACGCCGAGGTGTCGATCGGCTGCGCCAGCGGCTCGCGCCACGCCCAGCCGATGAAGGCTGCCGCCTGGGCGGCGTCCATGGCCTCGGAAATGCCGAACAGCGGCACCATGCCCCGCGCCATCAGCCCTGCAGTGTATTCCTCGGGCAGGTTCTCCGGCAGCGAGGAGACGATCGCGCCTTGCGCGCTGTTGGTCTTCAGCGCCGCTTCGAAGGCGCGCAGCGTCGCCCACCAGTCGGTGTCGGAGCAGCGGTCGGGGCGCGGAAAGTCGAGCACCAGCATGTTGAGGTCGAAGCCGCCAGACACCATAGCGGTGAAGGTGGCGGTCATCGCCGGCTCGTTGTTCCAGATGAAGGTATGGTAGTCGAGCGGGTTGGCCACCGCGACCAGCGGGCCGAGCGTCGTTTTGACCTGAATGCGATGCTCGGCGGTGAGAGGCGGAAAGGTCACCCAGCGGCCTTCGGCGCTGTCGGCCATGACGGACGCCTCGCCGCCCGAACAGCTCATCGACGACAGCCGGTAGCCGGGCAGGGGACCGGTGACGTGCAGCAGCTTCAGCGCCTCGATGAAGGCCGGGATCGAATCGATGCGGGCGATGCCGAGCCGCTTCAGGAACGCGCCGGACGCTGCGTCCGAGCCGGCCAGCGACGCGGTATGCGAGACGGTCGCCTGCCGCGCCTGCTCGGAGCGGCCGACCTTCATGGCGATAACAGGCTTCTTCAGCTCTCGTGCCCGTGCCGCCAGCCTTTCGAAGCCGGCTACCGAGTCGAAGGCCTCGATATGCAGGCCGAGCGCGGTGACGCGGTCGTCCTCGATCAGGCCGAGCGCCATTTCGGAAAGCCCGGTCTGCGCCTGGTTGCCGGCGGTCATCAGAAAGGCGATCGGCAGGCCGCGCTTCTGCATCGTCATGTTGATGGCGATGTTCGACGACTGGGTGATGATGGCAACGCCGCGACCGCCTTCAGGCAGCCTGATGCCGCCATGCTGGTCGGGCCACAAAAGCGCGCCGTCGGCGTAATTGATCAGCCCATAGCAGTTCGGCCCGATGATCGGCATGGGACCCGCCGCCGCGACCAGCTCGGCCTGCAGCCGCTCGCCGTCCTCGTCATAGGCCTCGGTTTCGAGGAAGCCGGCGGCGAAGCAGACCGCACCGCCGGCGCCGCGCTCGGCCAGCGCCTTGACCACTTCGATGGTCAAGTGCCGGTTGACGCCGATGAAAGCGGCATCCGGCGCACCGGGCAATTCGGCCACCGAGCGATACGCCTTGCGGCCGGCGACCTCGTCCTTGCTCGGATGCACGGGCCAGATCTCGCCGGCAAAGCCCATCTTGATCGACTGCGCGACGACGGCAGCAGCCTGCACGCCACCGAAGACTGCGATCGTTCGGGGGCGCAAAAGCCGCTCAAGTTTGTGCATCGTCATCTTTTCGTTTGAGCATGATCTTTTCCAAAAACCGGATTCCACTTTTTGGGATCATGCTCTAGCCCCCGAACGGGCGCAGCAGCGCCCGCGAAATGATGTGGCGCTGGATTTCCGAAGTGCCTTCCCAGATGCGCTCGACGCGGGCGTCGCGCCAGATGCGTTCCAGCGGCAGATCGTCCATCAGCCCCATGCCGCCATGGATCTGGATCGCCTCGTCGGCGACGAAGGCGAGCATCTCGGTGGCCTTCAGCTTGGCCATGGCCATGTCCTGATCGGTGACGGTGCCCTGATCGTACTTCCAGCCGGCTTCGAACACCATCAGGTCGGCGGCCTTCAGCTCGGTCGCCATGTCGGCGAGCTTGAACGACACGCCCTGGAACTTGCCGATCGGCTGGCCGAATTGCTGGCGCTGCGCGGCGTATTCGATGGCGTGGCCAAGCGCCCGTTCGGCGCGGCCGAGGCAGGTGGCGCCGACCTGCAGGCGCGTCGCGCCGAGCCATGAATTGGCGACGTCGAAGCCCTTGTGGACCTCGCCGAGCACCTGACCTGCCGGCAACCGGCAATCGTCGAATTCGAGGATGGCATTGGTGTAGCCGCGATGCGAGACGTTGCGGTAGCCGTCGCGCACGGTAAAGCCCTTGGTGCCCTTGTCGACGAAGAAGGCGGTGATCTTCTTACGCTTGCCGCGCGCAGAATCCTCTTCACCCGAGGCCATGAAGACGATGGCGAAATCGGCGAGGTCGGCGTGGCTTATGAAATGCTTGGTGCCGTTCAGCACCCAGTCGTCGCCGTCCTGCACGGCGGTTGCCTTCATGCCGCGCAAATCGGAGCCGGCGCCCGGCTCGGTCATTGCCAGGCAATCCCATTTTTCGCCGCGAATGCACGGGAATAGATACTTCTCGCGCTGCTCCGGCGTGCCGGCAAGGAGGATGTTGGAAGGCCGCGCCACGCAGGTCCAGTGCAGCGCGTAATTGGCGCGGCCGAGCTCCTTTTCATAGAGCAGCCAGGTCACCGTATCGAGCCCGGCGCCGCCGACATCGGCCGGCATGTTGGCGGCATAGAGACCAGCTTCGATCGCCTTGGCCTTGATCTCCTCGATCAGCTCACGGCGCAGCACGCCGGTGCGCTCCACTTCGCGCTCATGCGGGTAAAGCTCGTTCTCGACGAAGGCCCGCGTCGTCTCGACGATGAGCTTCTGTTCCTCCGAAAGACCAAAATCCATGGTCTCAGCCTTTCTTCTTTTTCTTCGGCTTTTCAGCCTTGGCCTTCTCGGCAGCCTTGGAGGCGGTGGGCTTCTTCGCCGCAAGCTTGGCCAGCTGCCTGGTATAGTCCTTATGCAGGGCGCCGGCGCCCCAGCCTTTGCCTTTGTTCTGCTTCGACAGTGCCTCCATGATCGCGACCAGATTGTCGTCGCGGATCTTTTCGAGTTCGCGGATCGACAGACCGTGCGCCTGGTCGTCCGACTGGGTCGCGATCAGCTCGACCAATTCGTCGTTGAACTCCGGCACATCCATCAGCTTGGTCCATGGCCATTTCAGGCACGGGCCGAACTGCGCCATGAAGTGGCGCATGCCGGCCTCGCCGCCGGCGACGCGATAGACCTGGAACATGCCCATCTGCGCCCAGCGCAGGCCGAAGCCATAGCGCATGATGTCGTCAAGCTCCTCGACCGTGCAGATGCCGTCCTTGACCAGCCACAGCGCCTCGCGCCAGGCCGCTTCGAGCAGGCGGTCGCCGACAAAGGCTTCGATCTCCTTGCGGATCACCACCGGCTTCATGCCGATCGAGGCATACATCTCCTTGGCGACTTCGATCGCCTCGGGAAAGGTCTGTTCGCCGCCGACGATTTCGACCAGTGGCAAGAGATAGACGGGGTTGAACGGATGGCCGACCACCAACCGCTCCGGATGCTTCTTCATCGCCACCTGCATGTCGGTCGGCTTGATGCCGGAGGTGGAGGAGCCGACAATGGCGTTGGCCGGCGCATAAAGGTCGATCTCGGCCAGCACGCGGTGCTTGAGGTCGAGCCGCTCCGGCACGCTTTCCTGGATGAAGTCGGCATCGGCGACCGCCTCGGCGATCGTCTTGGCGAAAGTGAGCTTGCCCTCTTTCGGCAGGCCGCCGGGCAGCATCTGCTTGTAGGCGCGTCGCGCTCCCTTCATCACCTCGCCGACCTTGCGTGACGCCTCGGGGTCGGGATCGAAGATCGACACGTCGATGCCGTTGAGCAGCAGCCGCGCGACCCAGCCGGCGCCGATGACGCCGCCGCCGATGGCTGCCGCCTTGGTGATGATGCTCATGCGGAGGCTCCGGTTCTTGTGCTGGCTGTTGCGGGGTCGGTGAGGGCGACACGCTCGCCGGCACGGATCACGGACGCGTCATAGGCCTTGCGCGCGAACACTTCGAGCACGAAGGGCCGGAAGAAATCGATCGGCAATGTCTCGTAATCCGGGTCGAAGCTCGACTGGTCCCAGCGCTCGCAAAACTCATCGCAATCGTCGAAGTAGATGTGCCCGGCGAAACGGTCGCGGGCGTGCGGGTTGCCGCCGAGGTGATGTGCGTAATAGAGGCGCTGGAAGTCGCCGTGCTTTTCCACCACCCAGGTGCATTGCTCGCGTACAAAGGGCTTCAGGATCGACGCTGCATATTCGTCGTGATTATAGGGCGCGTAGATGTCGCCGATGTCGTGCAGCAAGGCGCAGGCAATCCAGTCGGTGTCGGCGCCGTCGCGCCAGGCCCGCGTCGCCGCCTGCACCGAATGGCCGAGCCGGGTGATCTTGTAGCCCGACAGCCCTTCGTCGAGCTGGACAAGGGCGTCGAGCAGACGCTCACCGGTCTTTGCCGCATAGTCGATCTCGTGCTCGGTGAGGAAGGCATAGTCCTCGCGGTCGCCGTCCTTCATGGCGGTGAACTTCACGGTCTTCATCGGCGGCTCCTCCCAACCGGGTTCTTCCCGCCCTTGCTCAAAGCGGTGCGCGCTTCGTCAGGTTCAGCTTTTTTCGGACTTCGTCCGGGCCGATGACCCTTGCGCCCATGTTCGACACGATGCTGACCGCCCGCTCGACCAACTGCGCATTGGTCGCCAGCACACCCTTGTCGAGCCAGAGATTATCCTCGAGCCCGACACGGACATTGCCGCCGGCCAGCACCGCGGCAGCGGCATAGGCCATCTGGTTGCGGCCAATGGAAAAGCCCGACCAGGTCCAGCTCGACGGCACGTTGTTGACCATCGCCATGAAGGTGTTGAGATCATCTGGCGCCCCCCACGGCACGCCCATGCACAATTGCACGAGAGCATCCGGATCCAGCACCTTTTCCTCGACCAGCTGCTTGGCAAACCACAGATGCCCGGTGTCGAAGGCCTCGATCTCCGGCTTGACGCCGAGCGCCGTCATCATGCCGCCCATGGCGCGCAGCATGCCGGGCGTGTTGGTCATGACATAGTCGGCTTCGGCGAAATTCATGGTGCCGCAGTCGAGCGTGCAGATCTCCGGCAAGCACTGGCGAACATGTTCCACGCGGTTGGTCGCACCGCCCATATCCGTGCCTTTTTCGTTCAGCGGCAGGGGGGTTTCCGGTGGGCCGAATACCATGTCGCCGCCCATGCCGGCGGTCAGGTTCAAAACGACATCAACGTTTGCCGCGCGGATGCGCTCGGTTACCTCGCGGTAGAGATGCACATCGCGGCGCGGCTTGCCGGTCTCGGGATCGCGCACATGGCAGTGCACGATCGCAGCCCCTGCCTTTGCCGCCTCGATGGCCGAATCGGCGATCTGCTTGGGCGAGCGCGGCACGTGCGGGCTGCGGTCCTGCGAACTGCCGGACCCGGTCACGGCACAGGTAATGAAGACCTCACGGTTCATCGCTAACGGCATCGGACTCTCTCCCAATAGAACGTAGGGCAAGAATGCCTGACTTGCCGGAAACTGTTTTGCGTTTTACGAAGATCATGTGACTAAAACCGAAAAACCGACGATCTTTCGTGCCGAACGTCTGCCGCTCAAGGTGACGCTGCTGGTATTCTCCGGCTCGTCGATCATGTGTGTTGCGTCGGCTGTCGATCCGTTGCGCGCCGCCAACCGTATTGCCGGTGAGACCCTGTTCGATTTCAGGCTGGTCTCGGTCACAGGCGAGGCGCCGGTCACCACATGCGGCCTGCCGGTGGCGGTCAGCGGCCGCTTCGATGCGGCTGACACAACCGACATGCTGGTCGTCGTCGCCGGCTTCGGCACGCAGAACTACGCCACTTCAGCCTTGCTTTCCGGACTGCGCCGGGCGGCGCGCGCGGCACGCGCCTGCGGCGGCGTCGAGGCCGGCACCTGGCTGGTGGCGCGCGCGGGCTTGCTGGAGGGGCGCAGCGCCACCACCCACTGGGAGGATATGGAGGATTTTTCTTCGGCCTTTCCCGGCGTCGACGTGCGCCCCGACCGCTACGTCATCGACGGTCCCGTATTCACCTCTGGCGGCGCCTCACCGACCTTCGACCTGATGCTGCATCTGATCCGCACGCGGCTCGGCATGGCCGTGGCGCTCGATGTCGCGAGCGTCTTCATCTACGACCAGGCGCGCGCCGCGACGGACGCGCAGCCGCTGGTCTCGCTCGGCCGTCTTGACGGCTACGATCCCAGGCTGGCGCAAGCCATCCGGCTGATGGAAGCGCATGTCGACCAGCCCCTGACTGTCGCCGCCGTGGCCAAGCGCGCCGGGGTGACGGCGCGGACGCTGGAAAGTATCTTTCGCAAGTCGATCGGCGAAACGCCGGGCGCCTATTATCTCAGGCTGCGCCTCGGCGCCGCGCGCCGGCTGGTGGTCGATACGCGCATCGCCATGGCGGACATTGCCGGGCGAACGGGGTTTTCGTCCGCCGCGGCATTTTCCAGAGCGTTTTCAAGAGCGTTCGGCGAAGCGCCGGTCAGGCTGCGTCGGGGATAATGCATGTCGCCCAAAAGTGCGTAGCGGTTTTGGGATAACGACATGCATAGGCAAAGGTAGATCAGGCAGCGTCTTGGCGGACGCTGTTGCCGTCGATCTGCGAGCGCATCTGTCTCGCCAGATGGATCTCGAAGCGGCTGGCGACCGCGCGATCCCATTCGTTTGCACTCAGCGCACCATGCTTGGGGTGCGGCAGCGCCATCAGCCGGTCGATGATCGATCCGGCCTCGCCAGATGAGAGCAGGGCGTCGATTTCGCGTTCGTGCTGCATATCGTTTCGCCTCCTTCTTTCTGATTCCCGCCACGAACCACACTATAGGAACTCCGTGACGGTTGTTTGAAGGCAAGAGCGAGGCGATTGATGGGCGATGCCGGGCAAAGTTTTGTCCGCCGCCGCCCATCTTGGGCACGATCTTTCCGACAGATCAGGCGGTGCGTCAGCCGAGCCGCATGGACAGTTCGACATCCTCGCCGAACGGCGTGGACATGTAGCCGCTTCCGGTCGAGCGCACCCGCGAGAGGTATTCGGGGCAAAGATCGGCATTGTCGGCAACGACCAAGGCGCCCGGCCTGAGGCGACTTTCAACTAGGGTCAAGACCTCGGGATAGAGCGCTTTGGCGCCATCGAGCAGCAGCAGGTCGACCGTTTCGGGAAGATCGACGCTTAATGTTTGCAGCGCGTCTCCCTCTCGGATTTCCACCATGTCGATGAGACCGCCTGCTGTGAGGTTGCTCCTGGCGCGCGCCACCTTGGATGGCTCGAACTCGCTGGTGATCAGGCGGCCGCCGCCATTGTCCCGCAAGGCTGCGGCAAGGTGCAGGGTCGAGATGCCGAACGAGGTTCCAAATTCGACGATCGTCCGGGCGCCGCTGCTCCGTGCCAGCATGTAGAGCAGCGTGCCGGTCTCTCGCGAAACGGGAAGCCAGAGATCCTTTAGCCGCCCGTAGAAATCGAGGTATTCGGTCTTGCTCCGAATGAAGCGGCTCCGCTCCTCGGCGGAGAGCTCCGCCACGGCAGGGCTCGTTGCCGCAGCGGCTTCCTCGAACAGGCGGTCCAGCAGGGGCGCCAGCGGCGTTGTCGTCAGTGTGGTCATATTGGTCTCCAGTCAAAATTGAATGCGTTCTTGTGCGGCATTCAAAATACGACTAATCATTCGCATTCACTAATCGCATTGGCGCGCCTCTCAATGAGCGATCACCGAAGTCCGCGGATTTCCTCGCGAAAACAGCCCAAGCAGGCCCGCTCGGCGGAGCTCGTTGCTGCGATTTTGGAGGCTGCTGTTCAGGTTTTGGCGAGGGAAGGCGCGCAGCGCTTCACCACGGCGCGGGTGGCCGAGAAGGCCGGTGTCAGCGTCGGATCGCTGTATCAGTATTTTCCGAACAAGGCGGCGATCCTGTTCCGGCTCCAGAGTGACGAATGGCGGCAGACGACCGATTTGCTGCGCGACATCCTCGAGGATATCAGGAAACCGCCGCTTGAAAGGCTGCGCGGCCTGGTCCACGCCTTCCTCCGCTCGGAGTGTGACGAGGCCGCGGTGCGTGTGGCGCTCGACGACGCCGCACCGCTTTACCGCGACGCGCCCGAGGCGCAGGCGGCAAGGGCGTCCGGAGACCGCACCATCCAGCTCTTCATGCAGGAGGCGTTGCCCAACGCCGCGCAAGCGACGCGCGAATTGGCCGGCGACCTGGTCATGACGACGCTGAGCACGGTGGGGAAGCAGTTCTCGGAGGCGCCCCGAACCCCGGCGGAGATCGAAGCCTACGCCGACGCCATGGCCGACATGTTCTGCGCCTACCTAAGAGGCCTCGATCACGGCTAGGACATATGCCAGGCCCGGTCAGCAAGCAGACCGAAAGTGTCGCACCGGGCAAACCTTGTCGGTTTCGGCCCCGCGGAAAGTCGTCAGCCGGCGGCCGCTGAACAATGCGGCCGCGAATCGGTACGCCTCAGACGTACCGGTTGACGATATTCTCGAGCAGTTCCTGGCGGCCGGATCGGGGCTGCGGCTCGATCTTCTCCTTGACGACGCGATCAGCAATTTCCTCCAGCGTGCGCTTGCCGGCAAGCATCGCCTTGGCCTCGGCCGAATCCCAGCCGGCATAGCGCTCGGCGAGCGGCGCCGACAGCGCCTTGTCCTCGACCATGCGTGCCGCTGCCTTGAGGCCTCGAGCGCAGCAATCCATGCCGCCGATATGACCGATCAGCAGATCCTGCGGATCGAGCGACTGGCGCCTGAGCTTGGCGTCGAAATTGGTGCCGCCGGTCTTGAAGCCGCCCGCCTGCAGTACGTGATAATAGGCGAGCGCCATCTCCGGTACATTGTTTGGGAACTGGTCGGTGTCCCAGCCCGATTGGTAGTCGTTGCGGTTCATGTCGATCGAGCCGAAAATGCCGAGCGCATTGGCCAGCGCCAGTTCATGCTCGAACGAATGGCCGGCCAGGATGGCGTGGCCTTGCTCGATGTTGAGCTTGACCTCGTTCTCCAGTCCGAAACGCTTGAGGAAGCCATAGACGGTGGCGACGTCGTAATCATACTGGTGCTTGGTTGGCTCCTGAGGCTTCGGCTCGATCAGGATGGTGCCTTCGAAGCCGATCCTGTGCTTGTAGTCGACGACCAGATTGAGAAAGCGGCCGGCCTGTTCCTGCTCGCGGGCAAGGTCGGTGTTGAGCAGCGTCTCATAGCCCTCGCGGCCGCCCCACAGCACGTAGTTCTCGCCGTTCAGCCGCTTGGTGATGTCGATGCAGTGTTTCACCGTCGCGGCCGAATAGGCAAAGACATCCGGATCGGGATTGGTGGCGGCGCCCGACATGAAGCGGCGGTTGGAGAACAGGTTGGCAGTGCCCCACAACAGCTTGACGCCAGTCTGCTTCATCTTTCCCGAGAAGTAATCGGCGATCTCGTCGAGCCGCGCCGCACTTTCGGAAAAGTCCCGGCCCTCCGGCCGCACGTCGGCATCGTGGAAGCAGAAATAAGGCGCGCCCAGCAGCGAAAACATCTCGAAGGCGACGTCGGCCTTGAGCTTGGCCAGTTCCATCGTGTCGGTACCGCCGGCCTTGGGGAACCAAGGCCGGTCAAACGTCTGGCCGCCGAACGGATCGCCGCCCGGCCAGGCAAAGGAATGCCAATAGGCGACGGCAAAGCGTAGATGGTCTTCCAGCCGCTTGCCGGCGACAATTTCGTCGGGATTGTAGAACCGGTAGGCCAGCGGATTGGTCGAATCCGGTCCCTCATATTTGATCTGTTGGATGTCGCCGAAAAAACCGCTGCTCATGTTCTTTTCCTCTCGCATGGTTCGGCCTGATTACCTCAGGCGTAATTGGTTTCGCGCTGACGCTGGTCGAAAAGGCTCATGTCAAAGCCACCCAACGAAGGAGACAGACCATGACCGACCTCAACACCATTGCCGAAAACTACATCGCCGCCTGGAACGAGAGCGACGCCGCGCGCAGGAAAGCCTTGCTCGAGGCAACCTTCACCGAGGACGTCGGCTATCGCGATCCGATCATGCAGGGCGACGGCCATGACGGCATCGCGGCGCTGATCGACGGCGTGCAGCAGCGCTTTGCCGGCTTCAGGTTCTCGCTGAAAGGCAAGCCGGACGGCTTCGCCGATACCATCCGCTTCTCCTGGAACCTCGGGCCGGACGGCACCGAATCCGTCATCGAAGGCACCGATATCGGCGTCATCGAAAATGGCCGGCTGAAAAGCGTCACCGGCTTTCTCGACAAGGTGCCGGCACAGTGAGGAAATCTCGGCAAAGTGGGAGCCAAGCACCCCCCTCTGCCCTGCCGGGCATCTCCCCCTCAAGGGGGGAGATTGGCTGGCTTTTCCGCCTTCGCCAATCACCGATCTCGCAAGACTGGCATAGCCGTCGACGCTGCCGATCTCCCCCCTTGAGGGGGAGATGCCAAGTGGTGGCAAAGAGGGCAGGCCAGAGGGGGGTAAGTGCCGGCTCACGCGGTTACAGGCCTGATCGCCGGGTAAAGCTGGCGGTAGCGCTGATAGGCATCTGCATAGGCACCGCCGAGGGCGGCGACCGGCTCGACCGTGGCGTCCGTCGCCGGCGCCGTGCACACGGCGCGTGGATCGGCGCCTGTCGCCACGATCAGGCCAAGCCGGGCCGCTCCGAAGGCGGCGCCGAAATCGCCGTCGGCTGGGATATCGACTGGCAGGCCAAGCGCTGTGGCGATGGCCTTCAGCCAGTAGCGCGAACGCGAGCCGCCGCCGATCGCCGTCACCCGGGTCAGCGTCGTGCCGGCTTTGGCCAGGGCTTCGAGGCTGTCGCGGAAAGCGAAAGCGACGCCTTCGAGCACGGCCTGGGTCAGTGCCGCGCGGCCGGATTCGTGGGCAAGCCCGGTAAACGCGCCGCGAATGGCGGAATCATTGTGCGGCGTCCGCTCGCCCGAGAGATAGGGCAGGAAGGAGACGCCGGTCGGCGCCTGCAGCGCATCGCCGAGTTCGGCGGTCAACTCGCCGGCGCTTTTTCCAGCGATCCCCGACAGCCAGTTGAGCGAATCGGTTGCCGACAGGATGACGCCCATCTGATGCCAGGTGCCGGGCAGGGCATGGCAGAATGTATGCACGGCGCTTTCCGGGTTGGGCAGATAGGCCGCGTTGGCGGCAAAAAGCACGCCGGACGTGCCGAGTGAGACGAAAGCCTGGCCGGCGCCGACCGTGCCCATGCCGCAGGCCGAGGCTGCGTTGTCGCCGGCGCCGCCGGCGATCGGGATGCCCGCCTGCATACCCCATTTCGTAGCCAGTTCGCTGCGCAAGGTACCGGCCTTTGCCGTGCCTTCGACCAATGACGGCATCTGCCTTTCGTCGAGCGACGTGGCGGCGAGCAGTTCGGCGGACCAGGCTCGTTTGCCGACATCGAGCCACGACGTGCCAGCCGAATCCGACATTTCCGAAATGTGCTCGCCGGCAAGCCAGAGCCGCAAAAAGTCCTTCGGTAGCAGGACCTTTGCCACCTTGGCGAAAACAGCCGGTTCGTTGTTTTTCACCCAGGCGAGCTTCGGCGCGGTGAAACCGGGAAAGACGATGTTGCCGGTCAGCTGGCGAAAGCGCGGGTCGGCATCGAGTGCGGCCGCCTCGGCGTGGCTGCGTGTGTCGTTCCACAGGATGCAGGGGCGCAGCACCTGGTCGGCGGCATCGAGCAGGGTGGCGCCATGCATATGGCCGGAAAGGCCGATGCCTTTGACCGCCGCGAGTTCTTTCGCATGCGCGGATCGCAGCTCGGCGATCGCCGCTTCGCAAGCGCCGATCCACTCGGCCGGGTTCTGCTCGGACCAGCCGGGATGCGGGCGCGACACGTCGAGCGACGCATGGCCGGAACCGACGATGCTCTGCCCTGCATCGATCAGCAGCGCCTTGACGCCCGACGTGCCGAGATCGAGGCCGAGATACATGTTTCCTCCCATGTCCGTCAGGCCTGGCGGCGACGGTCTTCTTGCTTCCCTGCCCAGTCCTGCGACACGGGCGGCGAAGATATCCCGGCAATCGTGCCGCCGGACAAGCGCTCCGGTCAACACGTGAAGATTTTTTCGACACTCGAAAAAATCTTGCCGGGGCAGTTTTTAAGGCAAGATGTGGCCTTGGTCAATTCGCCGCGAGAGCGGTTGCGCGCCGTGAAAACAGTGCCGACAGCGGGCTGTCCGGCCGTGCCAGCGCGCGTTCCGCCGCAAGCGCCCGCGCCAGCGCGCCATCACCGGAACGCAATGCCGCTTCGATCAGCGTCAGGTCGATGACGTCGCGTTGGGCGTGGCTGCCGCCGAAGCGATGGGCGATCGCCCGGATCGGCCGGATCAGGCGGATCGTCGCGGCATAATTACCGTCGCCGAATGCCTTGATGGCGAGCGTCAGGGGATGGCCGACATCCCTGGTGAAACCAGCGTTGTCGTCTTTGCCCTGCATCGCCTCGCGCTGCGCCTCGAGCAAGCCGCGGGCCGGCGCTTCGAGGCCGGCGCCGACAAACGCCATCATCGCGTGGGCGTCGTTGAAGGCATAGTTGCCGGCGCTGGCCTTGGGCAACCAGTTGGCGGCCAGCGCCGTCCAGCGGTCGCCGACATCGACGCCGCCGAGATGCAGCCGCCACAGGATCGCCGAGGCATCGACCATGTTGAGCGCCAGCGTCGAGCGCTCGGCATAGATCGGCCCGTCGTAGAGCGCCAGCACGTCGTCGGTCTCGCCGAGGTCGTAGTGGAACAGCGCCAGGTGCCACCAATTGTGCACCTGCAGGAAGCTTTCCCGCGTCCACGCTTCGGGGTTGGCGCGCATCCACAGAATGCCGTCCTTCTGCCGGCTCTGCATCTCCATGACGTGGGCGACGGCATGCTGGGCCCAGCCGTCGCGCGGCTCGATATCGACCGCCGTGCGGCCAAGTTTTTCGGCGCGCGCGTAGTCGCCCATTTCCTCCAGCCCAAAGGCCTGCATGCCGAGTATGGCGTGGTAGCCCGGCATGCCGCTCTGCCAGGACGGCAGCGCGCGGCCGATGCGGTCGCGCAGCATGCGCGCATTGCCGGTGAAGAAGTCGATCTGGTGGCCGGTCTGCAGCGCCAGCGCATCGAGCGGGAACTCGATGGCGATATCCTCCAGCACGCGGGCGGCTTCGTGCCAGCGTCCATCCGCAAGGTGGCCAAGGGCGGCGACATGCGCCTGCTCGCGCGCCGTCGCGGCAAGCGGCAGCGCCGCATCGTGACATGCCTTGGCCACTGCCGTCGCTTCACGCTCTGTGGCGAGGCCAAAGAGATAACCCTTGAACACATGCGCCATGACGAAGCCGGGAACTTCGGCGATTGCCCGGTCAACGGAACCGACAGGATCGCCGATGAAGCACTGCAATTCGCGCACAGCCCGGCTGTAGGACGAGAACCCGGCCTCCGTCGCGCCAGACAGCGTCAGGCCAAATGCGTCGCTCACCGCCATGGTTTGCCTCAGTTGCCCGAGCGCATAGCCACTGTCGCGACGCCGGCGCCGACCAGCAGCGTGCCGCCGGTGCGGTTGAAGATGCGGATCGCCTTTGGATTGCGCACCACGTTGCGCGCCCTTGCCGCGATCAGCGCATAACCGAAGGCATTGGCGAAGGCGAGCGCCAGGAAGGTCGTCTCGAAGATCAGCATCTGTGCCCAGAAATCCGCATGCCGGTCGAGGAACTGCGGCAGGAAGGCGACGAAAAAGGTGATGCTTTTCGGATTGAGCGCGGTAACCAGCCAGGCATGCGCCATCATTTTCGTCGACGACACCGCATCGGTGCGCGGTTCGGCCCGGAGCGCGCCGCCGGCGCGAAACAGCTTGATGCCGAGATAGATCAGATAGCCGGCGCCGATCACCTTCAGCACGGTAAACACGGTGGCCGACGCCGCCAGCAGCGCGCCGATGCCCAGCATCGACAGTGTCATCGCGGTGAAGTCGCCGAGCGCCACGCCGACTGCCATCGGCAGCGCGGTGCGCCAGCCCTGGCCGAGCGCATAGGACACCACCAGCAGGATGGTCGGACCTGGAATGACCAGAAGGACTGCCGAGGCAGCGGCAAAGGCGGCCCAGTTTTCGAAGGACATTTTCTTCTCCTTGAGCTCAAGGAAGAGGATAAATCCTTGGCCTCGCGAAGATGTAAAGAGGCAAAAACCGAAAAAGCCCCTCGTTAACGGCAGATGGCTGGCCTTCACGCTTTTTCAACCATGATTGGTGAAAATGCCTGCTATCCGGCCGGACCGTGTTTCCCGCCGATAGCGTAGGGTTTGGGTAAATGCGTGAGTTGCCGCACGGTCTGTCGCTGCCGCATAATGGCGACGCAATCGAAACCGAAATACAGCTCTCCCGCCGCACGGTGCTGTCCGGCGCCGGTGCGCTGGCGCTGCTCGGCGTCGCCGGCTGCAGCCAGACGCTGGATCTGCCGTCGCTCCAGCTCGACGACGTCACAACCGGCTCGATCCGGCCCGTGCGTCCGAGCATCAGCGTCGACAAGAACATCACCAGCCCCGACGTGATGTACGCTTCGCTCACCGACGGTGGCTTCAATGTGCCGGAGGTGCCCTACCTCAAGGTCAAGCCGGAGTTCCGCCGCCAGATTGTCCTCGATCCGACCGGCGAGCAACCCGGCACGATCGTCGTGCATTCGCAAGAGCGGCTGCTCTATCTGGTGCAGCCCGGCGGCGAAGCGATCCGTTACGGCGTCGGCATCGGCAAGGACGGATTCCGCTGGTCGGGCCGCGCCAACATCCAGTACGGCAAGGAATGGCCGGTCTGGACCCCACCGCCCGAGATGATCGCCCGCAAGCCGGAACTGGTGAAATGGCAAAGCGGACAGCCGGGCGGCCTCGACAATCCGCTCGGCGCGCGTGCCCTCTACATCTATCAGAACGGCAGCAACACCGGCTATCGCATCCACGGCTCGCCCGAATGGCGTAGCATCGGCCAGGCGATGTCGTCGGGCTGCGTACGCCTGATCAACCAGGACATCATCGATCTCTACAGCCGCGTCTCCAAGAAGAATCCGGTCGTCGTCGTCTGACCGGCGGCCAAGGCTCGAGCGATTACTCTGCCGGTTAGCACTGCACACCCATGTACTACAATTTTGTGCGAATTCATGCGACGCTTCGCCTTGCCCAGCCATGTCCGCTCGCGTGACTGACAAGTTTTGGGAGATCGCGACATCGTTGCGCTGATCGAGGCGAGCGAAGCGGAGAAGCCGACCATGCGTGGTCCCTTGCAAGAAGCAAGAAAGCAATTGATGCCGCTTGTCAGGATAGCTGAACTGGAAATCGATCCTAAGCAGATCGGCAGCTACAGGGCCCTGCTTGCTGAAGAGATTGAGGCTTCTGTACGCGTCGAGCCGGGCGTGCTTTTCCTTCATGCGGTGGCAGTAAAAGGCACGCCTGAAAAGGTGCGCGTGATCGAATGCTACGCCGATCAGGCGGCCTATGAGGCCCACCTGACCACGCCGCACTTTCTCAAATACAAGGCGCAGACGGCGAGTATGGTCAGGTCACTTCGGCTCATCGAAACGGATCCTATCGCGCTGCAAGCGAAGAGTGGCGCGATTTCAAACTGACCCACTGCCTCTGCCGTTGCGCGATGCCGCAAGACAGGCGAATGTGCCTGCGATTTTCATCGCCCGGGAGACGTGAACAATGGCCGGAACTTTTGTCATCGCGCAAGGCGGCGGCCCAACCGCCGTCATCAACCAGACGGTGGTCGGCGCCGCGCTCGAAATCCGCAAGCGGCATCCCGGCGCCAAGGTGCTGGGATCCATCCACGGCGTGCGTGGCATTCGTGACGGCAATTACGTCGATCTTTCCGCCATCCCCGAAGACCGTTTGCGGCTGATCGCGGCGACGCCGAGCGCCGCGCTTGGTTCGACGCGCGACAAGCCGGATGCCGCCTATTGCGACCTCATCCTCAACGGCTTGAAGAAAGCCGGCGCCGACGCCTTCATCTACATCGGCGGCAACGACACGTCGGGCACGCAGCAAATCCTGACCGACGCCGCCGGCGGCAAGATCGCCTTCGTGCATGCGCCGAAAACCATCGACAACGATCTCGAAGAGAACGACCACACGCCCGGCTTCATGTCGGCGGCCGAGTTCGTCGCCGGGGCGTTTCTTTCGGTCGATCTCGATTTCCGTGCTTTGCCGGGCATCTATGTCGGCATCGTCATGGGGCGGCACGCCGGTTTCCTGACGGCCGCGTCCGCGGCATGGCAGCTCGATCAGGACAGCGGCCCGCATCTCGTCTACGTGCCGGAGCGGCCGTTCTCGGCGGCCGGCTTCATCGACGACGTGCGCGCCACGCTCGACCGCCACAAGCGCTGCATCGTTGCCGTCTCCGAAGGCGTCAGCACCGCCGACGGCAAGGCGCTGGTCGAAAGCCTGGTGCCGCCGGAAAGGCTGGAGCGCGACCAGCACGGCAACGTCAAGCTGTCGGGCAGCGACCTGCCGGCAGCCTTGGAGCGCGCGCTGGCCGAGGGATTGCCGGGCAAGCGGGCGCGCGTCGATGCGCTCGGCTACATGCCGCGCGGCTATGTCGGCGCCATCAGCGCGGTGGACGCGCAGGAGGCCTTCGACGCCGGCGCCTTCGCGGTCACGGTCGCCGACGAGGGCGGCGGTTCGGTGGCGCTGCAATATGACGGCAAGAAAACCGTGCTGAAGAAGGTGCCGCTGAAGAACGTCGCCGGCAAGACGCGCCATATGCCGGATGATTTCATGCTGCCCGATGTCAACCGGCTGTCCGATGCGGGGATGGCCTATCTGAAGCGGCTGGTCCCGCAAAAATACAAGGTCGGCAAGCCGTTCGTCTGATGCCGGCCTTGATCTGATGGACAACTGGTTCAGCAAAACCATCGTCGACGCAGAGACGACCATGCTGACCGAGCCCTTCGTGCATGAATTCGTGCGCGCCAACATCTGGCATTTGCGCGGCCGCGACGTCGACCTGCTGGTCGACACCGGCATGGGGATCTGCCCACTGGCGCCGCAGATCGACACGCCGGCCGGCAAGCCGCTGCTCGTCGTCGCCACGCATATCCATCTCGATCATGTCGGCTCGCTGCACGAGTTTCCGTTGCGGGCAGGGCCGCGCCACAGCGCCGCGCAGTTCGGCAGCATGGATGAAGCGATTACCTACGCCTACATGTTCCATGATCTGGAAGGGGCTGTCTCCAGGCTGCCGGCGGAGGGCTGGAAAGCCGCCGATTACAGGATTCCGCCGGCGCCGCTGACTAGGACCCTGGACGAGGGCGATAGGGTCGACCTCGGCGACCGCCAATTCCGCGTCCTGCATCTGCCCGGCCACTCTCCTGATTCGATCGCGCTGTTCGACGAGGCCGACGGCCTGTTCTTCGCCGGCGACGCCATCTACGACGCCACGCTGATCGACGACCTGCCGGATTCGGATCGTGCCGCCTATCGCCGCACGATGCAGCGGCTGCTTGAGCTGCCGATCCGCATCGGCCATGGCGGTCATGGACCGAGCTTCGACGGCAGGCGGATGCGCGAGATCGCCTCGGCGTATCTCAGGCGAACGGACGGGACAGCGGCATAGGAAGCCTCGGCAGGGGCGGTGAGGGGCGGCACAAACCTGAGGCGATTTGTCTTGGGTAGCTATTTTGTTCTTGCTTTGTGCCGGCAGCTATGCTACTAATTTGGGTATGGTGCTGATTTGCCCCAACGACCCGCCCCTCGAGGCGGGTTTTTTATTTTCGGCTTTCGGCGCCAACGCGCAAGGCGGTTGCCAGCCGGAAATTAAATCTTCGTAATATTATCTGGAAACCACGATCGGCGCCCTAGATGCGGGGCTGTCGATTCGGTCGGCCGCCGTGCCAGGCGAGACAGGCAAGGCCGACACGCCGATGGAGCGTTCCGGTGACGGAACACTGCGGCGCCCGATCAATCTCTCGCCCGGACAACGGCCATGTCACCAATCCAGACCCTTCGCAGACATCGCGTCGCCGCTTTGCTGGGCGCCGCGCTGATCGTCAGCCCCTTCGCCCTGCCTCTCGCTCCCAGGCTGAATGATGCCCTGGCGGCAACAGTGACGCCACCTGTCACCGGCATGACCGCTCCCAGCGGTTCGTTCGCTCCGGTCGTGGCGGCCGACAAACCGGCAGTGGTGACCATCACGACGGTCATGAAAGTACAACAGCCGGACACCATGAGCGACGCCTCTCCCTTCGGCGGAACCTCGCCTTTCGACGATTATTTCCGCCATTTCTTCGATGACCAGGGACAGCCCGCCCCCAAAACACCGCCGGAGCAGGCGCCGCGCACCGAGGCCCTCGGTTCAGGCTTCATCGTCGGCGCCGACGGCACCATCGTCACCAACAATCACGTCGTCGACGGCGCCCAGTCGATCAAGGTGACGCTCGACGACGGCACCGAGCTTCCCGCCAAATTGATCGGCCATGACGCCAAGAACGATCTTGCCGTGCTCGAGGTCAAAGCCGGCAAGCCCTTGCCGACCGTCAAATGGGGCGATTCCGACAAGCTCATGCCGGGCGATCAGGTGCTCGCCTTCGGCAATCCTTTCGGCCTTGGCACCACCGTCACGGCCGGCATCGTCTCGGCGCGCGGCCGCGACCTGCACAGTGGGCCGTTTGACGACTTCATCCAGATCGACGCACCGATCAACCGGGGCAATTCCGGCGGCCCGCTGACGGATGTGAACGGCAATGTCGTCGGCATCAACACGGCGATCTTTTCGCCAAATGGCGGCAGCGTCGGCGTCGGCTTCGCCATCCCCTCGGACCAGGCGCAAAAGGTCGTCGCCAAGCTGATGAAAGGCGGCTCCATCCAGTACGGCTATCTCGGCGTCCAGATCCAGCCGGTGACGCCTGACATGGCGAGCGCCATCGGCCTCGATCACCCCGCCGGCGTGCTGGTCGCGCAGGTCAGCGACGGATCGCCGGCCGCCAAGGCCGGCATCGAGACCGGCGATGTCATTACCAGCTTCGCCGGCCAGGACATAAAGGATCCAAGGGATCTGTCACGCACCGTCGCCGATATTGCGCCCGGCACGAGGGAAGCGCTCAATGTCTGGCGCAAGGGGAAGGGCCTGCAGATCTCCGTCGAGATCGGGCGCAACGAAGACGATATGGCGACGGGATCGGTGGCCGGCGATCAGGGTCAGCCGTCGACGGAGCAGGGCCTTCGCGCACCGACCCTCGGTCTCGGCCTGATGGACGTCACCCCGGATGTGCGCCAGGCAATGAACCTGGCAGGCAACCAGCACGGCGCACTGGTCGAGCGCGTCGACCCGAACAAGGCGGCATCGGCTTCCGGCATTCAGCCCGGCGACATCATCGTCGCCGTCGACCAGCATCCGGTGAGGAGCGCCAGGCAGGCTAACCAGGCGATTTCTCAGGCTGCCAAATCCGGCAAGAAATCGGTGCTGCTGCTTGTCGAGCGCGGCGACGCCCAGATGTTTGTCGCCGTGCCCTTTGCCAGTGGCTGAGGCACGCGCCGCGCTGCCAAGATCGACGTAGAGCACTGCCGCCAGGCCGCGCCAAGATTTCGGTTGCCCGCGGGCGCGTCTTCGAGAAAACTGACAAGGGTCGATTGGACCTTGCGCAAACGGATATTCTCGATGGTTACCCGAGGCTTCTCTTCCGGACGAAAGCCCCCGACGGATACGAATGCACGTATCCCGCCGGGGCAGTATCTCGAGCAAGGGTTCCCGGTCCTGTCGGCCGGCCCGACGCCGCATGTGCGCACCGAGGATTGGTCGTTCACGCTTAAGCACGGGCCGCGGCCGATCAAGAAGTGGAACTGGGCCGAGTTCAATGCGCTGTCCTTGACCAAGATGACGCGCGACATCCATTGCGTGACCGCATGGACCAAGTTCGACACGGCGTGGCAGGGCGTGCTGGTCGACGACATCCTTGCCGACGCCGGCATCGAGCCGCCCACCGCCTTCACGCTGGCGCTGGGTTTCGACGGCTATTCCACCAACGTGCCGACGAAGGATATCACCGGCGGCAAGGCGATGGTGGCACTGCTTTACGAGGGCAAGCCGATCACCCCCGATCATGGCGGGCCGGCGCGGCTGCTCGTTCCACATCTCTATTTCTGGAAATCGGCCAAATGGCTGAACGGGCTGCAGTTCACCGAGCGTGACGAGCCGGGTTTCTGGGAGTTGCGAGGCTATCATATCTATGGCGACCCGTGGCGCGAGCAGCGCTACACGAACGATCCATGAGCGACGCACCGGCGGCGCAGTCGCCCTGGCAGACAGTCACCATCACCCGCATCCAAAAGCGCACGCCGCGCGTCACCAGCTTTTTCCTGCAGCCATCGCGGCCCTTCGCTTACCGTGCCGGACAGCATGTCGACGTCAGGCTGACGGCGCCTGACGGTTATCAGGCGCGCCGCTCCTATTCCATCGCCTCGGCGCCGGAGACCGGCGAGACCATCGAACTGGCGATTGAAAAACTCGAGGACGGCGAGGTCTCGCCGTTCTTTCACGAGATTGCGGCGGTGGGCGACGACGTCGAATTGCGCGGGCCGCTCGGCGGCCATTTCGTCTGGTCCGACAGCGATGGCGGACCGCTCCTGCTCGTCGGCGGCGGGTCGGGCGTGGTGCCGCTGATGTCGATGGTCCGTCACCGGGCGATGCGGGGGTCGCTGGTCGCCGCCGCCTTGGTATTTTCCGCGCGGGTCTGGGACGAGGTGATCTTTCGCGACGAGTTGATCGACCTCGCCGAGCGCCGGGATGGCTTCGACCTGGTGCTGACGCTGACGCGCGAGCCGGCCCGCCGTCCGGCGGATTATGCGCGGCGGATCGACGCCGCGATGATGGTGCAAGCCATGACGAGGCTGCCCGCGCCGCCGAAGCTGGCCTTCGTCTGCGGCTCGAACGCATTCGTGACGGCCGCCGCCGAGGCACTGATCGATGCCGGCGTCCCGGCGGCACTCATCCGCACCGAACGCTACGGGGTCTGATCCGGTTCTGCTTGCTCCGTTGCAGTCTTCGCTGCCCGGCATAAACGGGCCGAAAACAGGTAGAACGGCAAGGTCGCGTTTGGCTGAAATGGTTAACGATTCGACAAACAACCGCTGCTGCTACTTTTATCGGTTTAAAAAATCGAACCGAACGGTTCGTTTCTGTTGACAATGCGTGCAGGACGCTGTGAACGCTGCCTCTCCAAGCCACCTTGCAGCCAGACCGATGCTATGGGCTATCTACTTGATATTTAGCAATAAAATTGTGGCGGAGGGAATCTCTGGCACAATTTCAAGGTGTAGATTCTTGGTCCACACCAAACAACTTCGTGATTGGAAACTGGCCATTGCCTTTCCCACATCGGGGCTGTCCGAACGACGCGAATTCCTCCCAAGACACGCCGCTCGCCGGACGGAAAAACTGAGATACTGGAGTACTAAAATGAAAAAGATCGCTCTTGCCGCCGTCGCCGTTTTGGCCATCACCGGCAGCGCCTTCGCTGGCAGCGACAACTTTGGTTCCAAGGGTGCGAACCAGCCTGCCGCTTCGGTCGACAGCTCGTACACGGCTTCCATTCAGAAGCCGGCTCATGCTGACGAGCAGCCTGTCCAGGGCGCCGACCGTAACCTCTTCGGCAACAACTAACAGCCGATCCCAGCATCAGGGCGGCGGGCATTATCCGCCGCCCGGGACCCGAGAAATTCAGGAGTATTAAAATGAAAAAGATCGTTCTTGCTGCCGCCGCCGTTCTGGCCATCACCGGCAGCGCTTTCGCCGCTAGCGACAATTATGGTTCCAACGGTGCCAACCAGCCTGCGCCTTCCGTCGATAGCTCGTACACGGCTTCCGTCAAGACGTCGGACCATGCTGAAAAGCAGCCGGTCGTCCAGGGCGCCGACCGCAACCTCTTCGGCAACAACTAATAGCCGATCCCAGCATCAAAGCGGCGGGTGAGCCCGCCGCTTGATTCGAAAATCCAGGAGTACCCAAATGAAAAAGATTGTTCTTACTGCCGCCGCTCTCTTGATTGCCGCCGGCAGCGCCTATGCCCGCAACGACAATGTTGGCGGGACCGACATCAACAAGCAGTCGACCGTCAACGTCGACAAGACGCAGACGTTTTCGGTACGTGACAGCAATTCGCCGATCTACAAACTGCTGAATTCGTCTGGCGATGTGCCCAAGTCCGCGCCTCAGGGCGCCGACCGCAACCTCTTCGGTAACAACTAGAGCAATTCCAGGAAAAGTGTGAAACGGTTTTCCGTCCGGAATTGCGTCAAAACAAAGAGATAGAGCGGTTCGGCGTTTCCGTGAAAACGATGAACCGCTCTAACAGCCGAACTGGAATTCCAAACAAGAGCGGCGGGCCATGCCCGCCGCTCTTGTCTTTGCATGGCGGAAAAACGCCTGCTTCAAGCCGCCTTTGCTTCTGCTTCATGGAGCGCGAAAGAGCGCCCGTCGGCGTCGAAAATATGCAGGTCGCCTGCGTCCGCCGTCAGCCGCAGCGTCGCTCCGCGCTTGACCTCGACATTGCCCGGCAGCTTGGTCACTAGCGGCAGGTCGGCGCGGCCGATGTCGACATAGACGAGTTGGACCTCGCCGAGCTGCTCGACATAATCGACCGTCCCTTCGAACAAATAGTCGGCGCCGGTGGCAATCATCAGATCCTCCGGCCGCACCCCGAAGCTCACCGCAGCGCCTTTCGCCGAGGCAGGCGTTGCGATCGGCACCGTTGCCTTGCGGCCGCCGACATGGCTGACGAGCGTCGGGTTGCCGGTCTTGTCGATCGTTGCCGGCAGGATGTTCATCGCCGGCGAGCCGATGAACTGGGCGACGAACAGATTGCCGGGCCGCTTGTAGAGCTCCATCGGCGTGCCGACCTGTTCGATATGGCCTTCCTTCAGAACCACGATGCGGTCGGCCAGCGTCATCGCCTCGACCTGGTCGTGGGTGACGTAGATCATCGTTGTGGCCGGCATCGATTCCTTGAGCTTGGCGATCTCGATGCGGGTAGCGACGCGCAGCGCCGCGTCGAGGTTGGACAGCGGCTCGTCGAACAGGAAGACCTTGGGATTGCGCACGATGGCGCGGCCGATAGCGACGCGCTGGCGCTGGCCGCCCGACATCGCCTTGGGCAGACGGTCGAGATATTTGGTCAGCTGCAGGATCTCGGCCGCCTGGCGCACCCGCTTGTCGATCTCGGCCTTGCTTTCCTTGCCGATCTTCATCGAGAACGCCATGTTGTCGTAGACGGTCATGTGCGGATAGAGCGCATAGGACTGGAACACCATGGCGATGCCGCGCTTCGACGGCGGCACGTCGTTGACAATTTCGCCGTCTATCTTGAGCTCGCCCGAGGTGATCTCCTCCAGCCCGGCGATGCAGCGCAGCAAGGTCGACTTGCCGCAACCAGACGGACCGACGAAGACGATGAATTCGCCCGACTTTATGTCGAGGTCGACGCCGTGCAGAATGTTGAGATTGCCGTATGATTTCTTCACTTGCCTTAGCGTGACATCGGCCATGGTACCCTCCAGTTCTTCCTTGAATTCAGTCGATACGCCCGAACCAGGCGCCGTAGCCGCCGAGGCGGATAGTGCCGGCGCCAGTCTGTCCCGAAAACCCGTGTCCCGGCAAGGGCTGCAGTGAGCGGCCGCCGAGATCGACCTCGGCCGGCTTTGCTCCGAGATTGAAGGCGCAGACGATCTGCTCGTTGCCTTCGCGGCGCGTGAAGGCGACGGTGTCGCCCTCGCTTTCGATGAACTCGATATCGCCCTTGGCCAGCGCCGGATGGGCGCGGCGGAAAGCCAGGAAGCGCCGATAGTGCTCGAGCAGCGAGCCGTCGTCGCCCTGCTGCACATTGACCGCTTGCGCAAGATGCTTGCTGGGCACCGGCAGCCAGGGCTTTGCCGTCGAGAAGCCGCCATTGCGGGCAGCGCCGTCCCAGACCATCGGCGTGCGGCAGCCATCGCGGCCCTTGAATTCCGGCCAGAAGCGGATGCCGTATGGGTCCTGCAGATCCTCGAAGCTGAGCTCGGCCTCGCTAAGCCCGAGCTCCTCGCCCTGATAGATGCAGATCGAGCCGCGCAACGACATCAGCAGCGCCGAGATGACCTTGAGGTAGGCGGTCGGGTCGGGCTCGCCGGCTGCCCAGCGCGAGGCAGGGCGCATCACGTCATGGTTGGAGAAGGCCCAGCACGACCAGCCGTCGCTGGCCACCTTGCCGAAGGTTTCCAGCACCGAGCGCACCTTTGCCGCGCTGATCTTCTCCGGCGCCAGGAAGTCGAAGGAGTAGCACATATGCACGCGCTTGCCGCCGGCCGTATAGGCCGCCACCACTTCCAGCCCACGCTGCGAATCGCCGACTTCGCCAACCGCGGCCGTCGCCGGATATTCATCGAGCAGGGCGCGGAAGCGTTCGAGGAAGCCGAGGTTTTCAGGCCGGCTCTTGTCGTAGAGATGGTCCTGGTAGTTGTAGGGGTTGACGGCCGGCGCCGTCTGGTCGTTGCGCTGCTCGGGCGGCAGCGGCGGATTGTCTTCCAGGCCTTGGCTGTGGAAGTAGAAATTGATGGTATCGAGGCGAAAGCCATCGACGCCGCGCTCCAGCCAGAAGCGGGTGACATCGAGCAGCGCGTCCTGGACCACGCGGCTGTGGAAGTTGAGGTCGGGCTGCTCGGCCAGGAAATTATGCAGATAATATTGCTGGCGGCTGGTGTCCCACTGCCAGGCCGAGCCGCCGAAGATCGACAGCCAGTTGTTGGGCGGCGTGCCGTCCGGCTTGGCATCCGCCCAGACATACCAGTCGGCTTTTGGATTGCTGCGGCTCGAACGGCTTTCCTTGAACCATGGATGGATGTCTGCGGTGTGCGACAGCACCTCGTCGATCATCACCTTGATGCCAAGCCGGTGCGCCTCTGCGGTCAGCGCGTCGAAGTCGGCCAGCGTGCCGAACATCGGATCGACGTCGCAATAATCCGACACGTCGTAGCCGAAATCCTTCATCGGCGATTTGAAAAATGGCGAGATCCAGATGGCGTCGGCACCGAGCGAGGCGATGTAGGGCAGCCGGCCGATGATGCCCCTGAGGTCGCCGATGCCGTCGCTGTTCGAATCCTGATAGCTGCGCGGATAGATCTGGTAGATCACGGCACCTCGCCACCAGTCGCGATCGATCGCGAGATCGGGCTTCGGGGTCGCCTTCAAAGCGGATTGCATGATTTCAACCTCCTTTCACCGAGCCGGCAAGCAGCCCGCGGACGAAATAGCGCTGCAGCGAGAAGAACACGATCAGCGGCACGATGATGGTGACGAAGGCCGATGTCGTCAGGATCTCCCAGTCGCCGCCGCGCGAACCGAGCAACGCATTGAGCTTGGCGGTCAGCACGATCTGGTCGCCCTCGGTACCGAGGAAAACCATCGCCACCAGCAGATCGTTCCACACCCAGAGAAACTGGAAGATGGCGAACGAGGCCAGCACCGGGAACGACAATGGCAGCACGATCTTGACGAAGATCTCGAAATCGCTGGCGCCGTCGATGCGCGCCGATTCCATGATCTCGCGTGGCAGGCCGGCAATATAACTCCTCAACAGATAGATGGCGAAGGGCAGGCCGAAGCCGGTATGTGCCAGCCAGATGCCGAGATAGGTTTTCGACGGCACGCCGAAGAAACTGCCGACGCCGTTGTAGAGCTTCAACAGCGGGATCAGCGACATCTGCAGCGGCACGACCAGGAGGCCGATGATGACGGCGATGAGCAGCGCCCGGCCGGGAAAGCGCATCCACGCCAAAGCGTAGGCGGCGAACGCGGCGATCAGGATCGGGATCACGGTCGCCGGAATGGTGACGGTCAGCGAATTCATGAAGGAGCGGCCGATGCCTTCCGAAAACAGCACCGTGTCGTAGTTGTCGGTGGTGAATTTCGGCGGCGCCGACGAGGCGTAATAGACGCGCTGGCCGCGTTCGCTTTCGAAAGCCTTCGGCGAGGTCATGACGAAACTGCCGTCGGCATTGAGCTGCAGGGTCACGCCGTCGCCGAGATCGGCTGTCGTGCCGGCGGGATATTGCGTCGGTGCGGCCGACTTGACGCCGAAGGCGCTGATGTTGCGGGCAGGACCGTCGCCGAAGATATTGCCTTGCAGGACGAACTTGCCGTCCTTCTCGACCTGCGCCGAAGCGGGCGGCAGCCGTCCGGCTTCCGTCTGGCTGGAACTGGTGAACGAGTTCCACCAGCCCGAAGCGATGATCTGGTCCTTGTCGCGCAGCGACGAGACCAGGATGCCGAGCGTCGGGATCGTCCAGATCGCAACGAAGATGAAGACGGCGATATGGACGCCGAAACGGCTGACAAAGGACTTTCCGGTCGCCACGGCCATCTCAATGTCCCTCCGTCTCTTTGTTCGCCTGGCGGATGTTCCAGACCATGATCGGAATGACCGCGATCATGATGATGATGGCGATGGTGGCGCCGCGGCCGAAATCGCCGCCGCCGCGGAACATCCAGTCGAACATCAGATTGGCCAGCACCTGGCTGTTCCACTGGCCGTTGGTCATGGTCAGCACGATGTCGAAAACCTTCAGCACCAGGATGGTGATGGTGGTCCAGACTACGGCGATGGTGCCCCAGATCTGCGGCACCATGATCTTCCAGAAGATCTGGAAAGGATTGGCGCCGTCGATGACGGCGGCTTCCAGTGTCTCTTCCGGAATGCCGCGCAAGGCCGACGACAGGATGACCATGGCAAAGCCGGTCTGGATCCAGATCAGGATGACCATCAGGAAGAAGTTGTTCCAGAACGGCAGCGATATCCAGACCTGCGGCTGGCCGCCGAAATACTGGATGATGGCGTTGAGCAGACCGATCTGCGTCTGGCCGTCGCCGCGATACTCGTAGATGAATTTCCAGATGACGCTGGCGCCGACGAAGGAGATGGCCAGCGGCAGGAAGATCAGGCTCTTGGCGATGGTGCCCCACCAGATCTTGTCGGTGAGCACGGCGATGATCAGCCCGAGGAAGGTGCAGGCGGCCGGCACCACTGCCAGCCAGATGATGTTGTTGAGGATCGAGTTGCGGAACTCGCGGTCGCCGAACGCCCAGTGATAGTTGGCCAAGCCGACGAAATGGCCGCCGCCGCGATCGAGGAACGACAGCCTCAGCGTCTCCACCACCGGGTAGATCAGGTAGATGGTGAGGATGATCATCGCCGGCCCGACGAACAGCCACGGCCGGATCACCCCCTGCCGCCGCAGATTGTTAATCGCCGCCTTGCCGGAAACGCCGCGTGCCGGAAAGATCGTATCGAGTGCCTTGTTGGCGCCCCAGAAATAGGCGACGCAGCCGCCCACGCCGATGATGATGACGAATATCGCCGAAAAAATCTGAGCCGCCATGGGTCCCTCCCCCTGCGCACGGATCCGCCAGTCGAGAATGGCTTTGGCGACGGGATCATGCGCCGATTCAGTTGTCTGGAGCGCGACCAGCCGAAAAGCAGGTCACTGGGCGCGCATCATGCCGGAATGCGTTGTGCTCACGACAATCGACGCGACGCCAAGCACCGGATAAGGTCCGGGCCGTTTGAGGCCCGGACCGCATCACATTGGGAACGCAAGCCGGCCGCTTACTTGATCGCGTCCCAGCTTTTCTGGATATCGGTGGCGACGTCCTGGGCGGACTTGCCGCCGACCAGGTCGATCATGCCGGTCCAGAAGGCGCCGGCGCCGATCTTGCCCGGCATCAGGTCGGACCCATCGAAGCGGAAGGTCGAGGCGTTGGCCAGGATTTCGCCCTGCTTCTTCAGCGCGTCGCTGGCATAGGCGTCCTTGTTGACCGACTTGAACGGCGTCACGAAGCCACCCTGCGCCATCCAGATCTCATGAGCGAGCGGCAGCTTCAGGAATTCGATGAACGCGCGGGCACTCTTGCTATCCTTGGTGATCATGGCGAGCGTGCCGGCGCCCAGCACCGGAGTGCCGAGATCGGGCTTGGAGGCGTAGGGCGGGTAATAGAAGAAGTCGGCATCCTCGCCGATCTTGGTGCCTTGCGGGAAGAAGGTCGGGATGAATGATGCCTGGTGGTGCAGATAGCATTTTGGCGGCACCGAGAAGAGGCCCTTCGGGCTGTCGCGGAAATCGGTCGCCGCAACCGCCTTTGCACCGCCCTCGACCATTTTGTCGTCGGTCGCGATCTTGCCGAAAATGTCGATGGCGTTGACCACGGCCGGATCGTTGAACGGAATTTCGTTCTTCACCCATTTGTCGTAGGTCTCGGGCGTCTGGGTGCGCAGCATGATGTCTTCGACCCAGTCGGTCGCAGGCCAGCCGGTGGCGCCGCCCGAACCAAGCCCGATGCACCATGGCGTGCCGCCGTCGGCGATGATCTTCTTTTCGAGCTCGGCAAGCTCTTCCTGCGTCTTCGGCACCTTGTAGCCGGCTTCCTCGAAATTATCCGGCGAGTACCAGACTAGCGATTTCACGTCGGCCTTGTAGGGGAACGCGAAGAAACCGGGCTTGCCGTCCTTGTCCTTGAAGGTGCCGAGGTCGACCCAGGATTGGCCGGCGCCGTAATTGTCCTTGACCCAGTTGGCGGTGTCGTCGCCGAGCGGCGTCAAAAGCCCCTTCGATGCCAGATCCTGGATAAGACCCGGCTGCGGCAGCACGGCGATGTTGGGCGGGCTGCCGGCCTGCGTGTCGATGACGATCTGCTGCTCGTAATTCTCCGACGAGGAGTACTTGATCTCGGCGCCGGTGGCTTCGGAGAAATAATCGAGAACGGTGCGGACAAGCCCTTCGTCCTCGCCGCGCCACGGTCCGAAGATCGTCAGCGTCTCGCCTTTGAGGTCGACCTTCTTGAGCTCTTCGTAATTGGCCCAGTTGAAACGGGGATCTTCGCCCGGCTTGAACTTCAGTTCGGCTTGCGCCGGCATGGCCAGGGCGAGCGTGGCAAACGCAGCGCCCAGCAGAAGCATTTTCTTCATCGGTATTCCCTCCCAGTGGTGACAAACACCGAACGAAACCTCCATTCCGTCCGCCGGCGCTGCAGGACTGTGACTCAGTCGGAAAGGAACTGCAACCTTTCGTAGAGTCTTCCAAAGCGCTTTGGTGCTTTTGATCACGCCACTGAATTGATCCGGAGTCAAGAGAAAGCCACGCTAATCGATTTAATTTCTGCGGCCGAGTGCCAGCGAAAGTGCGCTGCAGCACAGTTTTCTGGCGGTGCAGCAGCAAATTCGGCTTCAAACCGGTCCGAACCGTGCGTATGGTCATTGCGCTCGGCAAGGCGGTTCGTAGCGGCCAGCTCGATTCAGATTAAAAGCGCTTTGAGGTTGTGGAGGCCTCCGGTGAACCTCAAGCAGCTCTCCCACATGCTGGCGCTTTCGCAGACCACGGTCAGCCGCGCATTGAACGGCTACCCGGAAGTCAACGAGGAAACGCGCCGGCGGGTGGTCGATGCCGCCAAGCGTCACGGCTATCGCCCCAATCCGAGCGCGCGCCGGCTGGCGACCGGCAAGACCGGCATGATCGGCTATGTGCTGCCGACGGGGACGACCGTCGACATCGACCCGCATTTCGTCGAGTTCCTGTCCGGCCTCGGCGACTATGCGCGTTCGCACGAGCTCGACCTGGTGCTGTCACCGGCCGATGCCGACGACCAGGAGACGACCTACCGCCGTATTGTCGCCAACCGGCAGGTCGACGCGGTCTATATCTCGTCGCCGAGGCCGGCCGACCGCCGGGTGGCGCTGGTCAATACGCTCGGCATTCCTTTCATCGTCCATGGCCGCAGCGAAGGCTTCGATTTCGACTATCCCTTCACCGACATCGACAATGAGGGCGCCTTCCACGAGGCGGCGCGGCTTCTCGTCCAGCTCGGTCACAGGCGTCTGGCGCTGATCAATGGCGACGATCGCGAGACCTTCGCCATCCACCGCGAGCGCGGCGTTCGGCGCGCGCTAGCGGCAAGCGGCCTGGTGCTTGGTGATCAGCATGTCTGTTCCCTCACCATGACCGAGGAGAATGGCTACCGCGCTGCCCGGCGCTTGCTGGAACAAAGCGACGCGCCGACGGCGATCGCCTGCTCCAGCCTGATCATGGCGCTCGGCGTGGTGCGCGCGGTGCGCGATCTCGGCCTGACCATTCCGGGCGACCTGTCGCTGATCGCCCATGACGACGTCTTTCCCTGGCTGAAGCCGGAGAATTTTTCGGTGCCGCTGTCGACGACGCGTTCGTCGATCCGCCTGGCCGGCGCGCGCATCGCCGAACGGCTGGCGGCGCGGATTTCCGGCCTGGAGGAGGGGGCTCGCGGCGAGGTCTGGCCGGTCGACCTGGTGGTCAGGGGATCGGTCGCCGGCGCACCGGCCTAGAGGCAATCACTCTGAACGGCCGAGGTCGACTCTTGGCGGCTGTTGGCCAGCACCAGCGAGTGCGTCCTGGTGTCAGGCCGCAGATTTGAGGTGATCGATGAAGGCGCGCAGCTTCGGCAGGACTTGGCGCTTGCCTGGATGATAGAGGAAGACACCCGGCGTCGTCGTGGCGATGCTGTCCAGCACCGACTTGAGTTTTCCTTCTTCTATCAGACCTTCGGCGAGTGGTCGTGGTGTCTGCGCCAGCCCAACGCCCCGCGTCGCAGCCCCGACCAATGTCGAATAGTCGTGCGCGATCAGCGGGCCTGAGACGATCGCTTCGATCGCGCCATTGCCGTCGACGAAGGACCAGGGCGCGATCGCGCCATTCGAGCGGCGCAAGCGTAAGCAGGCGTGGTGGCGCAAGTCCTCGACACGCTCGGGACGGCCGTGGCGCTCGAGATAATCAGGGCTGCCGACGACCACGAACGAGAACGGCGGAGTCAGCCGCACCGCGACCATGTCGGCGGCGATGAGCTGGCCGAGGCGGATGCCGGCATCGAACCCGCCGGTCGCCAGATCAACCATCTGGTCGCTCACGGCGATCTCCAGTTCGATCTCAGGATAGGCTTGGCAGAACGACGCGAGCACCGGCTCCAACATCAATGGCACGATGGCGCGGGGCACAGACAGACGCAGCAGACCGGTCGGCCGTTGGCCGATATCGCGGGCAGCCTCGCCGGCCGCGACGAGCTCTTCGAATGCAGGGCCGGCACGGTCGAGGAACCGCTGGCCAGGCTCGGTTAAACCGACGCTCCGCGTCGTGCGGACGAACAGCGCCGTACCCAGGCGAGCTTCCAGCGCGCGCACCGCTTGGCTCACAGCGGACGGCGTCACGCCGAGATCGGCGGCAGCACGGCGGAAGTTGCGGCGCCTGGCGACGGCCAGGAACGCCTCGACGCCCTCCAGCGCACCATGTCGGGCTGTGTAGTTCTGCTTCATAGGTTGTTGTGATTACACCGGATAGTCGAATTGCGGTAGCGGGCTTAAAGCCGCGTGAATCAACTGTTGAGAGAAGGCCAAATGTCCACGGAAATAGTGTTCCAAACCCATCTTGTTCTCGGCTATGTCGCGTGGCTGCTTTGCTTCGGCGCATACGGTTTGCCGTGGCTCAGGTCGATGGACCGGGTCGCAGCGCAACGTGCTATCGCTACGCTGCACAGCTTCCGCTTCTTCGGGCTCGTCTTCATCGTTCCGGGCGTCGTAAGCCCCAATCTGCCCGCCGATTTCGCCGTGTTTGCCGCCTACGGCGATTTCGCGACTGGCGTGCTGGCCATGCTGGCGCTGCTCACAGTGAGGATACGCCCGCTCTTCTGGCCGTTGGTCGTCGCCTTCAACGTCGTAGGGACGGTCGACCTCATCGTCGACTATTACCACGCCATTCAGATCGGCCTTCCTGCACGCGCGGGGGAACTGGGCGCAACCTACGCGATCCCGATCAGCTACGTACCGCTGCTGATGATAACGCACATCGCCGCATTCTATTTTCTGGCGCGTCCTCGGCAAAACGCGACTTAAGCCATCGTAGTCGATCCGCCTGGCCGGCGCGCATTGCCGAACGGCTGGCGTCGCGAATCTCCGGCCGGAGCAGGCCGCGCGCGGCGAGGTCTGGCCGTTCGACCAGTGGTCAGGGCATCCAGGGCCGGCGCGCCGATGTAAAGGTCAAAACTCGATCACTCCCGGCGACCGAGTTCGACCCAGAGCGGCCGTCCGACCCTGCGAGCCCGATGACGCTGGCCAACCCTTAGCAGAAAACGGACTGAAGAATAGCCGCGCTGCAGCAGCAAAGGAGATCGATCGCTTCCCCAATACCACAACCGCTATCGGCGGAGTACCGAATCGGCCGGCTGAGCCGTCGTTATCGGATCGGCATGACGATGCACAATCTTCCACAGACCATCTTCTGGGCGAAAGACGCTCGTCGCGCGTAACGCAAGAGGCGTGACATCGCTCCGACCGCCAACCTTGGACCTGAGCCGCTCCACTTCGACGATGTATGCCAGCTCAGACGTCACACACTTCGCTATGTTCTCGAAGCCGCTAGCGTCGCCGTCCCTGTAGTTCGATGCCGCCTGCTCCATCGTCTCAACGACCTGCTTCCATCCATGAGCGAAAGGGCCAAAGGGATTGCCCAGTGTTACATCGTCTCGTTGGGAAAAGAGCTTCTTCGCTGGCGCGGGGTTTCCTTTCATGAACTCATCCAGAGCCAGGTGGTATTCTTCAACTGCTTGATCGAAGCCACTGGCGTCGAGGGACACGTCATCCTCCCTGTCGTTTTTATTTCTGATCCGGACTGGCGACCACAGGTCTACATTCTGTGCGCCCGCAGCGGTGAAGCATTTTCCCTACGGCGGCGTAGTGCAGGTTGGCTTAGTCATTATAGCACGGCGTGAGACAAGTTTCGCGACAGCGTTATGAGACGGCTCGGTTCAAACACGAGACTTAGTCCTTGGCCGCCTCGGCCGCCTTGGTGTCCAGCAGCCCAAAGCCGAAATCATTGTCCCGCCCCTTGGGGCCGAGATCCTTTGCCGTGGCGGCCAGTGCTTTCTCGACCCAGTCGGCCGAACGGTCGGGCGCGGCATGCAACAGGTTGGCGACCGCGCCGGTCACGATCGCCGCTGCAAAGGACGTCCCGGTCACCACATCCGAGCCGGCGCCGCTTGGCGCCACCATCTCGACGCCGGGAGCGGAGATGAAGACGTAGGCGCCGCGATTGGCCTGCGGCATCAGCCCGTCCTTGGCATCGGTGGCCGTCACCGCGATCACGCCGTCGAAGGCGGCCGGATAACCATAGGGCGCCTTCGGCCCGTTATTGCCGGCGGCGGCGACCAGCACGATGCCGAGCGCGCGCGCATTGCGGCAGGCGATGCCGAGCAGGTCGTTCTTCGGGCCGACGAAGCTCATATTGATGATACGGACATCCTGCTCCGCCGCCCAGTCGAGCGCCGAAAGGATGACGTCCATGGTCGACTTGCCGCCCTCGAAGGCGCGGGCGTGATAGATCCTGGCGCCCGGCGCCATGCCTTTGAACGCGCCGGTGCCGGCGATCAGTCCATCGACCGAAGTACCGTGGTCGCGTGCCTTGATCGGCACGTCGGGCATGGCATCGAACTGCTCGGCGATGACACCGGAGAGCGCGGGATTGCTGTCGTCGATGCCGGTGTCGATGACGCCGACGCGGACATTCTCGCCGCTGGCTTCCTTGGCGTCGAGCGCGATGCGCTCGAACGCGTAATTGACGATGCTGGCCGCCTGCTGCAGCGAATAGACGTGGTTGGCCTCACGCCGCAAAGTGCGGCCGTCGGCGGCAAGCTGCGCCAGCACGACGCCGACTGGGCGGCCATCGGGAATGCCGAAGCGCACCAGCGTGTTGCCGAGCAGCCGCGACTGCCGCTGCGAGCGTATTTCGAGGCCGAACGAGGCGGCGATCTGCTGGACCGCGCCGGCATCGCCATTGACCGTGACCAGCACCTCGTCGGGCACGAAATCGCCGATCACGGCGCGCGGCGGCTCGGTTGCGACAAGATCGGTGGGTGCTACGACCGGACCGCCCGGCGCGGCCGCCGGTATTGCCGGCAGGCCCGAAGGCGGAGCGGTCGGCGGGGCCGCAGTATTGCCGGGAGGTATCGGCGCCTCGGTGACTACGGCAGGATTGGGGAACAAGTCGACGATCAGCGCGGGAAGAAACACGGCACTCACCGTTGAAGCCTTAGCCGGCGTTTTGCCGCCGCTATCCTTCCCGTCGTCGCCGTCCTTGGCGCAGTCGGTGCCGGCGGCACTTGCCCGGTTCAGGCAGTCGATCTCCGCCTGGGTGAGGTTCGGGTCGTTGGTCTGCGCCATCGCGGACGTGGCGAAGATTGTCATCGCCGCCGTCAATCGAATGACCGCCTTAGCCGCCATCAGCCGGTTTCCTTCCCTCCAGGGCAGCTTCGGTGAAAGGCTGGGCGGCAATAAGGCCAAGCAGCTTCTGATAGTCGGCGGCGGTCTTGGCCGGAACGCCGAGGCGGAAGACACCGTCGGCGGTCGGCCCGCCGGCGATCTTCAACTGGTTCTGGTCGAGAAAAGCGACGATATCGGACAGCTTCGCATCCGGTTTGAACTTCACAAGTGCAAACGGCATTTTGGCCAGATCGTCTGCCGATCCGGCAATCTCGAAGTCGCCACCTCTGTTGCCGGTCTGCACAAAGGATTGCGCGACGACCAGGGCCAGCAGCACCGCGGCCGCCGCCCAGGCGACGCCGGCCGGCACCGCCATGAAGCGGCTCCAGGCCTGCGCCAACCAGGGCGACGCCGCCGGCGCGCGGGCCGGGCCGGCCTCGGCGTCGAGCGCCTTGGCAAAGCGGCTGAGCGCATCGGCCGGCGGGCGGATTGCCTCGTTTGCGGCAGCAGTGCCGGAGAATTCGGCCTCGGCCTCGCCAAGCGCGGCCATCGCCGCCGGATCGCTCTCCAGCCATTCCTCGATGGCTTCCAGCTCGGCGCCTTCCAGCGAGCCGTTCAGATAAAACGGCAGCAGCATTTCCATTTCGTCGCGGCGTGACATTTTTTCAGCGGCGCTCATGGCCACCCCCTGTCGTAACCGGCGGCCTTGAGAGCTTCGCCGAGTTTCTTGCGGGCGTAGAACATCCTGGTCTTGACCGTGGCGACCGGAATACCGAGCACCTCGCCGATCTCGCTCACCGATTGCCCGTGATAATAGGCAAGGTCGATCACCGTGCGATGCTCTTCCGGCATGGCATCGATGAAGCGTCGCAAGGCAGCGGCCTTGTCTTCCTTCATCGTCACGACTTCCGGCGTGTCGGCACCGTCGGCGACCTGGGCCGCGTCATCGTCGTCGATCCAGTCTTCCTTCTTCTTGCGCAGCAGGGACAGCGCCTTGAAGCGGGCAATGCCGAGCAGCCATGTCGAGACCTCCGAGTGCCCCTCGAAGGCCGGCGCCTGCCGCCAGAGTTCGAGGAACACCTCGTTCGCGATATCGTCGGCCATCAGTTCCGATCCCGTCTGGCGTGCCACGAAGCGGTAGACTCGCGCGTGGTGGCGCATGAACAGGAGCCGCACGGCGGCACGGTCGCCCTTCGCGACCCGCTCGACGAGCGCGCGATCGGTCTCCGCGGCCGTCATCGCCGGTCGAGCCGCCTGGCTCCTGCCTGCTCTGTCGCTGATCGGCCCAAAAAGGTTCACCGCCTCCGCCGGATATTTGCGGAGGCTAGCCGAAGAGCGGAGAGGTTGCCAGAGTGTACCGTTCTCCCCCTTTTTAGCGATACTGTCTCGGCCGTCAGGCTCGCAATGACGGCGGCCACAAGGCGGCTCATAACCATCGGGTAAGGTGCAGTCGTTCAGCCTCGGGCGAGGCGTAATTGGACGCCATCGCCGTGCAGGGATTCCCGACAGTTTTGTAACTCAACAGTCCGCTGCCGGGCGACTAAGGTCCCGATCGCAAATGGCAATCCAGCCTGAAGAAACGAAATGTCATGACCAACAACAGCTTTGCGGCCGCGATTCTCGTGGATCAGTCGCCCATGGCGGTGTTCGACGCGGTCAAGTGTCCACGCGAGTGGTGGGGCGCATGAAGCCTTGCGCGGTCGGAAGGAGCTTTCCATGAGATTGATTAGGCTGAAAGCGCCGGGAGGCTTGGAAAATCTCAAGCTGGTCAAGGAAGATTGCCCAGAACCAGGGCCGGGTGAGTTGCTTGTCAGGATACGAGCGTGTTCGTTGAATTTCCACGACAGTATGGTGGCGCTGGGAAAGAAACCGTGCGCCGATGGCCGTATCCCGCTGTCCGATGGCGCCGGAGAGGTGGTTGCGGTCTCAGACGATGTCCAAGAATTCAAGGTCGGAGATGCCGTCGTCAGCACCTATTGGCCCCATTGGCTGGCAGGCGAACCGACGCCAGCCAATAAGAAGGGCGAATTGGGAGATGATGTTGACGGCTATGCCCGCGAGTATGTGTGCATGCCCTGGCATGCCTTCACTAGGGCACCGGCAGACTTCACGCATGTGGAGGCGGCAACGCTTACTTGTGCCGGCGTCACCGCCTGGAAAGCCCTGATGGTGTGCGGCCAGGTGAAGCCTGGTGATACGGTGCTGGTCCTTGGCACGGGAAGTGTATCGCTGTTCGCGCTGCAATTCGCAAAAATTGCAGGCGCTCGGGTTATTGCCACCTCCTCATCGGAGGAGAAGCTGGAAAAGTTAAAGCGATTTGGAGCCGACATTGTCGTCAATTACAAGGCGGTGCCGGATTGGGGCCAGAAGGCAAGGGTATTGACGGACGGACGCGGCGTCGATCATGTGATCGAGGTTGGCGGGCCCGGCACATTGGCGCAGTCGATAACAGCTTGCAGGATGGGCGGCCACATCGCACTGATCGGTGTCTTGACTGGTTTTGCCGGGCAAGTTTCGATCCCGGCCCTGTTTTCCAATCAGATCAGGATCAGCGGAATCTCGATTGGCAGCAGGGCAGACCAGAACGACATGATCCGTGCCATAGAGGCCAACCGTTTGAAGCCTGCGATCGACCGCGGTTTTCCCCTGCAGGAGATCGCCAATGCCTTCAAGCACTACGAGTCCCAAAAGCATTTTGGCAAGGTCTGTCTCGAACTTTGACTCCTGTATCTGGCCTCCATTTGGCGTCGCGCATTTCGACCGGCTTTATGTTCTCCGCAAGCAAAGCAGGCCAGGCACCAATCAGTCGAGAAATGGCTTTGCCTTCATCGTCGCCGGCACCGGCACGCCGAGGCGCGCAAGCACCGTTGGCGCGAGCTGCAGCTGATCGAGCAGCGTCTTGGCTTCCGGACCCTCGCCGGATCCGAAGTAGTAAAGTGCGAAATCCTGCATCTCCTCGTCGTGGCCGCCATGATGGCCGCGATCGGTCTGGCCATGATCGGCGGTGACGATCACCTCGTAGCCGGTCTCCCGCCAGCGCGGCAGGAAGCCGGCGAGCATGGCGTCCATTGCATAGACGGCATGATCCATCTCATGGCAGTCATGGCCGAAGCGGTGGCCCATCGAGTCCAGCGTGCAGCTGTGCAGGATGCCGTAGTCGATGCCGTAGCGCCTGGTCAGCATGGTCAAGGTAGCGAACAGGTCGACGTCGCTCGGCGTCATCTGGTTCCTGGCATTATAGCCGGTCATGGTGTGGAACCGGCCGTGGCCGATCGGCCCGCCCGGCTCGTCGAACTCCATGTCCTCGACCAGGTCGAACGGATAGGCCCGGAAGAATTCGGACCAGTAGGAATGGGTGACCGCACCCGTCTTGCCGCCGGCCCTGCTGACTTCGGAAAAAATATCAGGCTGTTCGACGCGAAACCGGTTCTCGTTCGACAGGATACCGTGCACTTGGGGCGGCACGCCGGTGTGGATCGAGGCGTAGCAGGATGCCGAGGTCGACGGCAGGACGGAGCGCATTTTCCATACGCGGGCTTCGCCTGATTGCACCCAGCCTTCGAGATTACCCATCAGCCGCCGCCAGTTCCGGTAAGGCACGCCGTCGAGGATGATGACCAAAAGTTTTGTCTTGAGCGCCACGGGAGTGTCTAATTTCCCGCGCTGGCCATGCGCCGTCCCTTGATCGCCTTTTCCAGCCAGCCGATCTCCATTTCGGGCACCGACGACAGCAAAAGATCGGTGTAGGCATCGAAGGGTGGCGTCAGCACGGTGCTCTTGGCGCCGTAGCGCACCACCTCGCCGCGATACATCACCGCGATTGAATCGGCGATCGACTTGACCGTGGCCAGGTCGTGGGTGATGAACAGATAGGCGACGTTTTCCTCTTTCTGCAGCCCGAGCAGCAGCTCCAGTATGCCATGGGCGACCAGCGGATCGAGCGCCGAGGTCACCTCGTCGCAGATGATCAGCTTCGGCTTGGCGGCGAGCGAGCGGGCGATGCAGACGCGCTGCTTCTGGCCGCCCGAAAGCTCGGCCGGATAGCGGTCGATATAGCCTTTGCCCATTTCAATCTTGTCGAGCAGTTCGGCGACGCGTTTGTCGCGCTCGCGCCCGCGCATCCCAAAATAGAATTCCAGCGGCCGGCCGATGATGGTGCCGACCGTCTGGCGCGGGTTCATCGCCACATCGGCCATCTGGTAGATCATCTGCAATTGGCGCAGATCCTCTTTCGGCCGGTCGGCAAGCCGGTTGGCGAGCGGCCGCCCGTCGAAGGTGACGGTGCCTTGTTCGGGCGGCAAGAGGCCGGTGATGGCGCGCGCCAGCGTCGATTTGCCGGAGCCGGACTCGCCGACCACCGCCAGCGTCTGGCCCGGGAAAATATCGACCGAGACGTTCTTCAACACCTTGATGTGGCTGCGGCCATAGGCGGCGGTGATGTTCTTGACCGACAGGAACGGGCTCGTGCCGGGCTTCTGCTCCTGATGTTCGATCTCATGCACTGAAACCAGCGCGTTGGTGTATTCCTGGCGCGGCTCCTTGATGATCCGGCGCGTGCCGCCCCATTCGACCAGCCGGCCGTGGCGCAGCACCATGATCTCGTCCGATACCTGGGCGACGACGGCAAGATCGTGGGTGATGTAGAGCGCCGCGACATGCGTGTCGCGGATGGCATCCTTGATCGCCGCCAAGACGTCGATCTGCGTCGTCACGTCGAGCGCCGTGGTCGGCTCGTCGAAGACGATCAGGTCGGGCTCCGAGCACAGCGCCATTGCCGTCATTACGCGCTGCAGCTGACCGCCCGACACCTGGTGGGGGAAGCGCTCGCCGATGCTTTCGGGGTTCGGCAGGCTGAGCTTCTTGAACAGCGCCACGGCGCGCTTTTCGGCTTCGGCCCGCGTCGCCGTGCCGTGCAGCAGTGCTGCCTCGACCACCTGGTCCATCAGCCTGTGCGCCGGGTTGAAGGCAGCTGCCGCCGATTGCGCGACATAGCAGACCTCGCGGCCGCGCAATTTGCGGAACCCTTCGTTGCCGCCCTTCAGGATGTCGCGGCCATTGAGGATGACCTCGCCGCCGGTGATGCGCACGCCGCCGCGGCCGTAGCCCATCGACGACAGGCCGATGGTCGATTTGCCGGCGCCGGACTCGCCGATCAATCCGAGCACCTTGCCCTTTTCCAGCGTCAGCGAGACATCGTGCACCAGCACGATGTTCTTCGGCGCCTCGCCCGGCGGATATACCGTGGCCTCGATGCGCAGATTGCGGATGTCGAGCAGCACGCCGGACTTCGGTTGCCCGGGCTTCGGTTGCCCGGGCCTCGGTTGCTTGTCAGCCATTACCCGCGTCCTCCCTTCAGGCTTGTCGTGCGGTTTAGCACCCAGTCGGCGACCAGATTGACGGAAATCGCCAGTGCGGCGATCGCCGCCGCCGGAATGAGGGCGGCGGCTATGCCGAAGACGATGCCGTCCTTGTTTTCCTTGACCATGCCGCCCCAATCGGCGCTAGGCGGCTGCACGCCAAGGCCGAGGAAGGAGAGCGTCGACAGGAACAGTACGGCATAGATGAAACGCAGGCCGAGTTCAGAAACCAGCGGCGACAGCGCATTGGGCAGGATCTCGCGTAAGATGATCCAACCGCTGCCTTCGCCGCGCAGCTTGGCCGCCTCGACATAGTCCATGACGTTGATGTCGACGGCGACCGCCCTCGACAGGCGGTAGACGCGGGTCGAATCGAGAACGCCCATGACCAGGATCAGCGTCACCAGATTGGATGGCAGCACCGACAGCACGACAAGGGCCATGATCAATGTCGGGATCGACATCAGGAGATCGACGAGACGCGACAGAAGCGTGTCGAACCAGCCGCCGAACACCGCGGCCGAGAAGCCGAGGATGGCACCGAGCGAGAACGACAGCGCCGTCGCCAGCACCGCGATGAACAGGGTGATGCGGGCGCCGTAAATCATGCGCGACAACAGATCACGGCCGAGATTGTCGGTGCCCAGCCAATGCGTCGCCGACATTGGTTCCCAGACATCGCCGATGATCTCGCCATTGCCATGCGGCGCGATCCATGGCGCGAAGATCGCCGCCAGCACGAACAACGCCGTCAGCACTAGCCCGATCAGCGCCGGGATGGGAATGCGTTTTATGACGAGCATACCCGCCCCCTCATTTCGGATGTCTGAGGCGCGGGTTGGCGACGATCGCCGCTATGTCCGCGATGATGTTCAGGCTGATGTAAACGGCGGCAAAGATCAGCCCCACCGCCTGCACCACCGGCACGTCGCGCTTGGTGACGTGGTCGACGAGATACTGCCCCATGCCTGGATAGACGAAGATCACTTCGACGACGACAACGCCGACGATCAGGTAGGCGAGGTTGAGCATGACGACGTTGATGATAGGTGCAATCGCATTGGGAAAGGCATGCCTGCGAATGACGGCGAAGGCCGACAGCCCCTTGAGCTCCGCCGTCTCGACATAGGCAGACTGCATGACGTTGAGGATCGCGGCGCGCGTCATGCGCATCATATGGGCGAGCACCACCAGGGTCAGCGCCGCCGCCGGCAGCGTGATCGCCAGAATGCGTTCGCCGAAAGGCATTCCGTCATAGACGGTCGAGATGCCCGGGAAGATCTGGTACTTCACGGCGAAGAAATAGACGAGCACATAACCGATGAAGAATTCGGGAAAGGACGTCGAGGCGAGCGCCAATCCGGAAATCAGTTTGTCGACCAAGCCATTGCGGTAGCGCACTGCGATCAGGCCGAGGATGATCGCCAGTGGCACCGCCACGATCGCCGCCCAGAAGGCGAGGAACAACGTATTCCACAGCCGCCCCTTGATCGAGGTCGCAATATCTTGCCCGCTCGACATCGCCGTGCCGAGATTGCCGGTGAGCACGCCGCCGAGCCAGCGGAAATAGCGGATATAGGCCGGATCGTTGAGACCGAGCTGCTCGCGCAGATTGGCGAGCGACTGCGGGGTCGCCGACTGTCCGAGGATGGCTTGCGCGACGTCGCCGGGCAGGATCTGGGTGCCGGCGAAGATCAGGACCGAAACGGCCAACAGCAGCAGAATGCCCAGCGCAATGCGCTGGGCCACAAGTTTCGCGATGGGTGAGGACATATCCGCAAGGCCGGGCTTAGGCTTCGAGCCAGCACTTTGCCAGAGCGTATCCGTTCATCAGCTCCTGATGCGGATCGTCGACCCAGCCGGCAACCTTGGCGCCCGTCGCGTCGATGAACTGATTGAACATCGGCAGGATCAGGCCGCCCTCGTCGCGCACCATCACAGCCATGTCGCGATACATCGCCTTGCGCTTCGCCTCGTCGAGTTCGGCGCGAGCCGCCAGCACCATCTTGTCGAAATCCGGACGCTTGAACCGTGTGTCGTTCCAGTCGGCCGTCGACAGGTAGGCGGTCGAATACATCTGGTCCTGCGTCGAGCGTCCGCCCCAGTAGGAGGCGCAGAAGGGCTGCTTGTTCCAGACTTCGTTCCAGTAGCCGTCGCCCGGCTCGCGCTTGATCTCCAGCGTGATGCCGGCCTTGGCCGCGCTCTGCTGATAGAGCTGCGCGGCGTCGACAGCGCCCGGGAAGGCGACGTCCGATGTTCTGAGCAAGATTGAGCCGTCATGGCCCGACTTCTTGAAGTGGAACTTTGCCTTGTCGGGATCGTATTTGCGCTGCTCGATATCATCGGAAAACAGCGGGTATGCCGCATTGATCGGGAAGTCGTTGCCGAGCGAGCCGTAGCCTCTGAGGATCTTGTCGAGCATCTCCTCGCGGTCGATCGCCAGCTTCAGCGCCATGCGCAGATCGTTATTGTCGAATGGCGCGGTGTTGCAGTGCATGATGAAGACGTAGTGGCCAGGGCCGGCATGGTTGCGGATGGTGACGCCGGGTAGACGCTTGATCAGGTCGACGATCTTCGGCTCGACGCGGTTGATCATGTTGACCTGTCCGCCCTGCAGGGCGGCCGTCCGCGCCGTGGCATCGTTAATGACGATGACCTCGACCTGGTCGGCATGGCCCATCTTGTCGCCCTGCCAGTAGTTGGCGAAACGCTCGCCGCCATGACGCACGCCAGGCTCGTTGGTAGTGACCTTGTAAGGCCCGGCCGAGATGCCGGCGTCGGCCTTGTCCTTGCCGCCATTGGGCTGGATAATCAGGTGGTAGTCGCTGAGCAGATAAGGAAGGTCGGCATTGGCCTCCTTCAGCGTCAGAACGACTTCTTTGCCGCTGACCTTGATGCTCTCGATGCCCTTCATGTAACCGAGTGCACCGGACTTCGACTTTTCGTCCGAATGACGTTCGAGCGTGGCGGCCACGTCCTCGGCGGTCACCGTCTTGCCATTGTGGAATTCGACGCCGTCACGGATTTTCAGCGTCCAGGTCTTGGCGTCGTCCGACGAGCCGATCTCCTCGGCGATGCGGTTCTCGAGAGTGCCTTCCGGGGAAAGCTCCACGATCAGTTCGCCCCACATCTTGCCGAAGGCGAACGGCACCTGGGTCAGGAACAGGGCCGGATCGAGGCTGTCGGCCGAAGAGCCGCCGACCAGGCCGGCCTTCAGCGTGCCGCCCTTGACCGGGCCTGCGGCACGCGCCGCGTTTGAAAGCAGCGAGTTGGCGAAGGTTGCGGTGACACCGAGCGCTGCCGCCCGGCCGAGAAAATCGCGACGGCTCAGCTTGCCGGACGCAACGCGCCGGCTCAGATATTCCAGTTCGTTTGACATGTTGAGTTCCTCACTCTGTTGGTCCGACCTTATGGTCGTTTTTTCTCATTTCTATCGGGAGAATAATGACCGTAAGGGAAAGCGGTAAGCAAGACCGAATGCGACATGCCGTGGCGTAAATCGTGCGTCGCAATTGGACCAATCGCTATAAGCGCTCAAAGCAGTGCGCGCGGGATTTTCTCCTCGAAGTTGCGTTCGAAGACCAGTTTCTCGCCTTCATAGGCTTCAATTCTGGCGCTAACCATGAAGCTTTGCGCGTCGGAGCGCATTTCGGCGAAGGTTTCGGTGCGCACCGACCATTCATTTCGCGACAGCGTCTGGGTCCAATGCGTCTTGCCCAAGGCTGACAGCGGATCGTCAGGATGGATCGCCCACGTCTCTCTCGCGATGCTGCCATTGGCAAGGCTGTGTTCCAGGTCGCGCACCTCACCGAAATCGTCGACGATGGAAAGCGTGATCATTCCGGTCTTTTCGTCGCGATCGACATGACGCTCGGAATTGGCGGCGCGGACCGTTTCGGTTGCCCAGGGCGTGGCGCCTTCGGGGGCGGGGAAGGTGACCTCGTCGCCTGTCGCCGGCGGGCGCAGCGGCAGCATCAATGTCGCGGCCGACAATTCCAGCCGGACCGGCTCCGGCGACGGCCAGATCATCGGCCAATAGCTGTTGGAAATGGCCACACGCAAGCGGTGACCGGCCGGCACGCGATAGGCGCATTGGTCGAGCACCACCCGGGCGTTGACGATTTCGCCGGGCACCAGCGCTTCGGGAAATTCGTGCGAGTTGCGATGCGTCAGGTTGAGCACGCCGTAGGAGATCAGCTCCGACGCTCCGTCCGGATGGACGTCGCACAGCCGAACCGCGATGTTCGCCTGGCGCCGGTCCGCCGAGACCCTGACCGCAACTTCGGGAGCACCGACGATGTCGATCGCTTCGTTCAGCACCGGCTGGTCGAAACACACCGACAGCGCATCGTCGGGGCGCTGGTCACCCGGCAGTTCCGGGCCGAAGGTGAAGGGGAAATATTCGCCACCGGCAAGGCCGCAGTTTTGCGGCGAAGCGACGATAGCGTGGTTGCCTTCAGCCATAAGCTCAACCTCTTGCGCCTTGATGTTGGGTGACGGCCATTCCGATTCAGCGACCCAGCGGCCGGGCCGCTCGGGATGCCAGCGCGCCGGACGCACGCTGTCCATCACATAGGCGCGGTAGGCCGGGTCGGCCTCTACGCCGGTGTCGAGGTCCTTCAGCCAGCGGTCCCACCAGCGCAACGCCTCCTGCAGGAAGCCGATGCGCGGTTCGGGCGCGGCGTAGTGCGGGTATTTGTGAATCCACGGGCCGACGATGCCCTTGACCGGCGCCTCGATATTGGCGGCGAGATGGGAAATCGTATTGCGATAACCATCATGCCAGCCGCCGATCGACAGCACCGCGGCATGGATGGCCGGATAGTCCTCGCAGATCGAGCCGGGCTTCCAATAGGCGTCGCGATGCTGGTGCTTCAACCACAGCGGCGCCAGGAAGGGCTGGTTCTCCAGCCGGGTCAGCCACAGGTCGCGCCATCTGTTGTCGCCGGCCAGCAACGGATCCGGCGGCCGCGACGAATAGGACAGCATGGTCGAAGCCCAGCCGAAATTCTCGATCAGCAGGCAGCCGCCCTTGTAGTGGATGTCGTCGGCGTAGCGGTCGACTGTCGAACAGAGACTGATAACCGCCTTCAGCGCCGCCGGCTGCTTGGCTGCTACCTGCAGGCAGTTGAAGCCGCCCCACGAAATGCCCATCATGCCGACATTGCCGTTGCACCAGGGCTGCGCCGCCGCCCAGGCTATGACGTCGCAAGCGTCCTGCAATTCCTGCTCGGAATATTCATCGTCCATCAGCCCTTCGGAATCGCCGTTGCCGCGCATGTCGACGCGGATCGAGGCGTAGCCGTGGCCTGCGAAATAGGGATGCGTCAGCTGATCACGATAGATCGTGCCGTCGCGCTTGCGATAGGGCAGATGTTCGAGGATTGCCGGCACCGGATCGTCGGCGGCATCGGCCGGCATCCACACCCGCGCCGACAGCCGGCAGCCGTCCGGCATGACGATCCCCATATCCGGAAATTCGACGATCTTTCGTGGGAATTCAGTGACGATTTTCATGCGGGCAGACTCCAGGAGCGCCAGATGATGGAGTCCGCAGGATGTCGTCGTGGGCCAGCCAACGAATTCGGCTGGTCAATCCGCGTCAATTCAACGGGATGTCGTTTTCGGACTTGCTCGCCTGGTAAGCGCCGGACAGTTCGTCGTAGATTGCCGAGATGGCGCTGATCCGCGCCTCCAGCCGCTCGCGCTCAGGCCCCGACAGCAATCGCACCAGTCTGCGGATCGAAAAGCTCTTCCAATAGGCATTCTCGGCATTGTAGCCGCCGGGATCGAGGGTGAAGACCTCTTTCAGGATCTTCAAATCGTGCGGGATAGCGAAACTGTCGCGCGAATCCTCGTGGCTGAACAGATAGTAGAAATTGTCGAAGCCGGTCCAGGTGATCGCCGACAGGCAGAGCGAGCAGGGTTCGTGCGTGGCGAGAAAGATGGCATCCGCGGTGTCGACGCGCTCGGCCTTCGGCATTTCGTAGAAGCGCTTCAGGCAATGCACCTCGCCGTGCCACAGCGGGTTTTCCGTCTCATTGTTGGTTTCGGCAAGCACCAGCGAGCTGTCGTCCTTGCGCAGGATCGCCGCGCCGAACAACTTGTTGCCATGCGCGACACCCTTCGCCGTCTTCGGCACGATGTCGTGCTCTATGACGTCGAGCAGGCGGTCGATCAGCGAAATGTCAGCCATCACCGGCTCCCATCGGGAAGATGAATCTCATAGGCGTGCGAGAAGTGGCACTCTTCGAGGTTGGAGCCGTCGCCGCCCCGGTCGACGACCAGGAAGTCCTGGGGCTCGCCGATCGGCGTCAGCACGCCGTGCCACAAATTGCGTGGATAGTTGACGCCTTGCCCGGGCGCGGTGATGAACGCATGCGGCTCGCCCGGGCCTTCCTCGCCGTCATGGCAGACGATGACCAGGAACGGCCGTGGTGACAGCGGAATGAAGGCCTGGCTGCCAAACGGATGGCGCTCGACCATGGTAAGCTTCAACGGCAGCTCATAGGGCGTGCCACGCACCATCGAGATCAGCACGTGCGCATTCGGCCCTCGTGCTTCAGCGGTGGCGAGATCGTGATAGCGCTCGGCCTTGCCGCCATTGATCGGATAATGGTTGTCGCCGCCCATATCGATGACGTCGCCGAATTCGGCGAAATTCTCGCGGGTCAGCGGCCGCGCGACGATGCGGATCACCGCGCGCGACCCTCGATGCCCACACCGCCGAGCTTGGCGTGGCGGTTCACGTCCTTGTAGAGGAGGTAGCGGAATTTGCCTGGCCCGCCGGCATAACAAGCCTGCGGGCAGAAGGCGCGCAGCCACATATAGTCGCCGGCCTCGACTTCGACCCAGTCCTGGTTGAGACGGTAGACCGCCTTGCCCTCCAGCACATAAAGCCCGTGCTCCATGACATGCGTCTCGGCGAAGGGAATGACCGCGCCCGGCTCGAGCGTCACGATGGTGACATGCATGTCGTGGCGGATGTCTTCAGGATCGACGAAGCGCGTTGTTGCCCAGCGGCCTTCGGTACCTGGCATCGGCGTCGGTACGATATCCTGTTCGTTGGCGAAGAACGCTTGCGGCAGCTCGATGCCGTCGACCGCATCGTAAGCCTTTCGGATCCAGTGGAAGCGGACGGCAGCGCCGCTTTCGTTGCGCACCGTCCACCCGCTCGCTGGCGGCAGAAACGCGAACCCGCCCGGCCTGAGCACATGCTTCTTTCCGGCTAGCGACACGCTCAGCTCGCCTTCAACCACGAATATCGCGCCCTCGGCATCATCATCCGGTTCTGGCCGGTCGCTGCCGCCGCCGGGCGCGAGCTCGACGATGTATTGCGAAAACGTCTCGGCAAAACCCGACAGCGGCCGCGACAGCACCCAGACCCGTGTCCCATCCCAGAACGGCAAGGCGCTGGTGACGATGTCCTGCATCACGCCTTTGGGGATTACGGCATAGGCCTGTGTGAACACGGCGCGTCCGGTCAGCAATTCACTCTGGCCGGGATGTCCGCCCTGCGGCGCATAATAGGTTCGCTCGGCCATTTTCATCATATCCATAAATTCAAGCCTGTTGCGGAAGCCAGGGCCCATCGCGGCAGCCAAAGCCTATTGTGGAAGCATGTCCTTGAGACGAAGCAGCGCGATGCGCTCGACCTGTCTGCAGGCGGTTTCGAATTCGACATCGCGGCTGTTGCCGATACGCGTTTCGAACTCGGCCAGGATGTCCTCCTTGGTCTTGCCCTTCACCGCAATGATGAACGGGAAACCGAAACCGGTGACGTAGGCGGCATTGAGCTTTGCGAACAGCTCGCGCTCGTTGTCGGTCAGCGCGTCTAGCCCGGCCGAAGCCTGTTCCCTGGAGGATTCCGCGGTTAGCCGCTTGGCCTGCGCCAGTTTTCCGGCAAGGTCGGGGTGGGCATTGAGCACGGAAAGCCGCTCGGCCTCGCTGGCCGCGCGAAAGACGCGGCAGAGCGCGTTGTGCAGGCCGCCGGCACTGTCATGCGCCGGGCCGAGTTCCAACTCGTAGGCGCGCTCGGCAATCCACGGCGAATGTTCGAAGACGCCGCCGAATGCGTGGACGAAGGCCTCGAATTCCATTTTCGACGGGCGCAATGCCGGCAACCGGAACGGATGCGTCTCCTGCCAATGTTTTGCAATGTCGATGCGCCGTGCCAGCCAGACCTTGTCGTGTGATTTGACGTAGTCGATGAAGCGCTTCAGTGCCGCGACCCGGCCCGGCCGCCCAACCAGGCGGCAGTGCAGGCCGATATTCATCATGCGCGGCCGCCCTGCCTTGCCCTCGGCATAGAGCGTGTCGAAACTATCCCTGAGATAGGCAAAGAACTGGTCGCCGGAGTTGAAGCCCTGCGGCGTGGCAAAGCGCATGTCGTTGGCGTCGAGCGTATAGGGGATGACCAGCTGCGGCTTCGCCGACCCGTTCGGTGTCACATGCTCGAACCAGTAGGGCAGTTCGTCGTCATAGGTGTCCGACACATAGTCGAAGCCGCCTTCTTCCGCCGCCAGACGCACCGTGTTGATCGACGTGCGGCCGGTGTACCAGCCGGTCGGCCGCGCGCCTGTCACCTCATAATGCAGCCGTATCGCCGCTTCCATGTCGCGGCGCTCGTCTTCTGGCGCGTGGTCGCGGTAGTCGATCCATTTCAGCCCGTGCGAGGCGATCTCCCAGCCGGCCTCCTGCATCGCTGCGACCTGGTCGGGCGAGCGCGCCAGGGCCGTGGCGACGCCGTAGCAGGTGACCGGCACCTGTGCCGCGCTGAACAGGCGCAGCAATCGCCAGAAGCCGGCGCGGGCGCCGTATTCGTAGATCGATTCCATGTTCCAGTGGCGCTGGCCGGGCCAGGGCGCGGCGCCGACGATCTCCGACAGGAAAGCCTCCGAGGCCTTGTCGCCGTGCAGGACGCAATTCTCGCCGCCCTCTTCGTAATTGACGACGAACTGGACCGCGACATGCGCCCCGCCGGGCCATTTTGGATCCGGCGGATTGGCTCCGTAGCCGCGCATGTCTCGTTCGTAACGCATTCTCGCTCCTGCCGGAAATTGTGATCAGGATAGTCGAAAGGAGTGCCTGCGCATTCCCCCGAAATTTTTGAAAGTGTTTTTGTCGCGCTCCGCTCGACCGGGACTTATGCATCGCCTTTAATTGGCGCACAATTCATGAATAGTGTTCGACTGTGCAGGGAATGGAGCAGCCAGTGGCGGAAACGTCGAAAGCCGAAGGCGGGCGCCTGACGACCCATGTCCTCGACACCGCGGCCGGCAAACCGGCGGCCGGTCTGTCGATTGAGCTCTATCATCTTGACGGCCAGGCCCGGACGCATCTGAAAACGGTCGTCACCAATGATGACGGCCGTTGCGATGCTCCGTTGCTTGCCGGCGCGGAGTTCCGTACCGGCGAATACGAATTGGTCTTTGCGGCCGGCGATTATCTGCGCCGGCAGGGGACAAAACTGCCGGAACCGGCCTTCCTCGACCATGTGCCCATCCGCTTCGGTATGGCCGAGCCGATGCACTATCATGTGCCGCTGCTTCTGTCGCCGTACGGCTATTCGACCTACCGGGGAAGCTGAGATGGCCGGGATCAAGACACGCAACGAAATCCGGTTCATCCTCAATGGCGAGGACGTCGCGCTCGGCACGGTTGCACCCGACCAGACACTGCTCGACTGGCTGCGGCTCGACCGCTCGCTGCGCGGCACCAAGGAAGGTTGCGCCGAGGGCGACTGCGGCGCCTGCACGGTGCTGGTCGGCAGGCTCTCCGGTGGAACACTGGTCTATGAAAGCGTCAATGCCTGTATCCGCTTCCTTGGCTCGCTAGACGGCACGCATGTCGTGACCATCGAGCATCTGCGCGGCGACGCAGGAAAACTGCACCCCGTGCAGCAGGCGATGATCGATTTCCACGGCTCGCAATGCGGCTTCTGCACGCCGGGTTTCGTCATGTCGCTTTATGCGCTGTGGATGCGGTCGCCGGAGCCGTCGGACGCCGCCATCGAAAAGGCACTGCAAGGCAATCTCTGCCGCTGCACCGGCTACGAGGCGATCATGCGCGCCGCACGTGCCATCTCCAGCTACGGCAAGGCGGCAAAGGATCCGTTGGCGGCCGAGCGCAAGGCAGTCACGGCCAAGCTCGACGCGATGAAGGACGGTTCGCGCATTGAGATCGGCTCCGGCAACAAGCGGCTGATCGTGCCGGCCAATGCCGACGATCTCGCCAGCGTGCTGGTCGAGGAGCCGGGCGCCACTATCGTCGCCGGTTCGACCGATGTCGGCCTTTGGGTGACCAAGCACATGCGCGATATTTCGCCGGCGGTTTTCATCGGCAATCTCGATGGTCTGTGCGGGATGTCCGAGGACAAGGGCGTCATCTCGATCGGCGCCGGTGTCACCTATAGCGAAGCCTTCTCGACGCTGGCAAAATGCATCCCGGCGCTAGGCCCGCTGTTCGACCGCATCGGCGGCGATCAGGTGCGCAACATGGGCACCATCGGCGGCAATATCGCTAACGGTTCGCCGATTGGCGACACGCCGCCGCCGCTGATCGCACTCGGTGCCCGCATGACGCTGCGTCGCGGCCACAAGCGGCGGACGATCCCACTCGAAGATTTTTTCATCGCCTATGGCCGACAGGACCGGCAGCCCGGCGAATTCGTCGAGGCCGTGCATGTTCCGCTGCCGGGCAGCGAGACGAAATTTGCCGTCTACAAGATCACCAAGCGCCGCGACGAAGACATCACCGCAGCGCTAGGCGCGTTTTTCCTGACGCTGGCCGCGGACGGCACGGTGGCGGAGATACGCATCGCCTATGGCGGCATGGCGGCAACGCCGAAGCGCGCCTTTGGCGTAGAAAAGGCATTGCTTGGCAAGCCCTGGACGGAAGCGACGGTCGAGGCGGCGATGGCCGCGTACGCCGGCGATTTCACCCCGCTGACCGACATGCGGGCAAGCGCCGAATACCGGGCGCTGGCGGCGCGCAACCTGCTGCTGCGCTTCTTTGCCGAAACCATGGGCACCCGGGCGCCGATCCAGGTATCACGGCACGAGGCGGCATGATGAACAAGCACGCCACTCCGAACTTGAAGGCGCAAAAAATCGCCGGCGGCGTCGCCACCGATCAGCGCCATGATTCCGCGCACAAGCATGTCAGTGGCACGGCCGTCTATATCGACGACATGCCGGAACCGGCCGGCACGCTGCACGGCTGTCTTGGGCTTTCGGCGGCGACGCATGCCACCGTCACCAGCATGGACCTGTCGGGGGTCCGCGCCGCACCCGGCGTCATCGACGTGCTGACGGCGAGCGACGTGCCCGGCGAAAACGATATTTCGCCGACCGGCCGCCACGACGAGCCGGTGCTTGCCGACGGCAAGGTGCAATTCTTCGGCCAGCCGATCTTCTGCGTCATCGCCGAAACCCGCGAGCAGGCGCGCCGGGCGACGAGGCTGGCCAAGGTCGGATACAAGGAATTGCCGTTCGTCGCCGATATTGGCGAGCTCGATCCCCGGAAAGACAAGCTGGTCACGCCGCCGCTGACCCTGAAGCGCGGTGATGCAGCGGCTGCGATCAAGGCAGCGCCACGCCGGCTGAAAGGGCAGATGCGCATCGGCGGCCAGGAGCATTTCTATCTCGAGGGTCATATCGCCTTGGCCATCCCTGGCGAGGACCACGACGTCACCATCTATTCCTCGACCCAGCACCCGAGCGAAATCCAGCACATGGTCAGCCATGCGCTCGGTGTTCCGAGCCACGCGGTGACGGTGGAAATCCGCCGGATGGGGGGCGCTTTCGGCGGCAAGGAAACGCAAGGCAATCAGTTTGCGGCATTGGCCGCTATCGCCGCGAAGAAACATCATCGGGCCGTGAAAATCCGGCCCGACCGCGACGACGACATGATCGCCACCGGCAAACGCCACGATTTCCTCGTCGACTACGAGGTCGGCTTCGACGATGAGGGCAATATTCTCGGCGTAGATTTCATGTTCGCGGCGCGCTGCGGCTTCTCGGCCGACCTCTCCGGCCCGGTCACCGACCGCGCGCTGTTCCATTGCGACAACACCTATTTCTGGCCGGCGGTGCACGCGCAATCGGCGCCGCTCTACACCAATACGGTATCGAACACCGCCTTTCGCGGCTTCGGCGGCCCGCAAGGCATGGTCGGCGCCGAGCGCGTCATCGACGAAGTCGCGTTTGCCGTCGGCAAGGACCCGCTCCAAATCCGCAAGAAGAATTTCTACGGCACCAGCGACCGCAACATCACGCCCTACCACCAGACGGTCGAGGACAACATCATCCACCGCATCGTCGCCGAGCTGGAGGCGAGTTCCGACTATGCAAGGCGCCGCCGCACCATCGATGCTTTCAATGCCAACAGCCGCTTCATCAAGCGGGGACTGGCGCTGACGCCGGTCAAGTTTGGCATCTCGTTCACCGCCACCCATTACAACCAGGCCGGCGCGCTGGTGCATGTCTATACCGATGGTTCAGTGCACCTGAACCACGGCGGCACCGAGATGGGGCAGGGCCTCTATGTCAAGGTGGCGCAGGTTGTGGCGGAAGAGTTCCAGATCGACCTCGATCAGGTCAAGATCACCGCGACGACGACCGGCAAGGTGCCGAACACCTCGGCCACTGCCGCGTCTTCCGGCTCCGACCTCAACGGCATGGCGGCGCAGAACGCCGCCCGCCAGATCAAGGACCGGCTGACCAATTTCGCCGCCGAGAAATTCCAGGTGCCGCGCGACCAGGTGCTATTCCTGCCAAACCGGGTGCGCATCGGTAATCAGGAGATCGCCTTCGCCGATCTCGTCAGGCAGGCCTATATGGCGCGCATCCAGCTTTCGGCGGCTGGCTTTTACAAGACGCCGAAAATCCATTGGGACCGCGACAAGGGCGAGGGTCGCCCCTTCTATTATTTCGCCTATGGCGCGGCTTGCTCGGAAGTTTCAGTCGACACGCTGACCGGCGAATATGTCGTCGAGCGCACCGATATTCTGCACGAAACCGGGCGTTCGCTGAACCGCGCCATCGACCTCGGCCAGATCGAGGGCGGCTTCATCCAGGGCATGGGCTGGCTGACCACGGAGGAACTGTGGTGGGACGACAAGGGGCGGCTGCGCACCCATGCGCCGTCGACCTACAAGATCCCGCTCGCTTCGGACCGGCCGAAGATTTTCAACATCACGTTGGCCGACTGGGCGGAAGCAGGCGAGCCGACGGTGCACCGCTCCAAGGCGGTCGGCGAGCCGCCCTTTCCGCTCGCAATGTCGGTGCTGCATGCGCTGTCGGATGCGGTGGCGAGCGTTGCTGGCCACAAGATCTGCCCGCGCCTTGACCCGCCTGCCACGCCGGAACGGGTGCTGATGGCGATCGAACGGCTGAAGCGAGAAGCCAGGACCGGCACTTGAATCCCGGAAAACGTGCAATTCAGGCCGAAAAACTCTATATTTCCCAACAGGGAACGCGAATGATGAACGCGAAAATGCAGAGCCTGAAAGCCTTTCTTGCCGGTGCCTGCCGGGTCGCCTTGGTTGAGGTGGCCGGGACAAAAGGCTCGACGCCGCGCGAGAGGGGTGCCTTCATGCTCGTCTCAGGATCGGCCACTTTCGGCACGATCGGCGGCGGCCAGCTCGAATATATGGCGATCGACAAAGCGCGGCAGATGCTTGGTCGATCGGCCTCAGGTTCTGGCGAATCTGTCGAGGCTGGCGCCGCCCCTCATCCGCCTGCCGGCCCCTTCTCCCCGTATAGTTACGGGGAGAAGGGGGCTGGCCGCAACGCTGTCGCGACGCTCGACGTCGCGCTCGGCCCGGAGATCGGGCAGTGCTGCGGCGGCAGGGTCGAGGTGCTGATCCGGCTGGTTGACGCCGCGCTTGAGGCCAAGTTGGTCGCGGCGGCGGAAGCCGAGGAGGCGCAGCTGCCGCATGTCTACATCTTCGGCGGCGGCCATGTCGGCCATGCGTTGGCCTCGGCGGTGGCTTTGCTGCCGGTGCATGTCGTCATTGCCGAGACGCGAGCCGAAGCGCTGGAGGGCATGCCAGACACGGTCGAAACCTGTTTGACGCCGATGCCTGAGGCGATGGTGCGCGAAGCCCCGGCTGGATCCGCCTTCGTCGTCCTTACCCATGACCACGCGCTGGATTTCCTGATCGTCGCCGAGGCGCTGAAACGCCGGGATGCCGCCTATGTCGGCATGATAGGCTCCAAAACCAAGAAGGCGACGTTTCGGAACTGGTTCCTTAAGTCGGCGGACGGAAGCGAGGCGGAATTTGACCGCCTCGTCTCGCCGATCGGCGGCGATGCCGTCAAGGACAAGCGCCCGCAAGTGATCGCCGCACTCGCCGCAGCCGAGATCATGACGGCGTTGGCCGCCCACGCGATAGAACCGGCAGCTCCGTCCAAAGCACGTCGTGGCAAGGCGATGGCGGGCTGACGTTTCCTTCTATTCCTGTTCCTGCGTGTGTGCCTCGAGGAACCACAGCAATTTGTCGAGCGAGCGTGAATAGGCGGTGAAGATGTCGGCGGTGTCGGCGTCGCCCGCTCCCGCCGCTTCGTCGATCGCCGCGCGTGCCCGCTTGGCGGTCGCGGCATAGCGGTCGATCAGCGCCGCCAGATGATCTCGGGTCTTGTGGATGTCGGTCGGATAGGCCTCGAGCATAGTCGCCTTCGACACCTCCTGCGATGTGCCGAGCGCCGTGCCGCCGAGCTGTACGGCGCGCTCGGCAATGGTGTCGACATGTCCGTCGATCTCCTCGCGGAACGTGTCGAGCATCTCATGGATGGCGATGAATTGCGGCCCCTTGACGTTCCAGTGCGCCTGCTTGGTGATCAAGGCCAGATCTATGGCGTCGGCGAGGCGGGCGTTGAGAAGATCGATACACTCTTTCTTGGCATTGGATTGCAGGTCGTTGCGGGTGGCGATGGCATCCATGATCGGCTCCTGTGGCGGTTGCGTCCGCGTGGTTTGAAGAGGGCGAAGGTTGTGGAAGGTCAATCGAACATGCGCGCAGACGCCCTCATCGCCGCGGCACAGCATCCCAAAACGGCGATCTCCGACTTTCGTTCCGCTCGTCGTTTACGCTGGCCTTTTCAAGCCCAGATGGTCGCGCAGCGTGCTGCCGTCATAATCCGTACGGAACAGACCGCGCCGCTGCAGCTCCGGCACGACAAGCGTGGCAAAGGCATCGAGTTCGCCGGGAAAATAGGATGGCATCAGGTTGAAACCGTCTGCCGCGCCGCCCTCGAAGCGTGCTGCGAGCTGGTCGGCGATCTGGGCCGGAGTTCCGACGACGCGCCAATGGCCGCGCGCGCCGGCGAAATGACGGGCAAGCTGGCGAATGGACAGGTTGTCGCGGCGCGATTGCTCGATGACGAGCGCCTGCCGGCTTTGCATGCCTTCGCTGGCCGGCAGCTCGGGCAGCGGTCCGTCGATGGGATAGCGCGCGAGATCGGATATGCTGAGATAGCTGGAAAGCAGCGCGACACCGACATCGTCCGGTATCAGCTCCTGCAGTTCATCATGTTTTGCCCGGGCTTCCGCTTCGCTTGCCGCGACGACCGGCGCGACGCCGGGCATGATCTTGACGTCGTCCGGCTTGCGCCCATGGGCAGTCAGCCGTGCCTTGAGGTCGTCGTAGAAGGCCTTCGCTTCCTCGAATGTCTGCGCCGCCGTAAAGACCACGTCGGTGGTCCGGGCGGCGAGGTCACGACCCTCGTCCGACGCTCCCGCTTGCACCATGACCGGTGCACCTTGTGGCGAGCGCGGCAGATCGAGCGGGTCACGCACCGAAAAACTTCTGCCTTCGTGTCCACCCTGGCCTCGCCAAAGGCCGGCAACCACGGCAGCGAATTCGCGCGCCCGCCCGTAACGGTCCGCATGCGGGCGCAGACCGGTCGAGCCGAAATTGGCGGCCTCGATCTGGCTGGCCGAAGTGACAAGGTTCCAGCCGGCACGCCCGCCGCTCAGATGGTCGAGCGACAGGAAGGTCCGCGCCAGCCCGTAAGGCTCGTTGTAACTCGTCGATGCCGTGGAGACGAGGCCGATGCGCTCCGTCTGCACCGCGAGCGCCGCAAGCAGGCTGATCGGCTCGAAGCCAATCGAGCGCGACGTTTGGCTGGCGATGTCGACATTGGCCTCGCGCACACCGGCGGCGTCCTCGCAGAAGATCATGTCGAACTTCGCCGCTTCCGCCGTCCGCGCCAGCTGGATGTAATGATCGATGTCGATGCCAGCCGTGACATGCGCCTGCGGATGGCGCCAGGCGGCGATGTGGTGGCCTGTCGCCCATAGGAAGGCGCCGAGCTTCATCTGGCCTCGACCGGCGCTCATTGCCGATCCTCCCCTGCAAGCCCGAGATGGGCCCGCAGTGTCGCCGCGCTGTAGCCGGACCGGACAAGGCCGCGGCGGCGAAGCTCCGGCAGCACGAGACCGATGAAATCGTCGAGCGCCGACGTGAGCGGCACGGCGATGTTGAAACCGTCGCAGGCTTTCGAGCGAAAGCACTCTTCGAGCCTATCCGCAAACATATCCGGCATGGCGGCCATCTCGCCATCCGTGACAACATTCATCAGCACCTTCAGCCCCTCCGGCCTGCGCCCGAAGGCAAGCGCACGGCGCTTCAGATCGTCAGCCCAGTCGATCGATCGCTGGTCTAGCAGGACAACATCGGCGGTGCGGGCGGCGATATCCATGTCGGGCTCGGACAGGCCGGACATGACCAGCACCGGCGTGTCCTGCGGCGACCGCGCCACGTTGAGCGGCCCGCGCACAGAAAAATATTCGCCCCTGTGGTCGAGAAGGTGCATCTTCTCGGGATCGAAGAAGCGGCCGCCACTTTTGTCGAACAGAAGCGCGTCTGCGTCCCAGCCTTTCCACAAGCCTTGCACGATGCCGACGAATTCCTCGGCGCGCAGGCGGAATGCGTCGCCGGAAAACCCTTCCGGTCGGCTGAAATTGGCCGCCTCGCGCGGGTCGGGCATCATGCTGGCGTTCCAGCCGGCGCGGCCATGGCTGATAATGTCGAGCGAAGCGAAACGGCGCGCGAGATTATAGGGCTGGTGGGCGACCATTGACGCCGCGGCGATGAGACCGATCCTGCTTGTCACCGTCGCCAGCGCTGCCAGCAAGGTCGTTGCTTCGAAGCGCATTTGCCGGTTCGGTCCGCCTGCAACCGGCGCGGAATCGGCGAGCAACACCATATCCAGGCCGGCCGCTTCGGCTTTTTGCACGGACCGCGTCAGCAGACTGAAATCCGGAACGACGTCGGACGGAGAGGAGGGAGCAGTTTCCGGAGCTAGTGAAACGGCTAGATGCATTCTGGCGCCGCTGGCCATCGGTCTTCCCTGGTGAGTGAGATTCCATAAGAAATATCTTCGCCGGCTGGACGGAAAGCAACCGGCCAGCCGGCGATCATTTGCCGGCCAGAATATCCCTGATCAGCCGCTGGCAGCGCTCGGCCATGAAGTCGAGCAGCAGCCGCACCTTCGGATCCTGCAGCTTCTTATGCGGGTAGACGGCGGCGAATTGCACCGGCGTCGGCGGCGTTTTGCTCAGGATCACCTTCAGCCGCTGGTCGCGGATAAACGGCTCGACCTCGAAGCGCGGCTTGTTGATGATGCCGCGGCCGGACAGCGCCCAGCCGGTCAGCACGTCGCCGTCATCGGTATCGTAGGGGCCGTGCACCTCGAACTTTTGCGGCCCGTTCCGCGTCTGCAGGGTCCAGACATATTCGCGCGCGCCGGAATAGCGCAGCATCAGGCAATCGTGCTTCTTACCGATCAACTCGCTCGGCTCGCTCGGCTCGCCGCGCGCCTCCAGATATTGCGGAGCCGCCACCAGCACTCGCTCGCAGTCCATGATGCCGCGCATCCTGAGGCTGGAATCCTCGATGATGCCCAGCCGGAACGCAACGTCGATGCCTTCCTTCATGATATCGACATTGTGGTCGGAAAGCCGGAGCCGCACCTCGATATCTGGGTATCTGTCGTGGAAGTCCGGGATGCCGGATGCCACCAGTCTCCGCCCGAGGCCGAGCGGCGCTGTCACCTTTATGGTGCCGCGCGGCTGGCCGGATAACGCGCTGACCGCAGCTTCGGCCTCGGTGACCGCCTCGAGCACCTGCTTGGCGCCGGAATAGAACACCGTGCCGTGCTCGGTCGGCATCAACTGCCGCGTCGTGCGGTTGAACAGCCTGACACCGAGATGCTTCTCGAGCTCCTTGATCCGGTTGGAAGCGACCGCCGGCGAAATGCGCATGTCGCGCCCAGCCGCCGACAAATTGCCGAGTTCGACGACGCGAACAAAAACGGCGATGTTATCGAGATAGGCCATGCGGCTTTCGGGGCTCTCATGTGGCTGCGTATGATCAGCCTAGTATTTTCCAATTTTTTTTGAAAGTCATCGTGCACCTCAGCCCTTTCCGTTTGCGCTCCAGTCCGTAAAGTCAGTCGATCGGCAGGGACGATTTTTCATGATGGATTTCGCGATATTCTGGGATTGGCTGAGTTTCGCCGTGCGCTGGCTGCACGTCGTCACCGGCATCGCCTGGATCGGCTCGTCCTTTTATTTCGTCGCGCTCGACCTCGGCCTGCGCCAACGCCCGGGCATGCCTGCAGGCGCTTTCGGCGAGGAATGGCAGGTGCATGGCGGCGGCTTCTACCACGTGCAGAAATATCTGGTGGCACCTGCCGACATGCCCGAGCACCTGACCTGGTTCAAGTGGGAATCCTACGCCACCTGGCTGTCAGGCTTCGCGATGCTGTGCGTGGTCTATTATGCCGGGGCGGACCTGTTCCTGATCGATCCGAATGTGCTTGCCATGTCGGTGCCTACAGGCATCTTGCTGTCGCTGGCGACGATCGGCGTCGGCTGGGTGGTCTACGATCTCCTGTGCCGTTCGCCGCTCGGCAACAGCGACACCGGCCTGATGCTGGTGCTGTATGGGGTGCTGGTATTCATGGCCTGGGGACTGACCCACCTGTTCACCGGCCGCGCCGCCTTCCTGCATCTTGGCGCCATCACCGCGACGATCATGTCGGCCAACGTCTTCATGGTCATCATCCCCAACCAGAAGATCGTCGTCGCCGACCTGATCGCCGGCCGTAAGCCGGATCCGAAATACGGCAAGATCGCCAAGCAGCGCTCGCTGCACAACAACTACCTGACGCTGCCCGTTTTGTTCCTGATGCTGTCGAACCATTATCCGCTGGCGTTCGGGACAGAGTTCAACTGGGTCATCGCCTCGCTGGTGTTCATCATCGGCGTGCTGATCCGGCACTATTTCAACACCAGGCATGCGCGCAAAGGCAATCCGACCTGGACCTGGCTGGCGGCGGCCGTGCTGTTCTTGGTCATTATCTGGCTGTCGACGGTGCCGAAGTTGCTGACCGGCGAGGCGAAGGCGTCGGCGGCGGCCCAGGTCTACGTTGCCTCGGCGCATTTCCCTGCCGTGCGCGATACGGTGCTTGGCCGCTGTTCGATGTGCCACGCCGCGGAGCCGTCCTACGAGGGCATCTACCACGCGCCGAAGGGCGTGATGCTCGACACCGATGCCGGCATCGCCGAGCACGCCGGCGAGATCTACCTGCAGGCCGGCCGCAGCCACGCCATGCCGCCCGCCAACGTCACCCAGATCACCGACAAGGAACGGGCGCTGCTGGTGGCATGGTTCGAAGGCGCAAGGAAATGACCAGCACGCTCCTGCGCGGCCGCACGCTGTCGTTTTTGCGCTGGCCCGAAACCGTCGACGACCATTCCGCCTGGCGCTACGAGCAAGATGGCGGCCTGCTGCTCCGCGATGGTAGGATCGTTGCCGCGGGCGCCTATGCCGAGGTCGAGAAAAAGGCGGGCGAGGGAACGAAAAAGATCGACCACCGGCCGCATCTGCTGCTGCCCGGGTTTATCGATGCGCACGCGCATTTTCCGCAGATGCAGGTCATCGCTTCCTTCGGCGCCGAGCTGCTCGACTGGCTGAACACCTACACTTTTCCGGAAGAGACAAAATTCGAGAACGCTCAGCATGGCCGCCGTATCGCTAGGCTGTTCCTGGATGAAGTATTGCGTCATGGCACGACGACTGTCTCCGCCTATTGCTCGGTACACAAGGAATCGGCCGAGGCGTTCTTTGCCGAGTCGCATGACCGCAACATGCTCAACATCGCCGGCAAGGTGATGATGGACCGCAACGCGCCGGACGGCGTGCTCGACACGCCGCAATCGGGTTATGACGACAGCAAGGCGCTGATCGAGGAGTGGCACGGCAAGGGGCGCCAGCACTATGCCATCACCCCACGCTTCGCCATCACCTCGTCACCCGAGCAATTGGAAACGGCGGGCGCGCTCTGCCGCGAATATCCGCACTTGCATATGCAGACGCATCTGTCGGAAAACCACGCCGAGATCGCCTTTACGCAGCAATTGTACCCGCAGACGCGGGACTATACCGACATCTACGAGCAGTATGGACTGCTCGGCCGCAAAAGCCTGTTCGGCCACTGCATTCATCTGTCGGAACGCGAGGCGGATGTGCTTTCGGATAGCGGCTCGGTGGCGGTGTTCTGCCCGACCTCCAACCTGTTTCTCGGCTCGGGCCTGTTCGATTATCAGCGCTATCGCCGCCGCGAGAAGCCGCTCCGCATCGCCGCCGCCACCGATGTCGGCGGTGGCACCAACTATTCGATGCTGCGCACCATGGACGAGGGCTACAAGGTGATCGCGCTGAATGGCGAGAAGCTCAATCCGTTTCAGTCATTCTGGCAACTGACCCGCGGCAATGCCGAGGCCTTGTCGCTTGCGGAAAAGATCGGCACTCTGGAGGAAGGCAGCGACGCCGATATCGTCGTGCTCGACGCCCGCGCCACGCCGGCGATGCGGCTGCGGGTGGAGACGGCGGACACGCTCGCCGAGGAATTGTTTCTGCTGCAGACGCTAGGCGACGACCGCGCCGTGCACGAGGTCTATGTCGCCGGTCGGGCAGTTAAGGCGGACATGGCGACCTAGCTGGTCCGGCGTCCCGGCTTGACCGAACGGCAGCCATCGGCCAAAGCCTGCGACGAGATTAACAGGGGAACGACATGGCCGTTGCGGACGACATCGCTCTGATCAAGAAACAGGAAGCCGCGCTTGTTTTCTCCGCCTTTGACGAGGCTGTCGCTTTCGAGATCGGCTCGGCGATCCGCGACCGGGCTTTGACCGAGAACCTGCCGATCATCATCGATATCAGAACCTTCGATCGGCCGCTGTTCTATGCGGCAATGCCCGGCTCGAACGCTTCCAATCCGGACTGGGCGCGGCGCAAGATCAACGTCGTGCGGCGGTTCCTGAAAAGCACCTACCGCATGGTGCTGGAGCAGCAGCGCCCCGACCGCAGCTTCAAGCCTGGCGAGGGGCTGGACATTGTCGACTACGTGCTGGCCGGCGGCGGCTTTCCCATCGCTGTCAAGGGCGCCGGTGTCATCGGCGTGATCGCCGTCTCGGGCCTGCCGGAGCGTGAGGACCATGGCGTGGTCGTCGATGCGCTGTGTAGCTACTTGGGCGTCGATAGCCAGGAGTTGGTCCTGCCGCCGGAAGCAACATCGTGACGTTGGCGCCGCCCCTCATCCGCCTGCCGGCACCTTCTCCCCGTGTAGCGACGGGGAGAAGGGAAGCGCTCCAACGCTGGCGTGTCCAGTTGATAGATGGGTGGCGACCCCCTCTCCCCGTCTCTAGACGGGGAGAGGGTAAGGGTGAGGGGCAACGCAGACGCCGCAGAAGTTCGCAGAACGTCGGTGGCAGCTCAGTATGACCATTCTCGACCCGAAATCCTTCCTTATATCCATCTTCAACGCCGCCGTTGCCGCCGCCGATCCCCAGAGGACGATCAAGAATCATTTGCCGGCAAGGCCGAAGGGCCGCACGATCGTCATCGGTGCAGGAAAAGGCTCGGCGCAGATGGCGGCGGCTTTCGAGAAAGTGTGGGACCGGCCGATCGAAGGTTTGGTCGTCACCCGCTACGGCTATGGCGCGGCCTGCCGGCGCATCGAGATCATCGAGGCGGCGCATCCGGTGCCGGATGCCGCCGGGCTGGAAGCTTCGCGACGGCTGCTCGAAAAAGTCCAGGGACTGACTGCGGACGACCTTGTCGTGGCGCTCATTTCCGGCGGCGGCTCGGCGCTGCTGCCGTCACCCGCCGAAGGTCTGACGCTGGCCGATGAGATCGCCGTCAACGAGGCGCTGCTCGCCTCCGGTGCGCCGATCACCGCGATGAACACGATCCGTAAGCACCTTTCCACCATCAAGGGCGGCAGGCTGGCGGCCGCCGCATATCCGGCCAAGGTGGTCTCGCTGGTGGTATCAGACATTCCGGGCGACAATCCGGCTCTGGTCGCTTCTGGTCCGACCGTGCCGGACATAGGCAGCCGTGAGGACGCACTGGCGTCGATCGCTGCCTATGGCATGAAGCTGCCGGCTTCGGTCATGGCGCATATCAAGTCGCCGGCGGCCGATGCGCCACGTCCGGACGATCCGCGTTTTATCGGCAACGAGGTGCATCTGATCGCTTCGGCCGGCGTCTCGCTGGAAGCAGCAGCGGCCGAAGCGAAGCGCCGAGGTATTCAGGCCGTCATTCTCTCCGATTCCATCGAGGGCGAGGCACGCGAGGTCGGTGGCATCCACGCCGCAATCGCGCGCGAGGTGGCGACGCGCAGCCGGCCATTTGCAAAGCCGGTGCTGATCCTGTCGGGCGGCGAGACGACGGTGACCCTGCGCGCGAAAGGCAAAGGCGGCCGTAACTCGGAATTCCTGCTCGCCTTCGCCATCGGCATCACCGGCATGGCGGGCGTGCACGCACTGGCCGCCGACACCGACGGCATTGACGGTTCGGAAGACAATGCCGGCGCCTTCGCCGACGGCTCGACAGTTTCGCGGATGCGCGCGGCGGGCGTCGATGCCAAGGCCATGCTTGCCGGCAACAACGCCTGGACGGCATTCAATGCCGTAGATGACCTTTTCGTACCCGGTCCGACCGGCACAAACATCAACGATCTCCGGGCGATATTGATCAAATAGCTCAGGCCGCCATCAGCCTTTTCACCGCTCTCATATCCTGCAGGAACCGCTCGCGTTCGGCCCGCTTGTCCGCCGGCTCGCGAATGCGCAGAATGAAGGACGGGTGGATGGTGACGAAGACACGCAAGCCATCGTCGCGCTCCACTACCGCCCCGCGCATCTTCATGATCGGCACCACCTTGCCGAGCAGCGCCTGCGCTGCAGTGGCGCCGAGTGCCACCGCCAGGTTGGGCTTGATCAGATCGATCTCTTTGTCCAGCCACCAGCGGCAAGCCTGCACCTCGCCGGCATTCGGCTTGGAGTGGATGCGCCGCTTGCCGCGCGGCTCGAACTTGAAATGCTTAACCGCGTTGGTGACGTAGACTTTCAGCCGATCGACGCCGGCATCATCCAGGATCGCGTCGAACACCTTGCCGGCCGGACCGACGAAAGGCTTGCCCGCCAGGTCCTCCTGGTCGCCCGGCTGTTCGCCGACGAAGATCACCTTGGCTTTATCAGGACCCTCACCGAACACGGTCTGCGTGGCATCGCGCCATAGCGGACAGCGGCGGCAGATCTTGGCTGTTTCGCGCAGTTCAGGAATCGTCCTGGCGTCGATTTCTGTCGTGTCCGGGGACTTGCTTGCAGGCAAGCCTCTCGACTGCACCTTGGCATGGTGCGGCGTCGGGGTTGTCTGCATCCTGGCGATCATGACTAAGGCGGCCTTGTTCGCTCCTGCAATCAGACACGCAATGAGCAAAGCCCGCCGAAGGTTCCGCTGAAATTATTCCGCATGGGCCTTCACCGGCAGATGGCCGACGATGTGAAGCCCTAAACCTCGTGCAGATAGAGGTGATAATCCAGTTCGCTGACCGTGCGCGCCACGCGCAGATATTCCGACTGCTTGATCGCCACGAATGTCCGGTGCAGGTCTTCGCCCAATGCGCCCTTGAGGAAGGTCGACGCCCTTGCCGCCTCGATCGCGGCACGCCAGTCGACCGGCATCGTCGTGCGCGTGACGGCGGATTCGTAGCCATTGCCGGTGGTTTCAGGGCCGGGGTCAAGACCTTCGTCGAGACCCCTAGTGATGCCGGCCAGCACCGTTGCCGCGACTAGATAAGGGTTGGCGTCGACGCCCGATGGCCGGTGCTCGATGCGGCGGTTCTTGGCATCGCCGGCTGGCACACGCAGCGCCACCGAACGGTTGTTGACGCCCCAGGTCGGCGCCACCGGCGCATAGGATTGCGAGACGAAGCGCCGCCACGAGTTGGCGTGCGGCGCAAAGACCAGCATCGATTCTGCCATCGTCTGGATCAGTCCGCCGAGGCCGCGCAGCAGCGGCAGCGACCAGCTTTCACCGCCGGTTTCGGCAAAGACATTCTTGCCGGCATCGTCCAGCAGCGAGACATGAAAATGCATGCCCGAGCCGGCATATTTCTCGATCGGCTTGGCCATGAAGCAAGCGGTGACACCATGACGGCGCGCCTGCGCCCGCACCAGACGCTTGAGCATGACGAGATCGTCAGCCGCCCGCATCACGTCCTTGCGGTAATTGAGCGTCAGTTCGTACTGGCCCGGCGCATATTCGGAAATGACCGTCTCGGCCGGGATGCCTTGCACCTTGGCTGCAGCATAGATGTCGGAAAACAGTGGCTCCATGCCGTGCAGATGGTCGACGGAATAGACCTCTGTCTTGGCCGAGCGGCGGCCGTCGAGCACCGCATGCGCCGGCTGCACCTTGCCTTCGGCATCGCGCTCATTGGCGAGCAGGAAGAACTCGAGCTCGAAGGCGCCGGCCGGATGCAGGCCCTTGGCCGCGAGGATATCTACCTGGCGGGCGAGCGCCAGCCGCGGGTCGGACGACATCGGCTGGCCATCGAGATGGTACATTGCCATCAACACCTGGCCGCGCGGCGGCTGGGTGCCGAACAGCGGCACCAGCGTGCCGGGGATCGGCCACGCCCGCAGGTCGCCGTCGCCGGTCGTCCAGATCAGCCCGGTCTCGTGAACATCCTCGCCGGTGATGTCGAGGCCGAGGATCGAGATCGGCATGTGCCGGCCGCCCTCGAAGATGCTCATCAACTCATGTCGGCGCACGATCTTGCCGCGCCCCACGCCATTGGCGTCGGTCAGCACGATGTCGAACGCTTCGATCTCCGGATGGGCGTCGAGAAAGGCCTGCGCCTCGGCGGGCGTCGAGCCCGAAGGGGATGCCGTGACCAGGTTCAAACTTTGCTTGGGCGCTTGTTTCATGCTGCCAGCTTGTCTCATGCCGTAAGCTTTGCCGCAACCGCGCCGAAGGCGGTGATCAGCCGGTTCACCTGGGCGGCGCGAGTTGCCGGCGAGATCAGCATCATATTGTGGAACGGTGCGATCAGCACGCCGCGATTGACCAGCGCGACATGCATCGCCGCTTCGAGCTCCGGCGCATGCGCCCTCTCGGCTTCGCCGCCATTCCTCAGCGGGCCTGGCGCGCAGATGAACTCGACGCGGGCGCCGACCCGAGCAACATGCCAGGGCAGGCGATAGCGATCGATAACGGCAGTCAGCCCGGCGTCGAGCCGCCGCGCCAGATGGTCCATATGGCTGTAGTTCTCGTCGGTCATGACGTCTTCGAGCGTGGCACGCATCGCCGCGAATTGCAGCGGATTGGCCGACAGCGTTGTCCCCATGCCGGAATAGCCGGGCTCTTTCCGGCTGATATAAGCGGCATAGCGCGCCGCAACGCCTTCGCTCATGCCCCACACACTCGCCGGTATGCCGCCGGCAATCGGCTTGCCGAGCACGAACAGGTCCGGCTCCAGCCCGTATTTGCTTGTATAGCCGCCGGGACCGGTCGAGATCGTATGCGTCTCGTCGATTAGAAGCAGCGTGCCGGTCGCACGGGTGAGACGCCGCAAGCCGTCATGAAAGCCGGCTTCGGGCAGCACCATGCAGGAATTGGTCAGCACCGGCTCGGCGATGACGCAGGCGACATCGTTGCCCTGAAGTGCGGCCTCAAGCGCCGGCAGATCGTTGAACTCGACGATATCAGTTGCCCGCGTCAGGTCGCGGAATTCGCCGGCCAGTCCCGGTCGGTTCACCGCTTTGCCGTCGACCAGCCGGACCATCGTCTCGTCGACCGAGCCATGATAGCAGCCGTTGAAGACCAGGATCTTCTCCCGGCCGGTAACGGCACGGGCAACCCGCAGCGCGAAGCGGTTGGCGTCGGTTGCCGTCGTCGCGATCTGCCACAACGGCAGACCGAAGCGCTGTTGCAGCAGCGGGCCGATGGCGAGCGCGTCCTCGGCAGGCAGCATGTAGGTCAGACCGCGTCCGGCCTGCCGGCGGATGGCGCGGGCGACCGGCGACGGCGAATGACCGAACATCGAGCCGGTGTCGCCGAGGCAGAAATCGTCGAGCCGGTTGCCGTCGATATCTCTGATGGTGGCGCCTTTGGCCTTATCAACGAGGATCGGGAACGGCGTCGGCCAGTCGTTCATCCAGTGCATCGGCACGCCGCCGAAGAAGCCGGGCAGGCCATTGCCGATTTTCGCCATCGATTTCGGCCGCGCCTGGCGGAAGGCTTCTGCCTCGGTCTCGCGCAACTCGGCAATCCGGGCCGGGCCGATGCCGCCGATGGAGGTCTTTGAATGGTCGATGACGTTCATGGCGGCCCTCTCCGCCGCACTTTAGACAATCGGCATCCGCCACCGCAATTGGCGGGCGGCTGCCCTGTGTTGGGTCAGCGGTCATTTGAATGGAACAGGCGCTTGACCGCGAGCCGCCTTCGGGCGCCAATGGCACTTCGGCTGGAGGGGACACGATGGTGCGGGCGATCATCTGCGCGGCAACGCTGCTGTCGTCGGTTGGTGCGGCTTTGGCATCCGGCGGCATCTGGTGTTCCGCCGAGGATGCAGCCGTCAAATTTGAGGTCGATGCCGGGGTCACCAGAGGCATGGGTGGGCCGACCTTCAATTTTCGCGGCGAGCTCGAAATTCTGGGCAGGCCAGCCGGCGACAGTCTGCGCAAGACTGTGTTCGAGGATCAGAACCTCACGCAATATTGGCTCGACAACAAGGAATTGCGGCTGCTCGTCTATCGCGAACGGCAGGTCGAAAACGCCTACGGCTATGTCGAACTGGCGATCCTGACCAAGGCCAGCGACGAAGGCGTCTTTGACGGCCGCTATTTGCTCTCAATCTATGATGTAACGGCCGATGCCGAAAAGGACGGCAAGCCGGCTGAATTGACCGGCAAAGTATCTTGCGGAGCCGACTAACGGGCTAGGCGGAAATGTCGATGACGCCGCAATCGCCGGCGGCGCTGCCGAACGCGACGCGGCGCTCTTCCTTGTCCCACATCATCGATGTGATGGCGCCCTTGCCTGGCCGGCGCAACAGCACTTCCCTGGCGTCGGCGAAGCGCACCGCCATCACCATGCCGTCATCATACCCTATCGCCACTACATCTTGGCTCGGATGGCAGGCGACGGAGGTGACCATCGCATTGCCGCGCGTGCCGAGTTCCAGCGGCGCCTTGCCCATCGGCCCATCCTTGCCCGAAAACGGCCAGACGATCGCCGCCGACGCGCCGGAACTCGCCAGCCATTTGCCCTTGGCGCTCCACGACAGGCTTTTGACCTTGCCGGGATAGCCGGACATCCGCATGTGCTTGCCGTCGGCGAGTTTCCAGCCATGCAGCGCGTTTTCCTGCATTGTGGTGACGACGAAGCCGCCGTCCGGCGAAAACGTGATGCCGGTGTGGGCGCCGGCCCATTCGAGCTCGACCGGCTTGCCGTCGGCGGCCGGGAAATGCAGCGTCGCGCCATTGTAGCGGGCAACGCCGAAGCGCATGCCCTTGGGCGAGAAGGCCAGCCCCTCGACCGAGCGCGGATGCGAGAATTCCCTGGTCTTGCCGTCAGCAAAACGCACATAGGCCATTTTGCCCGAAGCATAGGCAACAGCGCCTTGCGGCCCGGCGGCGACGCTGGTGATCCATTTTTTGCCTGCGGTCGCCAATTCCGCAGTATTGCCGCCTGCGGTCACGGCAAAGATCTTGCCGTCCTCACCGCCGGTGATCAGCCGGTCGTTTGCGCCATCGTGAAGGGCGGCGAGCAGCCCGTCATTGGCCTGCACCGTCTTGTGGCCATGGTCGAGCCGATGGATTGTGCCGTCGGCCAGCGCGAAATGCGGCACGTCGCCAAGGAACACGGCGGCGAGGCAGTGGCCTTCGAGATCGAGCGGGGCGACTGTCGGCATGAGAGACCATTCCGTTCGAGATTTCTGCTGCCCCACCCTTAAGGGGTTGAGCTGCGGGTCTCAACCCGTGCTTCGGATCGTCGTGAGGAGAGAGCGCCAGCGTTGCGGGCGCCCCTTCTCCCACAAGGGGAGAAGGGGGAAAGGGCAGCTAAATCAAGCGGCGTGGCAGGCCTGGAAGCTTGTCTTCAGCCGCTCGGCGTCGAGTTCGCGGCCGATGAACACCAGCCGGCTCTCGTGCTTCTCGCCGTCCTTCCAGGCGCGTTGGTGGTCGCCTTCGATGATCATGTGCACGCCCTGGATGACATAGCGCTCGTCATCGCCTTTCAGCGCGATGATACCTTTCAGCCGCAGGATGTTCGGGCCTTCCATTTGGGTGACCTTCTCGATCCACGGGAAGAACTTTTTCGGGTCCATCTCGCCGCCGCGCAGCGACACCGACTGCACCGTCACATCATGGATGTCGGAAGGGTGCGCGTGATGATGGTCATGCCCGTCATGATCGTGATGATCATGGCCCTCGTGATCATGGTGATCATGATCATGATGGTCGTGATCGTCATGCGCCTCGAGGAAGTGCGGATCGTTCTCCAGCGCCCGGGACAGGTCGAACGCACCGCGATCGAGCACCTCGGACAGCGCCACGCCGGCGCGTGTGGTGCGATGGATGCGTGCCGCCGGGTTGATGGCGCGGATCGTCGCCTCCACCTTGCTCAGCTCTTCGGGGGTGACCAGGTCGGTCTTGTTGAGCACGACGACATCGGCAAAGGCGATCTGGTCCTCGGCCTCGCGGGAATCCGTGAGGCGCAGCGGCAGGTGCTTGGCGTCGACCAGCGCCACCACCGCATCGAGCCTGGTCTTGGAACGCACGTCGTCGTCCATGAAGAAGGTTTGTGCTACCGGCACGGGATCGGCGAGGCCGGTGGTCTCGACGACGATGGCGTCGAAGCGGCCGGGCCTGCGCATCAGGCCTTCGACGACGCGGATCAGGTCGCCGCGCACGGTGCAGCAGACGCAGCCATTGTTCATCTCGTAGATTTCCTCGTCGGATTCCACGATCAGCTCGTTGTCGATGCCGATCTCGCCGAATTCATTGACGATGACGGCGTAGCGCTTGCCGTGGTTTTCCGAAAGGATGCGGTTGAGCAGTGTCGTCTTGCCGGCGCCGAGATAGCCGGTGAGGACGGTTACGGGGATCTGCGTCTGTGCGTCGCTCATATTGTGCCTCGAATAGGGATTGTCGGCTCCATATAGGATGTGTACTCGGCTTTTGCACGAGGCAAACCGGTGGGCCAAAGAGAGGCCGGTATTGCCGAACTTTCATCACATTGCCTAACTTTCATTGGCGCGGGCTGGCGGTAGGGCCTAGATAAGCCGAGGATCATCTACGGGGGCTGTTCGCACTGAAGAGGCGCCAGATGTCCGACAAGTCCTTGCCATTAAGCCGTCGGCAGGCGCTCGGTCTCGTTGCGGTTACCGCTGGCGGCATATTCCTGCCCGCCGGCGCAAGGGGCGGGCTGGTCTCGCCCTATGCCGGGCTTGCTTTGTTCGAAGCCGGTGCCGGCGTCTGCGCCATCACGCCCGAGGTCACCGAAGGACCATTCTATTTCGACCCGAAGCTTGAACGCGCCGATATCACCGATGGCAAGAAAGGCATCGCCCTCAATGTGCGGCTGCAAATCGTCGACGCCGCCTGCCGGCCGCTTCCCGGCGCACGCGTCGATATCTGGCATTGCGACGCCCAGGGCGCCTATTCCGGCTATCCCGGACAGGGCGACGGGCAGGATATCGACACGTCCGGCCAGAGCTTTCTGCGCGGCTGGCAGAGAACCGATGAAAGCGGCATCGCTTCTTTCGCCACCATCTATCCCGGCTGGTATCGCGGCCGCACCACCCACATCCATTTCAAGATCTTCCCCGACGAACGCTCCGCGATGACCGGCCAGATGTTCTTCCCCGACAACTTGAGCGAGCAGATATTCGCCACCGTCGCGCCCTATAACGATCGCCCCGGCAAACGCGATACATCGAACACGCGGGACGGCATTGCGCGGCAGGCCGGGCCGCCGTCGCAGGCAGCGCTGCGGGAAATGGCGGACGCCTATCAGGCCTTGATGGTGGTCGCGGTGAGGGCCGGTTGAGAACACCTCGTCACGTCGCCATCCAGCCGTCGCGGAAAGTCGTTTGTCATCTAACTGAAATAAACATCTGGCATTAGCCACGGCGAACACTGCGATGCTTGCCGGCAAAGCTATTTTCCGAGCCGGAATGTTTTCGATCGTCATTGCCAATCGGCGGCCTGCTTCTATGCTGTTCGCACCGGTTCGGCCGAGGAGGGATGAGCATGGCCAAGGCGGACAAGACTGCAACAATGAGCCGGCTGCATTCGGCGGCGCGGCTGGCGCGCACGGCGCTCGCCGCCCGGCTTCTGGCGCATGGCTTCTATGCCGGCCAGGACCAGATCATGCTGGCGCTCGACCGCGAGGACGGGCAGACGCCCGGCAATCTTGCCGGCCGCCTCGGCGTGCGTCCGCCGACCATCACCAAGACCATCAACCGGCTGCAGGCGCAGGGTTTTCTGGAAAAGCGCGCCTCTTCCGCCGATGCCCGCCAGGCGCATATTTTCCTCACCGACACCGGCCGCGAAATCATCCACGCCATCGAGAAATCGGTGAAGAAGACCGAAAAGCAGGCATTGAAGGGTCTCGACAAAAAAGATCAGAAAGCACTGTTTAAGCTGCTAGCCCGTGTCGAGGCGAACCTTTCGAACGGCGAAATGGTGCTCCCGGATGACGAACTGGACATCGAAGACAAGATCCTTGAATAGGTCACGCGTTCGCCGCTGATGGCCGCCGCGTCAGTGCCGACCAGCGTCCCGGTGTGACGCCGAACGCCTTCTTGAAATGCCGATTGAAATGGCTTTGGTCACTGAAGCCGGCTGCGATGGCGATTTGCGCCAGCGGCTCGTCGGCTTCAATCATCCGACGGGCTCGCTGAAGCCGGCGCATCAACAAGAACCGGTGCGGGCTGGTCGAGAAGGTGGCGCGGAAATGCCGCGACAGGGCATAACGGTCCAACCCGGTGATCGCCTCCAATTCATCCGAACGTACAATCCGCGCGACATTTTCCTCCAGATAGTCGCGCGCCAGACTGGCGGCACGCCACGCCATTTTCGCTATCGGTTTCGCCGGTTGACCGGCATGCCGGGCCAGGCTTTGCATCAGCTGCGTTATGAAATCGACGACAAACAGCTCGTCCAATTCCTGATCCAGCGGCCCGAGCGCCGAAAGCAGCGTCGCGCGGAAATCGCGGTCTGTCATCACGGCATCCCCGACAAACGGCAGTGACCCGCCGCCGAGGCAATCGAGCATCAGGGATGGCTCCAAATACAGCATTCTGTATCGCAAGCCGTCTTCGGTGCCGGCGCCGCCATCGTGCATTTCGTCGGGATGAAGGATAATGATCTGGCCAGGCAGGCTCTGATGCGTCGCGCCGCGATAGCGGAAGCTCTGTATGCCATAAAGCGTCACCCCGATTGCATAGGTGTCGTGGCGATGGAGATCGAAGGCGTTGCCGTGGAACCGGGCCTCGATGCGTTCCATGCCGGCAGTACCGGGTGCCGATACGATGCAGTTCTCGGCTGCATCCACGCACAAACGTCCAAGACCCTGAAAGGCTTCCCCGTCTAGACCGTGCGGCATCGCTTCACTCGCAGCCTCGGATTGGCCCCCTTTCGGATTGGAAACTGTCGCATGTTCGATACGAAATTTGCAATCGTGCTCAGGGACGATCTTCCCGTCTGGCAGAAGCTCAACGTCACCGCCTTTCTGACCAGCGGCATCGTCGCGCAGTTTCCCGACCTCATCGGCGAGCCCTACCGTGACCGCGCCGGCAATATCTACAACCCGCTATCGATCCAGCCGGTCATCGTGCTTTCGGCAGGCGGCCAGGCGCTCGGAACGATCCAGCGGCGGGCGCTGGAGCGTGGTGTGACGGTTTCGCTCTATGTCGAGGAAATGTTTTCGACTGGGTACGATCTGGCCAACCGTGCCGTCTTTGCCGAATTTGCGCCGGAGGATGCCAAGGTGGTCGGCATCGCGCTTCGCGCCGAAAAGAAGCTCGTCGACAAGATCACCAAGGGTGCCCGCATGCACACCTGACTCTCCGGCCACCAGGAACAAAACTGAGCCTGTCGTCGCCTGTCGGTGTGCCAGCCTCTTTTGGCTTGCCCGCTGGCGACAATTCCCGCATTGGTGAGGGACTGCCTTGCTTCCCGTCCGGCCTGAAATTGAATGCTCCCCCAAGACAAGACGAAAGCGCGACGTCGCCGGCGGCGATCCTGTGCATGCTTTCCGTCTATGTGTTTTTCACCTTCCTCGACACCAGCAGCAAGTACCTTGTGCTGGCTGGCGTCTCGGCGCTGATCGTCGCCTGGACCCGCTTCGCGGTCCATGTCCTGCTTGTCGGCGTCTTTCTGCGCGGATGGCGTGAGCCGTTGCGTTTTCGTCCCGCCAACCTGCCGGCGCATCTCACGCGCGGTCTGCTCCTGTTCGGATCGACCATGTTCAACATTCTGGCGCTGCGGACGCTGCAGCTGGCGGAAACCACCTCGATCTACTTCTTCGGCCCGATGGTGATCACCGCGCTTGCCGGTCCGTTGCTCGGCGAATGGGCCGGCTGGCGGCGCTGGCTGGCGATCATGAGCGGCTTTGTCGGCGTCCTCATCATCACCCGGCCGGGCATCGGGGTTTTTGGCGTCGGCCATCTCTTTGCGCTCGGCTCGATGCTATCGAACAGTTTCTACGTCATCATGACGCGCCGTATGTCGGCGACGGAAACCTCGGAAAGTCTCATCCTGTTTTCGGCGCTGGCGCCGGCCGTGCTGCTGCTGCCGACACTGCCGTTTTCGCTTTCGCTGCCGCAGGATGGCTGGCACTGGTTCATATTGCTGATGCTTGGCGTCTTCGGCGCCATCGGCCATTGGCTTCTTGTGCAGGCCTATCGCCTTGCCACCACCACGGCCCTGGCTCCCTGTCCCTATTCGCAGATGATCTGGATGATCATCTCCGGCCTGATCGTCTTCAACCAGTTTCCCGACCGCTGGACGCTGGTCGGTGCCACCGTCATCGTCGCCAGCGGCCTCTACATCGTCCACCGCGAGCACCGGCTTCGCTTGCACAACCGCGCGACGCTGGACGCGGAGGCGGAAGCGCTGGCAAAAAAACTTTGATTTGCTCGGGATCGATGGCATAAGAGCCGGCCTTTAAACAGTTTAAATTGCTTCGGGAGCGCAGGGCGCTGGCACAGAAGATCAAGCTTTCGACCATCGCGGATGCGCTCGGCGTGTCCACGGCCACGGTCTCGCTGGCCTTGCGCGACAGCCCGCTGGTCGCCGGCGGCACCCGCGACCGTATCAAGGAACATGCACGCGCCATCGGCTATATCTACAACCGCCGCGCCGCCAGCCTTCGCACCTCACGCTCGGGCATTGTCGGCGTCGTCGTCCACGACATCATGAACCCGTTCTTTGCCGAGATACTGCGTTCGATCGAGAGCGAACTCGACCGCAGCCGGCAGACCTTCATCCTGTCGAACCACTACGACCAACTCGAGAAACAGCGCACCTTCATCGACACGCTTCTGCAGCTCGGCGCTGATGGCGTCATCATGTCGCCGGCCATCGGCACGCCGCCCGAAGACATAATCATGGCCGAGGAGAACGGTCTCCCGGCAGTGCTGATTGCACGCACCGTCGAAGGTGCCGACGTGCCGGTGTTTCGCGGCGACGATGCCTATGGCACCGGGCTTGCTACCAATCATCTGATCTCGCTTGGCCACAAGCGCATCGCCATGATCGGCGGTACCGACCAGACGTCGACCGGCCGCGACCGTTATCAGGGATATGTCAACGCCATGGAGGCGGCAGGGCTCGAGGTCAGGCCGTCATGGCGTATCGCCGGCCCGCGCACCAAGCAGGCCGGCTTCGAGGCTGCCGGGCAGTTCTTGGCGCTGAAAGACAGGCCTACCGCGGCCTGCTGCTGGAACGACCTCGTCGCCATCGGCCTGATGAACGGCATTGCGCGCGCGGGGCTGGTGCCGGGCATCGACATCTCCGTTACCGGCTATGACGACCTCGAGGAAGCGGCGATCGCGACGCCGGCACTGACCACGGTCTGGAACGGCCAGCGCGAGGTTGGCCGCCGCGCCGCCAGCGCGCTGCTCGACAAACTCAACGGACAGACGGTGCGGCCGTCGCAGGAACTGATCAAGCCGGAACTGCATGTGCGCCAGTCGACCGGCAAACCGGTGGAACGTGCATGACAAAAACCGAACAGCAAGCTGTCGCCATTCTGGTGCCGGGCCAGTTCAACGACCATGCGGTCGGCCGCATCGACGGGGCGTTCAGCCGCGTCCGGATCGAAGGCGCCGATCCGTCGCTGGTCACCGACGACATGCGCCGTACGGTGCGCGGCATAGCCGCCTTCGGCGGCATAAGCGCCGCGTTGATGGACGCGCTGCCAAAGCTCGAGATCATCGCCAATTTCGGCGTCGGCTATGATTCTGTCGATGTCCGCCACGCCGTACAGCGCGGCATCATGGTCACCAACACCCCGGATGTGCTGACCGAAGAGGTCGCCGATACGGCGCTCGGCTTGCTGATCAACACCATCCGCGAACTGCCGCGCGCCGAGGCCTGGCTGCGCGACGGAAGTTGGCTGCGCAAAGGCAACTATCCGCTGAGCCGGCTGACCCTGCGCGGGCGCCATGTCGGTATCTTTGGCATGGGCCGCATCGGCCTCGCCATTGCCCGCCGGCTCGACGCTTTCGGGCTGCCCATCGCCTACCACAACCGGCGCCGCGTCGAAGGCCTGTCCTATGATTATCACCCGACGCTGAAAGGTCTCGCCGAGGCGGTCGACACACTGATCTCGGTGGCGCCCGGCGGGGCCGCGACGGAAAGGGCAGTCAATGCCGAAATCCTCTCGGCTCTTGGGCCGAACGGCGTCTTCGTCAATATCGGCCGGGGCAGCACGGTCGACGAGCCAGCCCTTGCCGCCGCACTTGCCAGCGGCAGCATCGCCGCTGCCGGGCTAGACGTCTTTGCCGACGAGCCGAATGTGCCAGCGGCGTTGCTTGCCGCGCCCAACACCTCGCTTTTGCCACATGTCGGCTCCGCCTCGCAGCACACCCGCCGCGCCATGGCGGACCTATGCGTCGACAATCTGGTCTCGTGGTTTTCGCAGCGCAAGGCACTGACGCCGGTGCCGGAGACGGCAAATGTCAAGGCAAGGCCGTAAGCGGGCTGCCATATCTATTAACTTCAGCTTAACCCTTCGGAATCATTCTGGTCCCTTCCTAGTGTCTGTCCGCCTGACAGCACATGACAGCAAGATGAAGCGCGCCTCCTGATCTCTTCGAACGCGGCGCGCTTGAAATGCGCGGAGAAACAGGATGAAAACGCTTCCTGCATTGATGGCGGTTGCTGTGCTGTTCGGCAGCGTCCAGCTGTTTTATGCCGGTAGCGGTGAAAGCCGTGCAGCCAGTGAGTCACCACCTTCATCCGGCAACTACCGGCTGGTAGCCCATGGTGACGAGGCGTCTTGTGCGGTCAGCCGTGGCGCCGAGATTTCGCAAGGCTTGTCGCTGTTGACGGTCGCCGCGAATTGCCGCCGGGTGTTGCCCGGTGTCGAGCAGGCGAAGTTCTGGCGAGAGCAGAATGACGGCACGGTCACATTCAGCGCCAACGGCACCGATCCAATCGTCATGTTCTCAGTCGCCGATGGCGACGGTTACGAATCCTACGCGCCGGCGCTGCCGCTGCTATCGCTGGCGTCGGCCGGCAACTGACGAGCGCTATTCTGCCGCTGCGCGCGCGCCCGATTTCGCCGCCTGATGCAGACGTACAGCGTCGCCGAAGGCGCGGAAAATCTTTGCCGAGATGTTGTCAGATTCGACCCAGTACTCTGGATGCCACTGCACGCCAACAGCGAAGGCGCGGGCGTCCTTGACCGAAACCGCCTCGACAGTGCCGTCGGCGGCGACCGCTTCGACCTGCAGCTTCGGGCCAAGCCGATCGATGGCCTGGCGATGCACCGAATTGACCAGGATGTCGCCGGCGCCGAAGACCCCGGCCAGGCAGCTGCCGGGTTTTATCGACACGCTCTGGCGGATGGCGAAGCGTTCGTCCTGATTGTCGCTTGCCGGCGCACGATGGTCGAGCGAACCGACGCGTTCCTGGATTTCGGTCGCCAGCGTGCCGCCCAGTGCCACATTCATCTCCTGGATTCCGCGGCAGATGGCGAGCAGCGGTACCCCGCGCTCCACCGCCCGGCGGATCAGTGGCAACGTCGTCGCGTCGCGGGCGGAGTCGTAAGGACCATTGGCTTCGCTGGCGTCACCGCCATAGAGCGAGGGATGAACGTTGGACTTCGAACCGGTGACCATGACGCCGTCGACGGCGGAAAGCAGTTCATCGAAGTCGAGCCGGTCGCCGAAGGACGGTACCAGCAGCGGGAACACGCCTGCACCCGAAAGCGCCGCTTCAAGATATTGCTGTGGCGCGGCATGCCAGATGTAATTGTCGAACTGGCGGACGTCGGTCGATATGGCGACGAGCGGCTGGTGCATTTGGTCCGGATCCCATCGGGTGCAACGAATTATCTGCCTGCAAAATAGGCGATCCGAAGGCGCATTTCCATGGCAAGTTTCGGCGTGTCGCGTAGGCCAGTTAATCGACCTTAGACTATAGTTGCAAGATCTGCCCCAACGCCGTGAATTTCCCCGAAATGCGCCACTCAAACCGGGCTGCCACGCTGGACTCGACTCCTTGCCTGTGTATTGTCGGGCTCGAAGCCGATCCGGGCCCCGAAGCGTCCCGAATGTCGGTCAGTTGATCCAAAAGGGAGGAACTTCATGGATCGTCGTTCGTTCATCCGCAAGGCCGGCACCACCGGTTTCGGCGCCGCGGCCGCTGCCGCGACACTTGCTGCGCCGGCCATCGCCCAGTCCAACCCGAAAGTGACCTGGCGGCTGGCGTCGTCCTTCCCGAAGTCGCTCGATACGATCTATGGTGGCGCCGAAGTGTTTTCCAAGATGCTGTCGGAGGCGACCGACGGCAACTTCCAGGTCCAGGTCTTCGCCGCCGGCGAACTCGTTCCCGGCCTGCAGGCCGCCGACGCCACCACTGCCGGCACCGTCGAGGCCTGCCATACGGTGGCATACTATTACTGGGGCAAGGACCCGACTTGGGCGCTGGGGGCGGCGGTTCCGTTTTCGCTCAACGCGCGCGGCATAAACGCCTGGCACTATCATGGCGGCGGCATCGATCTGTTCAACGAGTTCCTGGCGACGCAGGGTCTGTTCGGGCTGCCGGGCGGCAATACCGGCGTGCAGATGGGCGGCTGGTTCCGCAAGGAGATCAAAACGGTCGCCGACCTTTCCGGCCTCAAGATGCGTATCGGTGGTTTTGCCGGCAAAGTGGTGCAAAGGCTCGGCGTAGTTCCGCAGCAGATCGCCGGTGGCGACATTTATCCGGCGCTGGAAAAAGGCACGATCGACGCCGCCGAATGGGTTGGCCCCTACGACGACGAGAAGCTCGGCTTCTACAAGGTTGCGCCCTATTACTACTATCCCGGCTGGTGGGAAGGTGGACCGACCGTCCATCTGATGTTCAACAAGGCGAAATACGACGAACTTTCGCCGGCTTACAAGTCGCTGGTGCACACTGCCGCCCAAGCGGCCGACGCCAACATGCTGCAGAAATACGACTACCTCAACCCGGCGGCGGTGAAGCGGCTGGTTGCCGGCGGCGCCAAGTTGAGCCCGTTCAGCCAGGAGATCATGGCCGCCTGTTTCGAAAAGGCCAACGAAGTCTATGCCGAGATGGAAGCCTCGAACGCGCCGTTCAAGAAGATCTGGGACTCGATCAAGGCGTTCCGCAAGGAGCATTATCTCTGGGCGCAGGTGGCCGAGTACAATTACGACACCTTCATGATGGTCCAGCAGCGCAACGGCAAGCTCTAGAATATTCTGCGACGCCGAGTGGCTCCACTCGGCGTCGCAGAAAAGGGCTAAAACAAAGCGGATGTCCCGTTTGGTTTGAATGCATTCCGCTCCCAGGCGTTTGATGGATCTCGTCATAGGACCGCGAGCCACGCCCCGCGGTCCTTCCCTGTCAGCCTTCGGACGCACTGACTTCGACCAGTACTCCACCCGGCGCATGGCAATAGAACGTCGTCGACTGGATGCGGCCGCGCATTAGCTGCTGGACCTCGCCCGGTTGCAGGCCGGCATCGGCAAGCCCGGCTCGCTTTGCATGCACAAACTCCGGCTTGCCGACGAAGAAGCCAACGTGAAAGCCGTCCGGATAGCTGGCGGGCTCGCCTTTCCCCGGCTTCATCAGATTGAGGATGAAGCCATCGATGCCACGCAGAACCGCGAAGGCGTCCTTGCCGCGCACGGCGACAAATTCAAAGCCGAAATGGCTGGTGAAGAAGCGGGCAAGGCCGGCAACTTCGGTGGTGACGAGATTTATGTGGTTCAGTTTCATGATGCGTCTCCTGCCACGGGTTGAATGCGGACAGGCTTCGACCGAAGAGCGCAAACCGGCGGGACCGCTACATCCGAAAATCCGGACGTGACCCGACCGGCTCGCGAGTTTCGCCTCGCTTGCCGGCCGCGGGTTCTCCCACAAGTAATGTGGCGAACAGGCTTCCCCGAGCATCGTGCTCAGGACGGGAAGAGCCGGACTACCGAACCGGCAATGTCTTTTTCGGCGTAGTTTCTGTAACCGGTCGCCCCGCCGGTGGCAACGGGCCCGATCGATCAGCCCTGAGGCACTACCAGGACCTTGACCTCACCTGGTGCCGACGGGTTGGCAATGATCGCCACCGCCTCGTCGAGGTCGACTTGTCGCGATATCAGCCGGTCTACCTCGATCGCACCCGAGGCGATGAGATCGGCGGCCCGGCGATGGGTAAAGGGATTGAGGAAGGAGCCCAGGACCTTCAACTCGCGGAACAGCAGGTCGAACGGTTCGAACGCCGCTTTCATGCCTTGCGGCATGACGCCGACGACGACAATTGTGCCGCCCGCCTTGGCCAGCCGCATCGCCTGCTCGACGGTGTCTTTCACGCCGGCGCATTCGAACACCACGTCGACGCCGCCCGGCATCAAACCCGACCGGCCGACGATCGCGTCGGTGATGTCGGAAGCACTGGGATCGACCGTCGCCGTTGCGCCAAGTTCCTCGGCAAGGGCGCGCCGCGAGGCCTGGCGCGTCGACAGGATGATGGTCGTCGCACCGGCGAGCTTTGCCAGTTGAACGGTGAGCAGGCCGATCACGCCGCCGCCGAGCACGGCAACCGACGAACCTGGTCTGATCGCGGCAAGGTCCACGCCATGCAGGCAGCAGCCGAGCGGCTCGCAGAACGCACCATGCGTCGGCGTCAGATCGCCTGGCAGGACGAAAGCCTGTTTCTGCGGCAGGGCAAGATATTCGGCAAAGCCGCCATCGCGATGGATGCCGATGGCACGCAGATTGCCGCAGAGGTTGACCCGGCCGGCCTGGCAATGCGCGCACCGGCCGCAGGCGATGTTGGGATCGCCGGTGACGCGGTCGCCGACGGCAAAGCCGGATACGGCAGGTCCGATCGCCTCGACGATGCCGGAGAATTCATGGCCGAGAGTCACCGGCGGCGTGCACGGGAATTCGCCATGGAAAAGATGCCGGTCGGTGCCGCAGACGCCGCACGCCTCGATCCGCACCAGCAGCTCATCCGGTCCGGCAGTCGGTTTCTCGACCTCGCACACGGCGAGGCCGCCCACTCGCTCCAGTCGCACCGCCTTCATGGCTGCCGGGCCTTCGTCAATTGAAACTCGGTGGTTGCGACAGATCGGTTGCCGGTGCCGCCGGTTTCGCGGGCGGCTTTTCGTCGAAGCTTGGCGGCTGCGACAGGTCCTGCGCGCCGGGCGCAGCGGGTGCCGTGCTGCCACCGGCCGGCGGCGTGCCGAGCGGCGACAGGCTGGGCATCTCCGGCACCTTGATGTCGATCGTCGCTGGATCGACGACGGCGCCTTTGTAGTGCATCACCATCTGCGGGAAGGCGATGGTCAGGCCGATCATGATCACCTGGATACAGACGAACGGCACTGCGCCCCAGTAGATCTGCCCGGTGGTGACGGGCGCGATCTGTTTGCCGGTGAGCCGGTCGAGATAGGGCACGCGTGCGGCGACCGAGCGCAGATAAAACAGCGCGAAGCCGAACGGTGGATGCATGAAGCTGGTCTGCATGTTAACCCCGAGCAGCACGCCGAACCAGATCAGGTCGATGCCGAGCTTGTCGGCCGCCGGCGCCAAAAGCGGCACGATGATGAAGGCGAGCTCGAAGAAATCGAGGAAGAAGGCGAGCACGAAGACGAGGATGTTGACGCCAATCAGGAAACCGACTTCACCGCCCGGCAGCGACGTCAACAGGTGCTCGACCCAGATGTGGCCATTGACGCCGTAGAAGGTCAGCGAGAACACCCGCGCGCCGATCAGGATGAACAGCACGAAGGACGACAGCCGCGTCGTTGAGGCCAGCGCCTGCTTGACCACGTCGAGCGACAGCCGCCCCTTCATCGCCGCCATCGCCAGCGCGCCGACGGCGCCCATGGCGCCGCCTTCCGTCGGCGTGGCGATGCCGAGGAAAATGGTACCCAGCACCAGGAAGATCAGCGCCAGCGGCGGGATCAGCACGATGATCACCTGCTGTGCCAACCTCGACATCAGGTTGATCTTCAGGCGCTGGTCGATGATCGCCACGACATAGATGAAGATCACGCCGATGGTGGCGCCGAGGATATCGGCATTGCCGCCATGGTTTGGCGCGAGGTAGCGATACGCGGCATAGGAAACCACCACCGCCGCCAGCAGCGCCGCCAGCAGCGACAGCACACCGTGGCCGAGCGTGCGGGCCTCCAGCGGCAGTGCCGGCATCGACTTCGGCCGGACGATCGACATGAGCAGGATGTAGAGCATGTAGATGCCGGTCAAAATGAGCCCGGGGATCAGCGCCCCCTTGTACATATCGCCGACCGAGCGGCCGAGCTGGTCGGCCAGCACGATCAGCACCAGTGACGGCGGGATGATCTGGGCGAGCGTGCCCGATGCTGCGATGACGCCGGATGCCAGCCGCCGGTCGTAGCCGTAGCGCAGCATGATCGGCAGCGAAATCAGCCCCATGGCAATGACGGAAGCCGCCACCACGCCGGTCGTCGCGGCCAGCAGCGCGCCGACGAAAATCACGGCATAGGCCAGGCCACCACGGACCGGTCCGAACAACTGGCCGATCGTGTCGAGCAGGTCTTCGGCCATGCCGGATCGTTCGAGCACGATGCCCATGAAGGTGAAGAACGGGATCGCCAGCAGCGTGTCGTTCGACATCACCCGGCTGCCGTAGAAATTGTCCGGCAACGCGTGCAGCAACGGCCATGCAAGGTTGATCGAGCCGCCCGAATAGGGCGACAGCAGCACGCCGATGAAGAAGAACATCAGGCCGTTGGCGGCAAGCGAGAAGGCGACGGGGTAGCCGATCAGCAGGAAGAAGATCAGCGAGGCGAACATGATCGGCGCCATGTTCTGGGCGATGAACTCGATCACGAGCGCACCTCTTCGACGAGCGCCTTGGCTTCTAGCTCGGCCTGTTCATGCACCGATATGAATGGAGTGGGATCGTCCATATGACCGCGCATGATGGCGATTTTCTTGATGATTTCGGAAATGCCCTGCAGCGCAAGCAGGAAAAAGCCGACCAGCAGGATCGCCTTCGCCGGCCAGATGATCAGCCCGCCGGAATTGTTCGACATCTCGCCGCTGCGATACGACAGCGACACATAGGGAACGAAATAGACCACCATCAATGTCACGAACGGCATCAGGAAGAAGACGTGACCGAAAAGGTCGATCCAGTGCTGCACGCGGCGCGAGAACATGCCGTAGACGATATCGATGCGGATATGGTCGTTCTGCTTCAGCGTGTAGGCGGCGGCCAGCATGAAGGCGGCGCCGAACAGATACCACTGCAATTCCAGCCAGGCGTTCGAGGACATGTCGAACAGCTTGCGGATGACGGCGTTGGCGGCGCTTACCAGAATTGCCAGCAGGATCAGCCACGATACCCATTTGCCGATGAATTCGTTCAAACGGTCAATGGTTCTGGAAAGAGCGAGAAGCCCTGCCATGCATTCCTCCCTTGTGTCAGAGCGCGGCGGTTCCCTGTCCGTTGCGCCGCTGTGGACCAACGGTATGCAGTGCGTGGTCCGGCGGGTCAACACGGGCCAGCCCGCATAAACACAGTTGTGAGGTGACGGCCGGCAAAAAAGCTGCCGCGTCCTTTGCATGTCCACGGACATGCGGCTCTTTCATCCAACCAAAGTCGGGTGCGGCTCAGGCAATCTTCTGTTGGTCGCGGCCAGCGCCGATCAGCACAAGCATGGTGACGAGGAACAGGTACATCCAGGCATCGCGCCATTCGAGCGGGAAGTAGCCGGCCCATAGCGATTCGGCCATGCCGAAAGCGGCGGCGCCCAGTGCCGCCCGCAGCGGCGAAAGATAGCCGCCTACTGCCGTCACGAACAGGATCTTCAACCCGTAGACCAGGCCGGTGCCGAAGCTGATGTTGCCGTAGTAGAAGCCGGCGAGCACGCCGGCCAGCGCAGCGCAAAGGCCGCCGAAAAGCACGGCACGCCGAAACACCGCGCGGACATCGACACCGCACATCGCAGCAGCCTTGGGATCGTCGGAAACGGCGCGCCAACTGCGGCCGAAGCTCGAATGTGTGAACCCCCACGCAGCCAGCGCAATGGCCGCCAGCACGGCAGCGCAATCGAGCAACTGGATCAGCGTCAACGTCGCCTTGAAGCTGGCACTCTGCGCGAAGACGATGGTCTGGGCCAGCATCGGTGGCAACCACAGATCGTGGGTGTTGGCGGCGATGCGGCTGGCTTCCGACAAGACCAGCAATATACCGAGCGTTGTCACCACGATCGCATTGGGCGAGCGGTCGGCCAAGGGTTCGAAGATGCTTCGTGACAGAACGTGGCTGATCAGCGCCGCGTAGAGAAACGCCGCAACTATGCCGAGCGCGACCGATGCAAGCAGCGTCAGCCACAGTGCCTGATAGCCGAATGCCGCGGTGAGGATCATCGTTTGCCCGCAAAAGGCGAACAGCGCGCCATAGGCAAGATTGGTGCGGTGCAGGATGCCGTTAGTCAGCACATAGCCGAAGGCAAGCAGTGCGTAGAGCGCGCCCGAATGCAGCCCGTTCAGAACCTGCTGGAAGAAATAGAGCATGCAAAATCCTCGGTGCATGGCTCCGAATAATCGGAAATCGACTTTCGCTGGGATCATGCACAAAATCAAAGTGCTACAAGCCGCGGCGCTCGCAGCCGTGAAGAGCGTTGCACTCGGAATCTAACTTGTCAAATGCGATTTATCGGTTAGATTTCATCGCATGACGGTATCCTGGACTCCGCACCGCTTCACCGGCGGCATGCTTGCGCTCGACACGGCGAACACCGTTGTGCTGCGGCACCATCCGGAGAAAATCTTCGACCGTTTCGACGATCCCGCCGAGATTGCCCGCTTTGCCGAAGCCGCCAGCGGCTTTCGCGCCGCCGAGCTCGGCGGCAGGCGGCTGGAGGCCCCGTCGCCGGACAAGATCGCGCCGGTGGTACTGTCGATCCGCGAAACCACCGATCGGCTGTTTCGCCGCGCGGTGTCGAAAGGTGCGATCGCCACCGCCGACATGCCTGAATTCCTGGAAGCCTGCGCCGACGGCCTCGCCCATGGCCGCACCGAAATCGGGACGCTTGGAACACCGTTCGGCGACCCGGCGACGCCTATCGCCTTTGAGGTGGCGCTGGCCGTCTCGGCGCTGTCGCTGCTGCGCGGCGACACCATCGCCAGGCTGAGGATATGTCCGAACTGCAGCTGGCTGTTTGTCGACCGAAGCCGCAATTCCAGCCGCCTTTGGTGCGACATGGCGGTATGCGGCAACCGCCAGAAGGCAAACCGTCACTATCGCCGCCGGACGGCGGCGAACGGGGTCCAGAATGGCGAGGTCCAGAATGGCTAGGCTGTTTTCGCGTTCGATCGTTGTCGGGGTTGCGCTGATTGTGGCTGCAGCGCTCGGCGCCTGTCGCGAGACGGGCACGGACGACAACGGCGATGGCAAATTGTTCGAGATTTCAGGCAAGATATTCGTGTTCAACTATCGCCTCGCCAGGGCGACCTACCTCGTTACGCTGCGGCCGTTGCGGCCGATGGGGGAGGGGCAGGTCGCGGTCGCCAGCTTCCAAAACCCGGCCGGCGGCGAGCCGCTGGCAGTCGAGCAGAAAATCTGGCCGAAGCTCGACAAGGTGACGCTGGAGAGTCCGGCGCTTCAATGCGTCGTCAAGGACAAGCCTTACGCGATCGCGATCAACATCAAGGACGCTGACGGCACGATCCTCCAGAAGATCGACACCACTCTGATGTCGACGGAGGACCAGTCCGTCCTGCCCGACCGGCCGCTGGTCATCGATCAGCTTTATACGCCCAATCCGGACCTTGCCGGCCACCCGGACGGCAAGTTGCCGAACGAACCTAAGCCCGACTGTTCGAAAGGTCTCTGACGCATTTTTCGACGGCATGGGATGGCGCCGGAATTTTATTGCTGTCGAAAACAGCCGACGCGCGGTTTCTTACGCCGGCGGGCGCGGCGTTGATGATTTGTTGCGGACCGCCTGGCGGCTTCGATTTTGTTTGACCTCCCCGGCAAGGGAAGAAAGACTATAGGTACTTGACTCCGACGTTGGCCGCGCACCCTCCACGTGTGGCTTCCGCACAGGAAATGCCTGATGACGCTGCACAATGTCGCGCTCGACGACAAGTTCGACCTGGCAAAGGAGCGCATCTTCCTGTCGGGTGCCCAAGCAGTCATCCGCATGCTTCTGATGCAACGCGAGCGCGACCGCCGGGCTGGCCTGAACACCGCCGGTTTCGTCTCCGGCTATCGCGGCTCGCCGCTCGGCGGCCTCGACATGCAGCTGTGGAAGGCCCGGGACCAGCTCGCGCAGTCGGACATCGTCTTCCAGCCCGGTCTCAACGAGGAGCTCGCCGCCACCGCCTGCTGGGGCTCGCAGCAGGCCGAATTGCTGGGCGAGGGCACTCGTGACGGCGTTTTTTCGGTCTGGTACGGCAAGGGTCCGGGCGTCGACCGCTCCGGCGACGTGTTCCGTCACGCCAATCTTGCCGGCTCGTCGAAACATGGCGGCGTGCTGGCCCTGATGGGTGACGACCACATGGCCGAATCCTCGACCAACGCGCATGCCACCGAGTTCCTGTTTGTCGACACCATGGTGCCGATCCTCAATCCGGCCGGTGTCCAGGAGATCATCGACTACGGCCTCTACGGCTTTGCCATGTCGCGTTTTGCCGGCACCTGGGCGGCGATCAAATGCGTCAAGGACAACATCGAATCGACGGCCTCGGTCGATGCCGCGCTCGACCGGCTAGATATCGTCATCCCGGACTTCGACATGCCGCCCGGCGGCCTCAACATCCGTAACGAGATCGACATGCTCGGCCAGGAGGAGCGGTTGCATGAATACAAGCGCGCCGCTGCTTCGGCCTTCATCCACGCCAACGGGCTGAACCGGATCGTCTATTCAGGCGGCAGCAGCCCGAAGCTTGGCATCGTCACCATCGGCAAGAGTTATCTCGACGTTCGGCAGGCGCTCGAAGACATAGGCATCGACGAAGTGGCCGCCAATCGCATCGGTATCAGGCTGTTCAAGGTCGGCTGCCCGTGGCCGCTCGACCTGCAGCACATCGCCGACTTTGCTCGCGGCCTAGACACCATCGTTGTCGTCGAGGAGAAACGCTCGCTGATCGAGGTGCAACTGCGCGAGAACCTTTACGGCACCGCCACGCAGCCGATCATCGTCGGCAAGAAAAACGAACGCGGCGAGTGGCTGTTCCCGGCCAAGGGCGCGCTCGACCCCAACGACATTGCCATCGCGCTCGGCGAGAGGATCTTGCTAACGATCGGCCCGTCGGAAGAAATTGCCGCGCGGGTGGCGAAATTGCGCCAGTTCCAGGCGATGCTGGCCGACACGTCAGACATCGCCTCGCGCACGCCCTTCTTCTGCTCCGGCTGCCCACACAATTCCTCGACCAAGGTGCCGGACGGCTCGCTCGCCGCCGCCGGAATCGGGTGTCATTTCATGGCGCTGTGGATGGACCGCAACACCGTCGGCTTCACTGCCATGGGCGGCGAGGGCGCGCAGTGGGTCGGCCAGGCGCCGTTCTCGAAGCGCGAGCACATCTTCCAGAATCTGGGCGATGGGACCTACAACCACTCGGGTGTGCTGGCGATCCGCTTCGCGCTGTCGACCGACGCCAACATCACCTACAAAATCCTCTACAATGACGCCGTCGCGATGACCGGCGGGCAGCCGCACGAGGGCGGCCTGACGGTGGACATGATCGCCAGGCAGGTGCGCGCCGAGGGCGTCGAGCGCATCGCCATCGTCACCGACGAGCCGGACAAATATACCGGCAAGGTGGAATTTCCCGCCGGCGCCACCATCCACCACCGCGACGACCTCGATCTCGTCCAGCGCGAGTTGCGTTCGGTCAAGGGCGTCTCGGTGCTGCTCTACGACCAGACCTGCGCCGCCGAGAAGCGCCGCCGCCGCAAACGCGGCACCTTCCCCGATCCCGACAAGCGCATCTTCATCAACGAGCTGGTCTGCGAAGGTTGCGGCGATTGCGGCGTGCAGTCGAATTGCGTCTCGATCCAGCCGGTCGAGACCGAATTCGGCCGCAAGCGCAAGATCGACCAGTCGAGCTGCAACAAGGACTTCTCTTGCGTCAATGGTTTCTGCCCGTCCTTCGTCACCGTCCACGGCGCCAAAATCAGGAAAGCCGAAGGCATAGCCGGCACGGCCGACCCGCTCGCTGGGGTGCCGGCGCCGGCGCAATTTACACTCGGTGAACAAGGCTGGGCGGCGATCATAGACGGTGTCGGCGGCACCGGCGTCGTCACCATAGGCGCGGTGCTCGGCATGGCAGCCCACCTCGAAGGCAAGGGCTGCGGCATGATCGACATGGCCGGCCTCGCCCAGAAGGGCGGCTCGGTGTTCACCCATGTCCGTATTGCCCGCACGCCGGACGACATCCACGCCATTCGCGTATCGGCCGGCAAGGCCGATCTCGTGCTTGGCTGCGATCTCGTCGTTTCGGGTGCAAAGAAGGTGCTGGCCGCGGTGCGCGAAGGCCATACCATCTTCCTCGCCAACACCGCCGAGATCATGCCGGGCGAGTTCGCCCGTTCGGCCGATTTCTCGCTGCCTATCGAGCGGCTGAAGAAAGCGATAAGAACTGCCGCGGGCGACGACAAGGCGCATTTCTTCGACGCGACCCACACCGCCACCGCGCTGTTCGGCAGTTCGCTCGGCGCCAACATGTTTATGCTCGGCTTCGCCTTCCAGCACGGCGGCTTGCCGCTGTCGGACGAGGCGGTCGAGAAGGCAATCGAGCTCAACGGCGAGGCGGTGGCGATGAATATCGCGGCATTTCGCTGGGGTCGCCGCGCCGCCCACCAGCCGGATTTCGTGCGCGGCCTTCTCACCCAGCCGGGCAAGGCCACGCAGCCTGCCGCGATTGCCGAGACGCTGGACGACATCATTGCCCGCCGCGTCGCCTTCCTGACCGCCTATCAGAACGCCGCCTATGGTAAGCGCTATGCCGACAGACTGGCAGCGCTGCGTAAGGCCGAAACCAAGCTCGTGCCCGGTTCGACCGTGGTGACCGAAGCTGCCGCAAAGAACCTGTTCAAGCTGATGGCGATCAAGGACGAATACGAGGTGGCGCGGCTCTATACCGACGGCTCCTTTGCCGCAGATCTCGCAAAGCAGTTCCAGAGTTACGACAGGCTCGAATTCCATCTCGCACCGCCGATCATGGGCAGGCGCGGCAGTGACGGCAAGCCGAAGAAATCGAGCTTTGGTCCGTGGATGATGAACGGGTTCCGCCTGCTGGCGGCGATGAAGGGCCTGCGCGGCACCGCTTTCGACCTGTTCGGCTACAGCGCCGAGAGGCGTATGGAGCGGCAGCTTCTTGCCATCTATGAGGCCGACCTGGAGCTTGTCGCCGGCGCGCTGGCACCGGGCAAGATCGAGGCCGCTGCCGCGCTTGTCGCGGTGCCGGCGCTCATCCGCGGCTATGGCCACGTCAAGCGGGCCAGTGCCGAAAAAGCCGCCGGCGAACGCCAGCGTCTGCTCGACCGCCTTTCGACGGCGCCGCTCCGGCCGCAGCTTCAAGCCGCCGAATGATTCAGCGCTGCGATACCCGTTGTTTACCTGAACTGTAGTTTCCCTGTTTCCGCAGCGTCAACGATGGACGCCGGCAGGGCTCGAACCGCCTCTCTAAACCTTTCTTAAGGCGAATGTGACACTGCTGGGTTCCCCAGGGTTGGGATCCAGGCGTGAATCTGAGACGAAAAAACGAGATTCCGGTCGACGTTTACATTCCGTTCGTGGAAACCCTGTTTCGCGACGGCGTTACGCTTTCGATCGGCATTGTCGCGCAGACCTTCCTGATCGGCCTTGTCTGGTGGAAAAGCGGCGACCCGCTTTATCTGCTTGTCGCGATCGCGATGGTTCTCGTCGGCATCTTCCGTATGAGAAACTTCCGCAAATACAACAGCTTGCCCCCGCCGGCGACCTGGGAAGAGGCGCACAAGCGCGAGAACGACTACATCCTCTATGGCTCCTTGCACGGGCTCACGCTTGGCGCCTTCTGCCTGCTTGGCATCTATTTTGCGCGCGACAATTTCGCTGAGATCGCCTCCGTCTGCCTGACGCTGGCCACGGCCACCTCCATTGCCGGGCGCAACTATGGCTCCCCGCGCATGGTCACCATCCTGACGCTTGCCTTGACGTGGCCGATCTCGTTGGGGTTCCTTTTACGTGGCGATATCTACCACATCCTTCTCGGGCTCCTGTCCGCCCCATTCCTGTTTGCTATTCGCAAATTCGCCGACACGGTCCGCGACGTGCTTTTTGCCGCCGTCTCGGAGGAAAAAAAGGCGAACCGCATCGCACAGCGTTTCAACCGCGCCCTCAACACCATGTCGCATGGTCTTGTCATGCTCGGTCCGGACGGCCGGGTAGCGGTGGCCAATGCCGAAGCCGCGCACCTGATGTCGCTCAAATCGCCGGATGCCTTGCTCGGACGGTCGATCCACGGTCTGCTGATGCGCGGCGTTGCCGGCGGCATGCTGGCGCCGAAGGATTGCCGCTACATCGAAGCCCAACTGACGCGCGCCCTGCGCGAGGGCCGCGACCGCAAGGTTCTGGTCTCGCTCGCCAACGGCCAGCACTATGAATTTTCTGCCCGGGAAGGCAGCCAGGAACTGGGCGTCATCACTTTCGAGGATGTGACCGCCCGCGTCGAGGCGGAGGACAAGATCCGCTTCATGGCGCGCTACGACAGTCTCACCGGTCTGCCCAATCGCGCCTATTTCCATGAGCTGGTCGTGGAGGCCATGGCCTCGGGCGATCCGGACCGTCTCTGCGGGCTGGTCGTGCTCGACCTCGACGATTTCAAGAGCGTAAATGATACGCTCGGCCATCCGGTCGGTGACGGTTTGATCTACGCCGTCGCTGAGCGGCTGGCCGCGATCGCCGGGCCAGGTATCACCGTCAGCCGCTTCGGCGGCGACGAGTTCATGATCTTCTTCGAACGCATCGAAGATGAAAGCCATCTGACCGGCCAGGTTGATGAGATCTTTGTCAATCTACAGGGCGAGGTCGATGTCGCCGGCCACGGATTGCGCATCCAGGCCAGCGGAGGTGCGGCGCTCTCGCGGGTCAGGGATACCGACGTCGATGCCATGATCGTCAAGGCCGACCTTGCACTCTACAAGGCAAAGGAGCTTGGCAAGAACGGCTGGCGGCTGTTCGAGGCCTCCATGGACGCTGCCTTCCGCAGCCGCCAGCTGATGAAGGCGGATCTGCGCAGTGCGGTGGAAAACAAGGAGCTGCGAGTCGTCTACCAGCCGATCGTCGCGATGAACACGATGCGGATCGCCAGTTGCGAGGCGCTGTGCCGCTGGGATCATCCCGACCTCGGGCCGATCTCCCCCGGTATCTTCATTCCTCTTGCGGAGGAAATGGGCATCATTTCCGACATCAGCACTTTCGTCCTGCATGCGGCCTGCACGGAATGCGCCAAATGGCCGGCCCAGACCAGCGTGTCGGTCAATCTCTCGGCCAAGGATTTCCGCAATCGTGATGTCATCCAGAAGGTTCGCGATGCGCTGGCCGGTTCCGGTCTGCCGGCCGACCGCCTCGAGATCGAGGTCACCGAGACGGCGCTGCTCGATGACAAGTCGCTGACACGCCAATATATCGAGGAATTGAAGCGGCTCGGCGTTCGCATCGCGCTCGACGATTTCGGTACCGGTTATTCGAGCCTGAGCTATCTCCACAAACTGCCGCTCGACAAGATCAAGATCGATCGCTCGTTCCTGATCGACGTTACCCAGAACAGCCGGTCGCTCGAATTGCTCAAGGGCATCGTCAACCTGTCACGGCCGCTGGGACTTTCGGTTACCGTCGAAGGTGTCGAGACCTTCGAACAGCTCAAGATCCTAGCATTGCAGGTCAAGCCGGACCTGGTCCAGGGCTTTCTGTTCGGGTCGGCACTCAGCGCGTCCGGCATCGAGACGATGTCAAGCACCGTCTGGCCATTCGCCAAAGACATCCAGACCGCAAGGAAGGCGCCGCGGCGCTGATTTGCGCTGAAAACCGCGTATTTTAGTATAATTTTATTAATTGTTAACCTTAACGAGCGGTAAACGAGCTCGTACTTATTTTCATCTTTACATCTCATGACCCGTCCGTAGTGTCGGCTGGTGGCGGTAATCGCGGGGAATAGAGTTCATGTGTGCCCAGTTGAGTTCGCTCGGCCATGCGGCGAGCGCGGGCGGTGAAAATTCGTCCGAAACTATGTCTAGTTTCGCCAGGAATGTTTCGGCGATGCTGGAGCGGACGGAATACCGCCGTTGCGACAAGGGCGAGGATCTCGAGGACATCTATCGCCTGCGCTACAAGTCGTACCGTTCCAACGATATGGTTCCCGATAACGAGAACCACACCATTCACGACGAACTCGACGAGGTGCCTAACGTCTTCCGGTTCGGTGTCTACATCGACCAGGAACTCGTCAGCACACTGCGTATTCATCACGTAACGCTGTCGACGCCAAGATCGCCTTCCACCAAAGCTTTCGGTGACATCGTCATGCCGATGCTCGAGGAGGGCATGAGCTTCGTCTGCCCCAGTCGGTTCGCCTCCGACCCGGAATGGTCGCGCGTCTATCCGCAAATACCCTATCTCACGCTGCGGCTCGCCGGCATGGCATGTTTTCACTTCAACGCGCCCTATTGCCTTTCGACCATCCGCGAGGATCACGCCGGCTTCTACAAGCGGATCTACTACGCCGAGAAGATCAGTGAGCCTCGTGCCTATCCTGGCGTCTATAACAAGGTCGTGCTCTACCGTGCTGATGTTGGCGCTATTCGCGAACGGTCGCTGTCGCGCTTTCCATTCTTCCGTTCGACGCCAATGGAGCAGCGTATGTTATTCAATGCGCCCGGTGCCGGCGAACTCGCTCCGCTGACCATCCTGCCTACCGCCAAGTATTTTCGCGAAGCCGCCTGAACGAGCCCATGGAGCCTTCCGGTAGCTTCGGCGTTCTGGGCAAGGTGCTGGTGGTAGGCTGGCATCCGCCAAGCATCGCTTCGATAGCGATCCGATCCAAGGAACCGATATGACCATTTCGACACTCGCCCTTACCCCGCTTATCTCGCTGATTGCAGGCGTGCTGATCCTGGTGATGCCGCGGCTGCTCAATTATATCGTCGCCCTTTATCTGATCGTTGTCGGCCTGCTCGGGCTGTTCCCGCATCTCGCCAGCTAACGACATCGGCAATAGCGGACCTGCCATCCATTGTGATTGGTATCGCCGCGCTCCGACCCGCCTCGTTTCAGGGGTTGGGTCAGTCATAGCCGCTGCGCACGTTGCGGCACATCATTGACGCAGCGATTTCAAGTTTCGCTTGAGACTGTTGGCTGCGGCGCTGCGGCGATGCGGCAATAGCGCCATTGCCCTTAACGCGGCTTTTCGCTATGTGCCTGAAAGATGTCTTCGAAGGGGTATTCCTATGGCTGAACACACGCCGACCGGTCCTGTCGAACTGGGCGCGAAGATGGACTATGCCGAGCACGACCGCACCTATGCCGGCTTCCTGATGCTGGCCAAATACGGGTCGCTGTTTTGCGCCGCAGTGCTTCTGGCCATGGCGTTCGGCTTCTTTGTGGGCGGCTTCTTCTCGGGGACCATCCTGTTCGTTCTGATCCTGGCCGTCGGCGCCTTTATTCTCCGATAACTCCTCCAATTTTTGTCGAGGACGCCGCCGGGGGCCGGCCGGCGTCTTGCGGTAACGGGTTGCGGCCGAAAGGATCATGCGGTGGGACAGACGGTTTTCATCCCTCGTGAGCTCGACGCGAACGAGCCGCGCGTCGCGGCCTCGCCCGACACGGTGAAGCGGCTGGCGGCGCTGGGTTTCGACGTGGTCGTCGAAGCTGGCGCCGGCGCGGCGTCGCGCATTCCCGACGAGGAGTTTGCCAAGGCCGGCGCCGCGATCGGCAAGGCCGGCGATGTTTCCAGGGCTGATGTCGTGCTGAAGGTGCGCCGGCCGAGCGATGCCGAGCTGAAAGTCTATCGGCCGGGCACTGCCGTGATCGCCATCATGGATCCCTATGGCAACGATGCCGGCGTCGCCGCGTTGGCCAGGGCCGGTGCTACTGCTTTTTCCATGGAGTTCATGCCGCGCATCACCCGCGCCCAGTCGATGGACGTTCTATCCAGCCAGGCGAACCTCGCCGGCTATCAGGCGGTGATCGACGCGGCTGCCGAATATGACCGGGCGTTGCCGATGATGATGACGGCGGCTGGCACGGTACCGGCGGCGAAGGCCTTCATCATGGGCGTCGGCGTCGCCGGTCTGCAGGCCATCGCCACCGCGCGCCGCCTCGGCGCCGTGGTCACCGCCACCGATGTGCGCCCGGCTGCCAAGGAGCAGGTTGCTTCGCTCGGCGCAAAGTTCCTGGCGGTCGAGGACGAGGAATTCAAGGCGGCCGAGACGGCCGGCGGCTACGCCAAGGAAATGTCGAAGGAGTATCAGGCCAAGCAGGCGGCGCTGACCGCCGAGCACATCGCCAAGCAGGACATCGTCATCACCACGGCGCTCATCCCCGGCCGGCCAGCGCCGAAGCTGGTTTCGGCGGCGATGGTCGCCTCGATGAAACCCGGCTCGGTGATCGTCGACCTTGCGGTCGAGCGTGGCGGCAACGTCGAGGGCGCCGTTCCGGGGCAGGTGGTGACCACCGCCAACGGGGTAAAGATCGTCGGCCATCTCAACGTTCCCGGTCGCGTCGCCGCCTCCGCCTCGCTGCTCTATGCGAGAAACCTCTATGCCTTCCTCGAGACGCTGGTTGACAAGGCGACGAAGACGCTTGCCATCAACCGCGACGACGAGCTGGTCAAGGCAACCATGCTGACCGATGCCGGCAAGGTCGTGCATCCCGCCTTCGTCAGGGCTGAGCAGGAGCCGCCAAAGGGCCAACATGTCGAACCGCCGGCCATTCCGGCCAAGACGATGGTTGCCGAGGCTTCGGCGAAGCCGGCTGCGAAGAGGCCGGCCGCTTCGAGGAAGCCCAAGACCACCGGAGGGATCGCGTGATGGATCAGACCCTGCAGAAAGCCCTCGACCAGCTCGACCAGGCCACAGCTGCCGTCCGCCTTGCGGTACAGAACCTGGCCACCGCGCCCGGCACCGAGGCCGCTGGTGACGCCGCGCACGCGCTGTCCGGCGGCGCGATCGATCCCTTCGTCTTCCGCTTCGCCATCTTCGTGCTGGCGATCTTCGTCGGCTACTACGTCGTCTGGTCGGTCACGCCGGCGCTGCACACGCCATTAATGGCGGTCACCAACGCCATTTCCTCCGTCATCGTCGTCGGCGCGTTGCTTGCCGTCGGCATCTCGGCCTCGGGCATCGCCACCGGCTTCGGCTTTGTTGCGCTGATGCTGGTATCGGTCAACATCTTCGGCGGCTTCCTCGTCACCCAGCGCATGCTGGCCATGTACAAGAAGAAGGAAAAGTAGGCCGCTATGAACGCCAACTTCGCCTCCTTCCTCTATCTGGTCTCCGGCATCCTGTTCATCCTGGCATTGCGCGGCCTGTCGCATCCGACCACCAGCCGCCAGGGCAACATGTACGGCATGATCGGCATGGGCATCGCCATTGTCACGACGCTGGCGCTGGCCACCCCTTCCGCCGGCCGCTTTGCGCTGATCGTGCTCGGCCTCGCCATCGGCGGCTCGGTCGGTGCGGTCACGGCACGGCGCATTGCCATGACCTCGATGCCGCAGCTGGTCGCCGCCTTCCACTCGCTGGTCGGTCTTGCCGCGGTCATGGTGGCGGCCGCCGCCATCTATGCGCCGGAAAGTTTCGGCATCGGCACCGTCGCCGATATCCATGCCCAGGCGCTGATCGAGATGAGCCTCGGCGTTGCCATCGGCGCCATCACCTTCACCGGCTCGGTCATCGCCTTCTTGAAGCTCGACGGCCGCATGTCGGGCAAGCCGATCATGATCGGCGGCCGTCACTTCATCAACGCAGCCCTGGGCATAGCGCTCATTGTGCTGATCATGCTGCTCGTCACCACCGAGTCCAAGCTGGTGTTCTGGCTGATCGTTGCCGCCTCGCTCGTGCTCGGCGTCCTTCTCATCATCCCGATCGGCGGCGCCGACATGCCGGTGGTCGTATCGATGCTCAATTCCTATTCGGGCTGGGCAGCGGCGGCACTCGGTTTCACGCTCGGCAATCTGGCGCTGATCATCACCGGCGCGCTGGTCGGCTCATCGGGCGCCATCCTGTCCTACATCATGTGCAAAGGCATGAACCGAAGCTTCATCTCGGTCATCCTCGGCGGCTTCGGCGGCGAGACATCAGCCGCTGCCGACGACGGCATCGAGCGCACCGTCAAGCAGGGCTCTGCCGAGGATGCCGCCTATCTGATGATGAATGCGCAAAAGGTCATCATCGTGCCGGGTTACGGCATGGCCGTCGCCCAGGCGCAGCACGCGCTGCGCGAAATGGCCGACAAGCTCAAGGCCAACGGCGTCGACGTCAAATACGCCATCCATCCGGTGGCCGGCCGCATGCCCGGCCACATGAATGTGCTCTTGGCGGAAGCCAACGTGCCTTACGACGAAGTGTTCGAGCTGGAGGACATCAACTCTGAGTTCGCGCAGGCCGATGTCGCCTATGTCATCGGCGCCAACGACGTCACCAATCCGTCCGCCCGCGACGACAAATCGTCGCCGATCTATGGCATGCCGATCCTCGACGTCGACAAGGCGCGCACCTGCCTGTTCGTCAAGCGCTCGCTCGGGTCCGGCTATGCCGGCATCGACAACACGCTGTTCTACAAGGACGGCACCATGATGCTGCTCGGCGACGCCAAGAAGATGACCGAGGAGATCGTCAAGGCGATTGATCACTGAAACGGCGTCGTTGCCAACTCACTGCCGGTCGTCGAAATACAGCCCTGGCTCCGCGCCGGGCTTTTTCTTGGCTGTTACCGGTTCTGAAGCTACGATAGCGACCCGTCGTCTTGTCTAACGGCGTCATCGGTGGAGGTGCTGGTGCCCGACCCTGGTTCTGCCGCGTCGCCGGCCGCCGATCTGACCGCAGCAGAGAAGGTGCCGCGCAAGCGCAGCCAGGCGGTGGTGGTCGTGCACGGTATGGGCGAACAGCGGCCCATGGACACGTTGAGGGGATTTGTCCAGGCCGTTTGGAGCCACGATCCGGCCCGTGCTCCGTTCTATGCCCATGTCGCTGATCCGGCCGACCCAATGGGTGCGAAGATCAACCAGAGCTGGATCACGCCCGACAGCCGGACCAATTCGCACGAGCTTCGCCGGATCACCACACCGTATGATGTCGATGGCCGCCGCACCGATTTCTACGAGCTTTACTGGGCCGACATCACCCAGGGCACGACCCGGAGCCGCCTTGCTGCCTGGGTGACGACCCTGCTCTGGCGCAAGCCCGCCGATATTCCGCGCGATGTGCGCAAACTCTATGTCGTCACGCTTTTGGCCACCATCGTCGTCCTTGGCGCGGCGCTGGCGCTCGCAACGTCGGCCTGGCAAGGCTATATCTCCTGGACGACCGGCGTGCTTGTCACCGTCCTGGCGTCGTTCGTTATCTGGTCGGTGGACCAGTTTGGCCTGCCCTATTTCGGCGATGTCGCCGCCTATGTGCGGGCCGAAGCGGCGACGGTCGAGAAGCGCGCGCTGGTCCGCGAGCGTGGCCTCAAGCTGCTGAAGCGCCTTATGGTGGACGACGCCTACGACCGCATCGTGCTGGTCTCGCACAGCCTGGGGTCGATCATAGCCTATGATCTGTTGCAGATATTGTGGGCCGATTTCAGGCCTCGAAAGCTGGAAGCCATTCGCGACAGAGCGAGGCTGAAGGCGATCCACGCCGTCGATAAGGCGACGCTGGCCGCCGATGCTTCCGCCTGGCCCGACCGCCTCGATGACCTCCCCACATTCCGGCGCGGCCAATGGGAACTCTACCGGCAGCTTCGCGACAGTGACGCCGATCATCCGCTGCCGTGGAAGATCAGCGATTTCGTCACGCTCGGCAGTCCGCTGACCCACAGCGAGTTTCTGGTGACCTACAATCTTGCCGAGTTCAGGCGCGGCATCGCCGAGCGGCTGTTCTCGGCATGCCCGCCGATCGCCGACAGGGCGGCGGGCGGGACTATGCTCTATCAGGAAGGCCGCAGCCATTCGGGCAAGCCACAGCGGGCGGTGCATCATGGCGCGATGTTTGCCGCGATGCGCTGGACCAACATTTTCGACAGAGGCAATGGCTGGTTGACCGGCGACCCGATCTCCGGGCCGATGACGGAGAACTTTGGTCCGGGCGTGGAAAACATCCAGGTCGAGCTGCGCGGCTCGCTCGGCCGCGTCTTCACACACACGCTCTACTGGTCGTTGACGGCGAGCGGCGTCGAGGCCAACGCACCGTCCGGCGTGCCGCGCTCGCACCTTGCCGTGCTGCGCGATGCGGTCGATCTCGGCCGCAAGCTGGGGGACTGAGCTGTCGGTGGCGAGCAACGCACGACAATGCTGCGCCGACAGCTCAAAGCAAGGTCCGCTTCGGGGTAATCTTCGAAGCGGACCGAGTTCGCTTAGGCGCCGATCAACGATTGGTCAGGAAAATCGCTTCCTCGTCGTCGCGCTGCCTGCCGCCAAGTGCTGCAGCCGCACTGGCAATGAAAGCCCCGACGACCAGCGACAGCGCGCCAATCAGTGAGAAGGTGGCGCCTGCCTTTCTGGCGGTGTCGGCCGCCTGCTGGGCCTTGACCTTGGCCTCCTGCGCTTTGGCGATTACCGCATCGACGCGAGCGGTGGCATCGGCTTCGGACAGGCCTGTGCGGGCGGCCACCAGCCGCGACAGATAGGTCTTGTCGTCGGCCGATATTTCGCCTGCTGCGGCACTCGCGATCAGAATGCGCGATGCCTGCGCCGTTGCCGCGGCGTCGCTCTCCGGATTGGCGGCAGCGAGCCTTGCCGGATCGGCCGGGCGGAACAGCGTATCGACGAAATACGATGTGGCGTTGTCAGTCGAGGCGCCACCAGCGTTTGCAGCAGCACCTGCCGAAGCGCCCATTGCCGCGCCGGATGCCACAGTCGAAGCGGCCTGGACACCGGTACCTATCGCGGCCGAAAGCGCCGTGCCGAGCACGCCGGCGACGAGCAGCGTCGCCAGCGCCCAGGCCAGGAAGCCGTGAGCGGTATCGCGGAAGAAGACTTCATCGGTGTGGATACCAACCCATTTGGTGCGCAGGCGCCCGGCAAGGTAGCCGCCGAGGGCCGATGACAGCCACTGCACAATGATCAGCCAGACGGCGGTGGAAACGGCGAAAGTGGTGACTGACGCACCCGAGCCGGACCATGGCGACACCATACTCAGCCCAAGCCCGGACCCGAGCAGCATCAAAATGAAGGTAAGTGTCGACGCAGCAAAGGCGCCGGCGACGATTGGTCCCCAGCTGACGGCGGGGGATGAGGATTCCGTCGGTGCGGAAACCTCGGTAGTCGTTAGGGTGGACGGCATGGAAGCCTCCTACCTTGCAAAAAGCAGAATCAGAATAATGATCGGAATCGGGACTCCGAGAAGCCAGAGCAAAATGCCACGTCCCATGAATGCCTCCTGCGGCGATTGTGATCAACTACAATGCCTTGAAAGACTTTCCGTTCCGGGAGATCCTCGGTGATCTTTGTTGCGGTGCAGCAGTCGGCGTCGGTGCGCCAAGATGCACCAATGCACTTCATGCCTGCAGGCTGGGTATTCTGGATGGCGGCTCAGATGTCCAGATTGGCGACCGACAGCGCGTTTTCCTGGATGAATTCGCGCCTTGGCTCAACCTCGTCGCCCATCAGTCGCGAAAACAGTGAGTCCGCGTCAGTCGCGTCATTGACCTTGACCTGTAAAAGCGAGCGCACATTCGGGTCGAGCGTCGTTTCCCAGAGCTGCTCGGCGTTCATTTCGCCAAGGCCCTTGTAGCGCTGCATGGTCAGACCCTTGCGGCCGGTGGCAAACACGGCATTGAGCAGTGCCAGCGGCCCCGAAATTGTTTCGGAGACATCCTTGCGGCGCAGCACCGGCGGCTCGCCATAGATTTCTGCCAGGCGCGGCGCATAGCGGTCGAGCTGGCGTGCGTCGGCGGAATTGATCAGCGCCAGGTCGAGATGCGCGAACTCCTTGACGCTGCGCACCGTGCGCTCGAATACATAGCCGCCGACGCCCTCGTTGGAGGTCGACATGCGGCCTGTCCAGCCGCGCTCGGTGTCCTCGGCGATAATGTCGAGACGGCGGGCAACGCGCTCGGCCATCTCGTTGGCGCGACCGAGGTCGGTGAAGATTTCGGGGTTGAGCGCGCCGGCAATCGCTGCCTGCTCCACCACGCCACTGTTGTAGCGCGTATGCAATCCGTTGATGAGTTGGCGGACAGCCAGGGCATCGTCGATGGCGCTGCGCAGATCGTGTCCGGCCCGCACCTCGCCCGTGCTGAGCGCAAGCGACGCTTCTTCCAGCCCCGAGCCGATCAGGAATTCCTCGAAGGCGGCTTCATCCTTGATATATTGCGAGCTCTTCCCTCGTGTCACCTTATAGAGCGGCGGCTGCGCGATATATAGATGACCGCGTTCGATCAGTTCCGGCATCTGGCGGAAGAAGAAGGTCAGCAGCAAGGTGCGGATGTGGGCGCCGTCGACGTCGGCGTCGGTCATCAGGATGATCTTGTGGTAGCGCAGCTTGTCGGCATTGAACTCATCCTTGCCGATCGAGGTGCCGAGCGCAGTGATCAGCGTGCCGATCATGTCGGAGCCGAGCATGCGGTCGAAGCGGGCGCGCTCGACATTGAGGATCTTGCCGCGCAGAGGAAGAATGGCCTGGTTCTGGCGCGAACGGCCGCCCTTGGCCGAGCCGCCGGCGCTGTCGCCCTCGACGATGAAGATCTCGGATTTCGCCGGATCGCGCTCCTGGCAATCGGCCAGCTTGCCGGGCAGCGAGGTGACGCCGAGCGAGCTCTTGCGGGTGATGTCGCGTGCCTTGCGCGCGGCTTCACGCGCGGCAGCGGCCTGGATGACCTTCTCGATGACCGCCTTGCCCTCGGTCGGGTGCTCCTCGAGCCAGGTGCCGAGCGCCTCGTTGACGAGCCCTTCGACCACCGGGCGAACCTCGGACGACACCAGCTTGTCCTTGGTCTGCGAGGAGAATTTCGGGTCGGGAACCTTGACCGACAGCACCGCGGTCAGGCCTTCGCGGCAATCGTCGCCGATCAGCGCCACTTTTTCCTTCTTGGTCAGGCCCGAGGAGTCGCCATAGCCGGTTATCTGGCGTGTCAGCGCACCCCGGAAACCGGCGAGATGCGTGCCGCCGTCACGTTGCGGGATGTTGTTGGTGAAGGCCAGCACGTTCTCGTGGTAGCTGTCGTTCCACCACATGGCGACTTCGACGGTGATGCCGTCGCGCTCGGCGCGGATCGAAATCGGCTTGTCGAGCAACGGCTTCTTCGTTCGGTCGAGATATCGGACGAACTCTTCCAGCCCGCCATCATAGTGCAGTTCATGGCGCACGATGTCGGCATGGCGGGCATCGGTCAAAACGATGCGCACGCCGGAGTTCAGGAAGGCGAGCTCGCGCAGCCGGTGCTCCAGCGTACCATAGTCGAACTCGACCATGGTGAAGGTCTCGGACGACGGCAAGAACGTGATTTCGCTGCCGCTGCGCCCTTCATAGGTGCCGGGGACCTTGTCTTGTTCATAACTGCCGGTGATGCGCAGCGGCGCGTCGGCATCGCCATGCGTGAAGCTCATCTCGTAGATCTGGCCGTTGCGACGGATCTTCAGTTTCAGCCAGGCCGACAGTGCGTTGACGACCGACACGCCGACGCCGTGCAGGCCGCCCGACACCTTGTAGGAGTTCTGGTCGAACTTGCCGCCGGCATGCAGCTGCGTCATGATCACTTCGGCCGCCGAAATGCCTTCGCCGGTGTGGATATCGGTCGGAATGCCGCGGCCATTGTCGATGACCGTCACCGAGCCGTCCGGATTGAGCGTCACCGTCACCAGGTCGGCATGGCCCGCCAGTGCTTCGTCGATGGCGTTGTCGACCACCTCATAAACCATGTGGTGCAGGCCCGAGCCGTCGTCGGTGTCGCCGATATACATGCCCGGCCGCTTGCGAACGGCGTCCAAGCCCTTCAAAACCTTGATGGAATCGGCGCCGTATTCGGCTTCAACGCCGTTGGCGATGTCGGTGTGGTCGCTCATGAAAACCTGTCTGATTGGTGCCGTGTGCAGAGCGCGAAAAATCGGCGTCGAATCGCGCATTCCTAATGTCGTAGATATAGGCGCAAAAGGCGGTTTTTCCAAGGTTTGCAGGCATTTCCGAACGGAATGACCGTCGCGTGAACCCGCTACCGGCGCCTGGCTTCGATCCTGGCCAGCCGCTCACGCAAAAACTTGATCATGAACTTGTATCGCGGCGCCAGCCGACCGGTCCGGTCGAGCTCCAGCGTCATGTCGAGTGCCTTGGAAAGGACGGCTTTCGGGTCCTTTGCGACTTGGGCGTAGTCGATATAGGCAACCACCAGGTCGCGCTGCCAGGTGGCGTTGTCCGGATCTGACTGGGCAAGTTTCTCGCGAATGGCAAGGCTGTCCTGAAGGGCTTGCCGGGCTCCCCTGACGTCGCGCTGCCTGAGGCGGAGCGTGGCGACTTCGGACAGCGTTATCGACAAGTCCCGCTGCCAGTCGGAATTGGCGGAATCGAGCTTCGCCAGCCTCTCCGCAATCGCGTAGCTGTCCAGATAGGCTTTCAGTGCGCCTTTGTGGTCGCCCTGTATCGCCAGGACGCCGGCGACCTTCTCGAGGCACACGGACAGGTCGCGCTGCCAATCGGTGTTGTTCGGGTCGCCGGCGGCGAGCGCGCTGGCTTGCGAGAGTGCCTGACGATAAGCCGAAAGTGCCGCCGGCCAATTCTGCTGGTCGCTCAGCGCGTTGCCGACCTTGGCGTTGCCGACGGACAGGTCGCGTTTCAGCTCGGTGTCGTCCGGATCGCGTTTCGCCAGTTGCTTGACGATCGCCAGGCCTTCCTTGTAGGCCGTCAGCGCCCCAGCGGCGTCGCCGCGTTCGCGCAGCAGGTCGCCTATCGTATCGTGGCTGACCGAGACGTCACGCTGCCGATCGGCGTCTCCCGGTCTGTCCGCCGCCAGCGCCAGCCGCACCTTCAGGCTCTCTTGATAGGCCGCCTGTGCGTTGTCCAGTTGACCTGCGACATGGGCAAGGTGGCCGATCTCATCATAGGTGATGGTCAGGTCGCGCTGCAGTTCGGCACGGTCGGGCTCTCCGGCAGCGAGCTGTTTCTTGATCGACAGGCTTTCCTGATAGACCTGTGCGGCGCCGGCCAGATCACCTTGCGTCGCCAGCACGTTACCGATCTTGTCGTCGGTCATGGCGAGGTCGCCGAACCACTCCAGATTGTCCGGCTCTGCCTCGGTCAGGTCCTGCAGAATGGTCTTGGCCGTTTCATAGTTTTGCAGCGCTGCCGGCAGATTGCCTTGCGCCATCCGCACGTTGCCGAGCTTGACGTGGCTGACGGCGAAGTCGCGCTTCACGTTGGGATCGGTTTCGTGGCGCGACCGCCGCTCGAGATCGGCTTGCAGCGCCTCGAAGGCGCGGCCAGCAGCATCGATGTTGCCGACCGTGGTATAGAGCTTGCCGAGCTCGTCCAGCGTGCGGATGAAGCGGTCGGCGTCGTCGAGCGACAGCACCACCTGTCCGGCTTCGCCATAAAGCGTGAGCACGGATTCATAATCCTTGATGGCTGTGGCGTAGTCGAGGTCGGCGCGCGCTGCCCCGCCGGACAAATAGTGCGTCGCGGCTTCGGAAAGCGTGCGACTGACGAAATTGGCCTTCAGCGCGTTGCGCGAGATATTGTCGATCTCGGCTGCTTCGGCAAGCTTTTTCCGCGCGGCATCGAACGCTCCCAGCGAAAGCTGCTCTTCCGCCTGCCGGCGCAACGCTGCCACTCTGAGATCGTCGGAGGAAAGCGTCTGCATTTCGCTCCGCACCTTGACGAAGGCGTCGGCTGCCTCACGCAGCCTGGCGTTCAGACTGTCCGCGGAGAGGCGGCCGGCATCGGAACTGATCAACGCGCCATAGAGCGGTGCCAGCGGCATGTCGGCGTCGCTGGCGATCTTTTCCACCTCGCCACGCATCGCGGGCGTCACCTCGGCCATGGCCAGCAACAAGCGTTCGCGCTCCGGCAGTTTCTCCTTGGCTGTCGTGGCAAAGAACAACTGCGGCAGGCCGCTCTCGACATAGGGCAATTGCCTGCCGCGCGAGAGATCGTAGACCTCCTGCTGCACGAGCGTCAGCACGGAGCGGATCTCAAGACCGTCGGTGCCGAGGTATTTCGTCAGCGCCGCGGTGAACGGCGAATTCTGGCCGGTCCCATCCGAGGCGGTCTCGCCGGGCGCCGCCGAGAAGGCAAACAGGATGTTTTCTGCCCGCCCGATGCGGCCAAGACCCGGCCTGACCTTGTCGCTGACCTCTTTTACCAGCGCCGTTGCGCCGCGGCCTTCGCCGCCCGTGGCAGCAAACGGATCGCTGCGGCAGGCATCGAGCACGATCAGTCCGACCTTGCTGGTGGCGGCGACGGCCGCGCGGATCTCCTCCAGCGGCAGGCTGGTCCCTTCCAGCGTAGCGAGCGACGACGCGTCTGCATCCACCGGCAGGAGCCGATTCTCGCCGGCGATCTCGACGCCGTGGCCGGAGAAGAACACCAGTGCCACGTCGGCGCCTTTAGCATCCTCGCGGAAATCGTCGAGCGCCCGGCGCATGCGCCGCAGGTCGCGGTTGGTTTCGAGGAAGACCTCGAAACCGAGCTTCCTCAGCACCGTTTCCATGACCTCGCCGTCATTGACGGGATTGGCGAGCGGCCGGATCAGCCGGTAGTCGTTCTCGGCGATGACCAGCGCAACGCGCCGCTCCGCCATGGCACCGGAGGCCGTCGAGAGGATCAGCAGCAAAGCAAACAGAAGACGCAAATCGAACCGCCCCGGCCCGGTCATTTCCCGGAGCATTCCATCTCTTTATGGCATGGGCAAGCCGCCCGTTCGTGTTGTTAGCCGGCCCTGCCGTCCGATCACATGGACGCCTGCCTTGCCAGCCACTACATTGAGGGGTCAGCGGAGCAAGCCATGGACAGTCAGCCCGTCCCCTTCGTCCCGCCGGCGCCGAAGCCGCGCACCGCGCCGCCTTCGACGCTGGAGATGATCCGCATCGTCTATCGCAATCCGCTCGAACTGTGGGGCGAGGCGACCTACAACGAGCCCTGGATTTCGGTGAACGGCGTCGGTGGGCCGCTGGTCATCGCCAACGATCCCGGCCTCATCCGCCATGTGCTGGTCGACAACGCCAAGAACTACAAGATGGCGACGGTGCGCCAGAAGATCCTGCGGCCGATCCTGCGCGACGGGCTGCTGACCGCCGAAGGCGAGGTGTGGCGGCGTTCGCGCAAGGCGATGGCGCCGGTATTCACGCCGCGTCACATTTTCGGTTTCGCCGAGCCGATGCTGAAACGCACGCTCGAATTCATCACCCGTTACGAGCAAGGTGGCACGTCGGATATCGCCCACGACATGACGCTGCTCACCTTCGACATCCTGGCTGAGACGCTGTTTTCGGGCGAGATATCGGGCGAGCCGGGCAGCTTCGCCAAGGAGATCGACCGCCTGTTCGAGACGATGGGCCGGGTCGATCCGCTCGATCTTTTGCGTGCGCCCGACTGGCTGCCGCGCCTGACGCGCATCCGCGGCCGCAAGACCATGGCCTACTTCCGCAAGATCGTAACCGACACGGTGCAGATGCGCGAGGCGCGGCTGAGGCGCGCTCCGGACACGGTGCCGCAGGATTTTCTCACGCTGCTGCTGAAGGCGGAGGGACCGGGCGGGCTGACCCGGGCCGAGGTCGAGGACAACATCATCACCTTCATCGGCGCCGGCCATGAGACTACAGCCAGGGCGCTCGGCTGGACGCTCTACTGCCTTGCCGAAGCGCCGTGGGAGCGCGAAAAGATCGAGCACGAGATCGATGCTGTGCTGGCGCGTGAGCCCGACCCGACGAAATGGCTCGACGCCATGCCGCTGACCCGTGCCGCCTTCGACGAGGCGCTCAGGCTCTATCCGCCGGCGCCGTCGATCAACCGCGAACCGATCGAACCCGAAACCTGGAACGGCCTCTATATACCGCGCCGCGCCGCGGTGCTGGTGATGCCGTGGGTCGTCCATCGCCACAGGAAATTATGGGACCGACCGGACGCTTTCATGCCGGAGCGCTTTCATCCGGGGAATCGCGAAAAGATCGACCGTTTCCAGTATTTGCCGTTCGGCGCCGGCCCCCGCGTCTGCATCGGTGCCAGCTTCGCCATGCAGGAGGCGATCATTGCGTTGGCGATCATGCTGTCGCGCTACCGCTTCGACACCACCGCGGAGACCCGCCCCTGGCCGGTGCAGAAGCTGACGACGCAACCGCAAGGCGGGCTGCCGATGCAAGTCACCCGGCGCGCCTCGTAAACGGCTGAACGTCCATTCGCGCCGGTACTATGCGGCGGACTTGCGTTGGAACTGGCCCGCGGCGCGGTAGCGCCAGAGATAGCTGGGCAGGATGGTTCCGATCGACCGTGGCTGGATTCCGAGGCCGGCGAGCGTCCTGTTGTCCTTGACGGCGGCATCCGACACGACATTGTGCTGGCGCAACAGCAGGACCTGGTCCTTGGTCAACAACGGATTGGGCAGCAGCCCGAGAATTGATGCCTGGAGGTTCGCCAGCCACCACGGCATAGGCAGCAAAAACCGCTTGCGTTCGATGATAACAAGCAATTCTTGCATGCATTCCTTGAAAGTGAGCACTTGCGGCCCGCCGAGCTCATAGATATGGCCGCCCTGGACCTTGCCGTCGACCGAGTGCGCCACCGCTTCGGCGACGTCGCCGACATAGACCGGCTGGAATCTCGTCTGACCGCCGCCGATCAGCGGCAGGACTGGGGAAAAGCGGGCCATGTTGGCAAAGCGGTTGAAGAAACCGTCCTCCGGCCCGAAATTGATCGATGGCCGCAGGATCACAGCGTCCTGGACCGTCTCAAGAACGGCCTTTTCGCCAAGCGCCTTGGTGCGCGCATAGTCCGATTGCGCGTGGAGATCCGCACCCAGAGCCGAGATATGGGTGACGCCGGCGCCGACGGCGCGCGCCGCTTCAGCGACAGCACGCGCGCCGAACTCGTGGACGGCAGTGAATTTCTGCCGGCCGGCCTCATGCGCGATCGCCACCAGATTGACGACATGGTCCGCGCCTTGCACGGCGCGGTCGACCGACCAGCGCACCCGGACATTGGCCTGCACCGGCTGGATCTGCCCGACATTGCCGAGCGGCTGCAGGTGGCCGGCGAGATCGGGCCGACGGCAGGCGACCCGGATGCGGTAGCCGCGCCTGGCCAGCGCCCGCACGACATGACGACCGACAAAGCCGGAGCCGCCGAAGACGACGACGAGCTTTGGGGTCTGCAGGATTTCGGTCATGGCTGGCTCCGGCGGGCTATCCACATGGGCTTGATTGAAGCCGTTTCATAGTCGGTTTCGCGCCAAAGGCAAAGGGCGACCATCGGTCGCCCGGCATTGTTGAAGCATGATTTCTGATATCCGTTCGAAATGGCAGTAAACGCCGCCGCCGCCCGGCTTTGCGGCAACTCCATTCGAAACAGGAACCTTTGTTCGGCCGGCGATTTTAGATGTATGGTTTGATTCCGAATGGAGGATATTGCCGATGACGACAAAACGCGTTGCGCTCTTCGCTCTGGCTTTCGCAGCAGGCTGCAGCATTGGTGCCTCGGCATTCGCGGCAAACCGGCATCACCACCAAGCTCAACCCGAACGCTACGTTCCGGCCAACGGAGACATCATCGACATTCTGTTCGGCGGCCCGCGCTACTATGACAACCACCTGTTCACGACGGCCGCCGAACCCTGCTCCTACAACAGGGTAGGACCGGACGCGAATGCGGCGAACGTCATCAACGATCATTATTGCGGGAAGTAGGCTCGCGCTGCCGGATCGGCCGGCCTCCTCAGCCGCTCATCGGACAAACGAATTTCTTCAGGACGAATAGCGCGCGGCGAATTCGGAAATGCGTTGCACCACGGCTTTCGGCGCGCTTATGCCGCGCGCCGCCGCCTTCTCCGCGGCCTCGGCCCGGGCAAGCCCCGGCACATGCACGCCATAGCGCCGCCGCAACCGGTCGAGCTGGTCCTTCATCCGTTTCTCGAAGTCCGGATCGAGCAGCTTGGGCTCGACGGCGAGCACGAACAGGCCGGTTCCCGGACTGTCCGGCCCGCCACTGAACCATGGCGCATCGAGGGACCAGTTGGCGCCCGACAGGCCCGCAGCCAGTACCTCGACCATCAGCGCGATGTTGGCGCCGCGCTGGCCGCCGAAGGCAAGCATGGCGCCTTTCATGGCGGCTGCCGGGTCCGTGGTTGGATTGCCGCTGGCGTCCAGTGCCCAGCCTTCGGGGATCTTCTTGCCATCCTCGGCGGCTTTGCGGATGTTGACGAAGGCGGTGGCGCTCGACGACTGGTCGATGACCAGCGGCGCCCCGTCCGCGGCGGGTGCGGCAAAGGACATCGGGTTGGTGCAGTAGACCGGCTTGACCGAGCCCGAGCCGGCAAGCACGGCCGGGCCGTTGGTCGCGGCGAACGACACCAATCCCTGCGCGGCCAGCCGTCCGGTGAAATAGCCGAGCGCGCCGCACGTATAGGCATTCTTCTGCGAAAAGATGGCAACGCCGAACAGCCGCGCCGCCTTGGCGAGGTCATCGATCGTGCGGTCGAAACCGGTATGCGCCAGTCCGCCGCGGGCATCGGAGAGATAAACCGCGAGCGCTGGCCTGGTGATGACAGGATCGGCATTGCCGTCGATACGGCCGGCTTCCAGCGCTTCGAGATAATCAATGAAATGCGACAGCCCGACGGTCGACAGTCCTTCAGCCTCGGCCGCGACGATCGAGGCAGCCAGTGACTGCGCCGCCTCTTCGTTGGCGCCGGCGCCAAGTGCGGCCATCCGGCACAGCCCTGTCGCCTGGTCGAGACTGAGTTGCATTGTAGCTGCCCTGAATTCGCGACTTTAACAGCTTTAGCCTAGCTTGCTCGGGATCCGCGCCTCGAGCCGGCGGAAGCCGAACACCAGGATACCGGTGATGGACATATAGACCAACGCCAGAAGCAGCAAGGGTTCGTAGGTGACGAAGAGATCCTGGCGCACCCGCGAGGCTACGGCATAGATGTCGACCATGGTTATCGTTGCCACCAGCGGTGTTGCTTTCAGCTGGAGAACGGTTTCACCCGCCAGCGTCGGCAGCGCCCGGCTGATCGCCTGCGGGAGCCATATTCGCCTGAAGATTTTCCAACGGCTCATGCCGAAAGCGCGGGCCGCCTCGAGTTGGCCATGCGGTACACCGGCGAAGGCGCCACGCTTCACTTCACCTTCATAGCCGGCATACGAG